>JALOTH010000066.1 GCA_025458035.1 Rhodospirillales bacterium
TCCGCCGCCTCCAGCAGGCGCGCCATCTCGGCGAGCAGCGTGCCATCGCCGACGGCGGTGGCGCGGACGAGAATCGGCCCGCCGACGTTCAGCGTGCCGGCGAACACCGCAGTGCCGGGGCCGGCGCGTTTGGGCAGGCTCTCGCCATCGATGAGCGCGGTGTCGATTTCCGTCTCCCCCTCGACGAGGACGCCATCGACGCCGATCCGTTCGCCGGCGGCGACGAACGCGCGCATGCCGACCGCTACCTGCGTCGGCGGCAACACCCGGCGGGTGCCGTCGTCGGCAACGACGGTGACGGCGCGGGCGGCCAGCGCCAGCATCTGTTCGGCGGCGGAGCGGGCGCGGCCGCGCGCCCGGCTCTCCAGGTAGCGGCCGACGAGAAGGAAAAACAACAGACCGATGGCCGCGTCGAAGTAGGCGTGCGGACCGCCGCGGATGGTTTCGGCAAGGCTCATGCCGGCGGCGAGGGTCACGCCGATCGAGATCGGTACATCCATGTTGGTGCGGCCGTGCGCCAGAACGGCGAGTGCGGAGCGGAAGAAGGGCCGGCCGGCGTAGGCAATCGCCGGCAGTGCGACGAGGGCGGAGAACCAGTGCAGAAACTCCCGCGTCACCGCGTCCATGCCTTCGCTGTGCCCGGCCCACACGGAGACCGAGAGCAGCATGACGTTGCCGAAGGCGAAGCCGGCAACCGCCATGGCGCGCAGCAGCTCGCGCTCGCGCCGGTGTTGCGCGCGGCCCAGCAGCGCCGGGTCATAGGGCACGACGCGGTAGCCAAGGCCGTTGATCAGGCCGGCGAGCACCTCGGCGGTGGTTTCCTGTTCCCGCCAGATGAGGACGAGACGGCGCGTCGTCATGTTGACGCGGGCGGAAATCACGCCGGGCCGGCGCGACAGCAGCGATTCGATCAGCCAGACGCAGGCGGCGCAGTGCAGCCCTTCGACGATGAGGGCAAGCCTCGCCTCACCGGCCTCATCGGTGCGCACCCAGGATGCGTAATCGACGCTGGCCGCATCATCGTCCGGTTTCGGTGGTGGCACATCGGGATCCAGCTGCCGGCGGCGGTAGTAGTCATCCAGGCCGCAGCCGCAGACGAGCCGGTAGGCGGCGGCGCAGCCCGAACAGCAGAACGGGCCTTCGCGATCAACGGTGCCGGTCGGCGCTGCCGTCACCGGCAGGCCACAGTGCCGGCAACGGCCGGCAGGTGGCACCGCCGAGGCGTCGGCGCCGGCGAAAGCACGGGGCGGCGGCAAGGGCTGGCTCAGGTCACCGCCGCCCGATCATGGCCCGAACAGTTCATGGCACGAAAATGCGCTGCGTCGTCTGGAAGCGGTCCCCGCTGGCGGCCGCGAGAATACGGGCCTGCCAATGTCCGGGCAAGGGCAGCGACACCTCCGCCCGGTACAGCCCGCCGCCGACGCTGGCGAGCGGCACCTCCAAGTCGTAACCCGCCTTCGCCGGCCGCGTCATCAGCGCCGACACGGCAAGGCCATCGAGCGGCGCGCCGTTGCGGTCGACGAAGCGAACGGACAGGGCGCCGGCATGGCGGCCGGACAGCGCCGCTGAGGCATCGGCATCGAAGACGATCGCCGCCTGCCAGCCACGCTCGGACTGCGCCCGCGCCGCCGCCAGATTGGTGTTGTAGGCAAGACCCTTGCGATAGTGGTCCGCCGTCTCCAGGCCGGGAAAGGTTCCGATCGCCGCGGCGACGAGGACCATGTTGACGGCGATAACGAACAGCATGCCGCCGACGAAGATCCACGGATACCACCAGCCGGCGGCGCGGCGGCGCGGCACCGCGGCGTTCACGAGGTCGCGGCTCACACGCCGGGCCCGTGAAACACGGCAGCGTGATTGATCAACTCGCGTGTCTCCATGTCGATGAGGAAGAACTTGAAATCGGTCGCCTTGCCGGTCAGCACCTCGCTTGGCGCACGCACGAAGACGCGGAAGGTGCCGATTTGATCTGGCCCCACCGGCAGCTCCACATAGGGGGCGGGCGTCGCCTGATAGCCGCCGACGGTGATTTCGGCGCCAGTCAAGCCATCGGTGGCCAGCTGGTAGGTTTTCGGCTCGCGCTTCATGTTGAGGATCTTGAAGGTAAAGCCGTTACGATAAGAGCCGTCGGACAGTTTGACAAACAGCGGCTGGCGGTCGGGCAGCACGCTGACGTCGAGGCGGGAGCGGGTGGAAAGGCTCCACGTCATCACCGCGGCAACGATCAGCATGACGACGATGTAGGCGATGGCCCGCGGCCGGATGAGCTTGATGGCGGTCGGCTGGCGGTGCTCGCGCGCCACCTGATTGCGGATGGAGTCGTAGGTGATCAGCTCGCGCGGGCGGCCGAAGCGGTCCATGATGCTGTTGCAGGCGTCGACGCACAGAGCGCAGCCGATGCAGGCCATCTGCTGACCTTCGCGGATGTCAACGCCGGTGGGGCAGACCTGCCAGCACATGCCGCAGTCGACGCAGTCGCCGCGGCCTTCGAACGACTGGCCCTTCCTGGCTGGCCCGCGCGGCTCGCCGCGCCAGCCCTCATAGGTGACGATCAGGCTGTCCTCGTCGAACATCGCGCCCTGAAAGCGCGGCCACGGACACATATAGATGCAGACCTGCTCGCGCGCCCATCCCGCCAGCAGGTAGGTGGTCAGCGTGAACAGCGCGATGAACCCGTAAATGGTCGGGCTGGCCTCGAAGGTGACCAGCTGGCCGACGAGCGTCGGCGCATCGTTAAAGTACATGATCCAGGCACCGCCGGTGGCGAGCGCGATCAACAGCCACGCGCCATGCTTGGCGATCTTTTTTCCCGCCTTGTTCCATGTCCACGGCGCCGCATCGAGACGGATGCGGGCGTTGCGATCGCCCTCGATCTTGCGCTCAACCCACATGAACAGGTCGGTCCATACGGTCTGCGGGCAGGTGAAGCCGCACCAGACGCGCCCGAACCAGGCGGTCACCAGGAACAGGCCGACGGCGCCGAGGATGAGCAGGCCGGTAAGGTAATAGACCTCCTGGGGCCAGATCTCGACCCAGAAGAAGTAGGCGCGGCGGCCCGGCATATCGATGAGCAGCGCCTGGTCGGGGGCGCCGGGGCCGCGGTCCCAGCGGAGCCACGGTCCGATGTAATAAAGGGTCAACAGCACGCCGAGCACCCACCACTTGATCGTGCGCCAATTGCCGCTGACGGCGCGCGCCTGCACCTTGACCCGGTCGATGTACAGGGGCTGGCTATCGGCGTCGGCGCCGATGACGCCCTTCTGCTGCAAGCTGAACGGCGCGGCGCTGGCCCGCCGGCGGCGCGGCGGCGGGGTGCCGGCGGCAGCGTTGGTATCGGAAGCGGTGGGCTCGACAGCAGCCGACTCGATTGTATCCATGGTCGCGTACGTCCTGATCACGGCCCGCCACGCCGCGGGCAAGCCCGCCGCGGCCGGAGCTTCGATCGCGGCGGCGTTGGGGTGGCGGCATCGCCCCGGGCGCCGGACGGCCCTGGCAGGATCAGGCCGCCTCGATCATGCCACCGCCCGGCACATAACCATCCTCTCATATTGCATCGGCGTCAAATCAATGGGGGCGGCGAGGCCGCCCTCACTGACCGCCGCCGAGCTGATGCACATAGAGCGTCACCTGCTTGATTTGCTCGTCGGTCAGCCGGCCGGCCCATGGCGGCATCACGCCATGGCGCGGCTTGGTGATCTGCGCCATGATTTCGGCGCGGCTGCCGCCGTAGAGCCAGATCTGGTCGACCAAGTTCGGCGCGCCCAGTTCGGGGTTGCCATGGCCGAGATCGCCGTGGCAGGCGGCGCAGTTCTCCGCCCAGATCTCCTTGCCGGCGGGGTTCTCCGGCCCCGCGCCGCGCAAGGCGAACAGGTGATCGGTGACGGCGGCGATCTGCTCGCGCGTCAAGATCCCGTCGGCACCGTAAGCCGGCATCTGCGAAAGGCGGGCGTCGGGGTCGGCGGCGTTGCGGATGCCGTGGGTGACCGTCGTGTGGATGTCGCCGAGGGTGCCGCCCCAGATCCAGTCGTCATCCAGCAGCACGGGAAAGCCACCCGGCCGGCCGACGCCGCCGGTGCCGTGGCACGGCGCGCAGTTATCGCCGAAGATCGCTCGGCCACCAACCGTCGCAACGGTCAGCAGGTCCGGATTATTGACGATCTGATCGAGCGGCGTGTCACGGATCTGGTCCATCCACACCGCCCGCTCCTGTTCCAGGGCGGCCATCCGCTCATTCAGATCGGCCCGGGACGACCAGCTGCCGAAGCCGGTGGTGTAGCCGCCCCACGGCAGTGGCCAAGCGGGACGGAAGAAACAGTAGACGACGGAAAACAGAATCGTCGCATAGAAAACGTATAGCCACCACTTCGGCAACGGTGTGTTGAGTTCGCGGATGCCATCCCACTCGTGGCCCGTCGTTGCGGTACCGGTCAGGCGATCCACTTCGGGTCCGGCCATGATCACGTTTCTCCTTTATTGATCGTCTTTGAACGGGATCCGCGCCGCGTCTTCGAACCGCTTCTTGTTCTTCGGCCGGTAGGCCCAGAAGACGATCGCGAAGAACAGGATCATCATCCAGACGACCCAGAACTCCCGGAGGAGGCGATAGGCGGCGTCGAGATCCATCGCTGATTCCTTACCCGTCGCGCCGTTACCGGTAGTCGAGTTCGGGCTTGTAGCTGGTGAAGTCGACGAGGGTGCCGAGCATCTGCAGGTAGGCAACCACCGCGTCCAGTTCGGTGACGCGGTCCGGATGGCCGTCGAAATCGCCGATCACCGCCTTCGGATAGCGGGCCAGCAAGGCGTCCGCATCCCCCGCGTCCGGGTTGGCCTGGCTGAGCAGGTCCTGGCGGGCGGCAGCGAGTTGCTCGTCGGTGTAGGGCACGCCCGCCGTCCGCAACGTTTGCATGTGCGCGACGACGTCGTTGGCCTTCAGCGGCTTGCGCGCCAGGAAGGCGTAGGGCGGCATGATCGATTCCGGCACGACGCTGCGCGGGTCGATCAGGTGGGCGACGTGCCAGTCGTTGGAGTACTTGCCGCCGACCCGCGCCAAATCGGGGCCGGTGCGCTTCGAGCCCCATTGGAACGGATGGTCGTACTTGCTTTCGGCGGCGAGGCTGTAGTGGCCGTAGCGTTCGGCTTCGTCGCGGAACGGCCGGATCATCTGGCTGTGGCAGACGTAGCAGCCCTCGCGGACGTAGATGTTGCGCCCCATCAGTTCGAGGGGGGTGTAGGGGCGCACACCCTCGATGTCCTCGATGGTGGACTCCAGGGTGTACAGCGGCACCAGTTGGACGAGGCCGCCGATGGAAACGGTGATCAGCGTGGCGATGGCCAGCAGAATGACGTTTTTTTCCAGGATGGCGTGGGAGAATTTCATGGCGTAGCCCTCACTCAGCCGCGCCGAGGGCGCCGATCGGCCGCGCGAAGGCGGCTTCGGTGCGGATATCACCGCGGACGGTGCGGATCAGGTTGTAGACCATGATCAGCGAGCCGAGCAGGAACAGCACGCCGCCGATGGCGCGGATCACGTAATAGGGGTGCATCGCCTCCACCGTCTCGATGAACGAGTACTGCAGGTAGCCGAGCTGATCGAAGGCCCGCCACATCAGTCCCTGCATGATGCCGGAGATCCACATCGCGGTGATGTAGAGGACGATGCCGATGGTCGAGATCCAGAAGTGGTAGGTGACGAGGCGCAGCGAATACAGCCGCTCACGTTTCCACAGCTTGGGAAACAGGTAGTACATCGCGCCGAAGCTGATGAAGGCGACCCAGCCGAGGGCGCCGGAATGGACGTGGCCGATCGTCCAGTCGGTGAAGTGGCTAAGGGCGTTGACCGCCTTGATCGACATCAGCGGCCCTTCGAACGTGCTCATCCCGTAGAACGCGACGGAGACCACCAGGAAGCGCAGGACCGGGTCGGTGCGCAGCTTGTCCCACGCTCCGGACAGGGTCATGACGCCGTTGATCATGCCACCCCAGGACGGCATCCACAGCATCACCGAAAAGATCATGCCGAGCGTCTGCGCCCAGTCGGGCAGCGCGGTGTAGTGCAGGTGATGCGGTCCCGCCCAGATATAAAGGAAGATCAGGGTCCAGAAATGAACAATGGACAGCCGATAGGAGTAAACCGGCCGCTCTGCCTGCTTCGGAATGAAGTAATACATCATGCCGAGGAAGCCGGCAGTGAGGAAGAAACCGACGGCATTATGCCCGTACCACCACTGCGTTAGCGCATCTTGCACGCCGGCCCAGACGATGTAGCTTTTGGTGCCGAAGACACTGACCGGGATCGCCAGATTGTTGACGATATGCAGCATGGCGATGGTGACGATGAACGCGAGATAAAACCAGTTGGCGACGTAGATGTGCGGTTCCTGCCGCCGCATCAGCGTGCCGACGAAGGCGACGAGGTAGGCGACCCAGACGATGGTCAGCCACAGGTCGACGTACCACTCGGGCTCCGCATACTCCTTGCCTTGGCTGATGCCGAAGACGTAGCCGACGGCGGCCATGACGATGACCGCCTGATAGCCCCAGAACAGAAACGAGCCCATCGCCCGGCCGCCGAACAGCGGTGCCCGACTGGTGCGCTGGACAACATAGAGGGAGGTGGCGAACAGCGCGTTGCCGCCGAAGGCAAAGATCACCGCGGACGTGTGCACCGGCCGCAGGCGGCCAAACGTCGTCCATTCGAGATCGAGGTTGAGCAGAGGAAACGCCAGTTGCCAAGCGATCACAACGCCGACCAGGAAACCGACAACACCCCAGAAGACGGTGGCGATGGCGAATTTCTTGATCGTTTCCTCATCGTATTGGACCGGCACCGCCGTTGCGCCGGCAGCCGCAGCCACTGCACTCATACTGTTCTCCCGCGGAAATCGGGCTGGAAAGACGAAGGCTCGCCCGCCCGGCCCGCTGATCCCATCGCTGCTATGAAAATCCGCAACTGTGTCAACGCGTTCGTCTGTATTTTTGTTCCTTGTGATCGGCGCGACATCACGGCACCATCGGCTGTTGTTCTGCCGGCGATCATCCACTTCCACGTTCATGCCGGAAAGCAGAAGTCTTATTAGAACATTTACATGTTACACCGCAGTGCAACGACAGTCAATGCCCCGCAAGATATCGAATAGGTCTAACTCGCACGCTTCTCGGTTGAGATCGCATCCGGATCATGAGACAACTTGCGATCTCGCGCTTGCGATAGAAAATAATAGTCATTCTCATTCAGAAATCCTTGCGGGCATCACGGGTGACGCCGTTCAACGCTGGATTTCCCCTATTCGCCGCGGCGGCCCGTTGCCGCTACTCGCCGCCGTTGCCGCCTCCCTCGCCGTCGGCGCTTGCAGCCTGGCGGAACCCGGCGCGCCGCCGCCGGTGGTGCGCACGGCCTCGGCACCGAACCCGGCGTTCACTGGCGGTGTCGTCGCCACCTCCGAACCGGAAGCTGCCACCGCCGCCGCCGCCGTCCTCGACGCCGGTGGCAATGCCATCGACGCCGCCGTCGCCGCGCTGCTGGCACTGGCCGTGGTCGAGCCGCAGAGTTCCGGCATCGGCGGCGGCGGCTTCATGATGATCCACCTCGCGGACAGCGGCGAGACGATCGCCATCGATTTCCGCGAGACGGCGCCGGCGGCCGCGAGCCCGGCGATGTTTGGCGACGCCGACTTTGCCATCGCCTCCACCAGCGGCATCGCCGTCGGCGTTCCCAGCGCCCTCGCCGGCCTTGCCGCGGCGCTCGAGCGGTGGGGCACGATGTCGCTTGCCGCGGCGCTGGAGCCGGCGATCAGGCTCGCCGCCGATGGGTTCGTCGTCGGGCCCCGCCTCGGCGACAGCATCGAAGCCGGCGTTCGCGCCGGCGGGCGTCTCGCCCACGAGCCCGGCAACCCGGCCTACGACGAGGCGCGCCGCGTCTTCGCGCCGCAGGGCAGGCCGCCCGCCGCCGGCACGCGGCTGGTACAACCGCAGCTAGCCGCAACCCTCAAAGCGGTGGCGGCGCGCGGCGTTGGCGCCTTTTACGACTGTGCCGATGAAAGCGGCGTCGCCCGCGCCCTCATCGCCGCGCAGCGCGCCCACCGCCGCGGCCGGCCGGAGCTGGCCGGGCGGATGACGTGCGCCGATCTCGCCGCCACCGCCGCCGTCGGCCCGACGCTGCGGGCGCCGCTCACCGGCGACTATCGCGGTGCCGTCGTGCGCACCATGCCGCCGCCCTCGTCCGGCGGCCTGTGCCTGATGCAGATGCTGGCGATGGTTGAACGCTTCCCGCTCGACGACGGCGCCGCCGGCTTCGGCTTCGGCGCCGCCGACACCCTCAACGTCATGATGGACGCCATGCGCCTGTGCTTCGCCGACCGGGCGCGATGGATGGGCGACACGGACGGCCGCCCCGATCTCCCCGTCTCCGGGCTCATCGATCCCGCCTACGTTGGCCGCCGCGCCGCCAGCTGCCCCGATCCCGACCCCGCCGATGACGCCTACTGCCTGCTGCCGGGGCAGCGGCTGGCGATGGTGCGCGCCGGCGACCCGCGGCCCGAGGCTGGCCAGTGGCGGCCGGCGGCGCTTCCCCGCGACGGCGATGGCGGCAACGAAACCACGCACGTGTCCATCGTCGACCGCTGGGGCAACATCGTCACCGCCACGGCCACCATCGAGAGCTTGTGGGGCAGCGGGCTGATGGTGCCGGGGCACGGCTTTGTGCTCAACAACCAGCTCACCGATTTCAACCTGCGGCCGACGGCAAGTGCCGCTGACGGCACCTTCGATCCCGGCGCCAACGATGTGGGTCCCGGCCGGCGGCCGCGTTCCAGCATGGCGCCGACGATCCTCTTTGTCCGCGATGCCGCCGGCCGCGAACGGCCGGTTGCCGCCTATGGCTCGCCCGGCGGTGCCACCATCATCACCACCGTGTTCGCCATCACCCTCAATCTGATCGACCATGGCATGACCCTGCAGGCGGCGATCGATGCGCCGCGGCTGTCGCTGACCGGCGCCGCGGCGGCAGCGACCACGGCGATCGAGGCCGGCTTCGCGGCGGCGACGCTGAGCCGGCTCGCCGCCCTCGGTTACCGGTTTGCGGCGCCGGCGCCGATCGGCTCGGTGCAGGCGGTGACCGTCGATCCGCTCACCGGCCGGCAGGCGGGCGGTGCCGACGCCCGCCGCCGCGGCACCGTCATCGGCCTGCAGCCGGCCCCGGCGCCGTAAGTGCCCGCGATCGCCATCGATGCCGTTGACAAGCGGCGGACTGACTTCCAAAAGGCTCTGATGTGCAAAAGAAAGACTGCTATACTGCACAGTCACTGGCGTGGTGGCGTCCGCCGGCAACGGCGGCGCGGATAAGCCGCGCAGGGAGGGAATCGTGCCAAAGTCCATCTTGGTCGTCGAGGACGAACCGAACATCGTCTTGTCGCTGCAGTTCCTGATGAAAAAGGAAGGCTTCGACGTGCGCGTGGCGCAGGATGGGGAACAGGCAATCGCCGAAGTCGAGAGCCTGGCGCCGGACCTGATCCTGCTCGACGTGATGATCCCGAAGCGGGACGGCTTCGACGTCTGCCAGACCATCCGCGCCAATCCGGCCTGGAGCCACGTGCACATTATCATGCTGACGGCAAAAGGCCGCGACATCGACCGCGAGAAGGGGATCGCCCTCGGCGCCAACGATTACGTGACCAAGCCGTTCTCTACCCGCGAACTGATCGTCAAGGTCCGCCAGGTTCTCAACGGTGGGGGCTGACCGCGCTGGGGTCCGGTTCAAGGGCCGTGCGGTAACGGCCCGCAGACGGTCCACCGAGCGATGGGACCGCGCCCCTTCCTGATCCTCTGCTGCGCCGCCCTCGCGGCCGCCGCGTTGCTGGCCGTGGCCGCCGGCGTCTGGCTGATCTACGTCAACCTGCCGGAGCACGGCAGCGAGATCGCCTCGATCGTCATCGTCTACGGCGGCGGCATCGCCTTTCTGCTCGTCGCCTTCGTTGCCCTCCTCTGGGGGTATCTCGACCAGGCGCTGGCGCGGCCGATCGCCATCATCACCCGCGGCATCCAGCAGGTCATCCACGCCAACCCGGACCATCGTATCGTCATTGACGACGTGCACCATCTGGGCGCACTGCCGGCGGCGGTGAGCGAACTCGTCCGCCAACTGGCTTCGGCGCGGCGGGATACCGCCGCCGCCATCGCCCGCGCCACCGTCGACCTCGAATCGCAAAAAACGCAACTCGCCACCGTTCTGCGCGACCTGCACGAGGGGGTGATCGTCTGCAACCTCAATCACCGCATCCTCCTTTATAACTATCGCGCCCGGCAGCTGCTGCGGATCGGCGGCGAGATCGGCCTCGACCGCTCGCTGTTCGACGTGCTCGCCCGCGAACCGATCCTGCACGCCTTCCGCCGGCTGACGACGCGGCTTGCCCAGGGGCGTTACGAAAGCCAGGGCGACGGCAGCTGGGTCAGCTTCCTCGGCACGCCCGTCGATGGCGGCGCCACTCTCGAAGGCCGCCTCAGCCTCGTCCTCAGCGGCGAGGCAGCGCCCACCGGCTACGTCATTTCCTTCGAGGACCGGACGGACGCGCTGGCGGCGCTCGCCGTGCGCGACCGGCTGTTGCGGGCGGCGACCGAAGATCTGCGCCGGCCGGTTGCCAATCTGCATGCGGCGGTGGAGATCCTGGGAGAGTCTCAGTCCCTTGATAGCAAGGAGCGATCGCAATTCTTGCAGGTCGCTTTGAATGAAAGCCGCGATATCTGCCGATCTCTGGACATCATCGCGTCAGAATATAAGGATTTGATCACCGGCTATTGGCCAATCAGCGATATCCATTCCTCGAACCTGTTCTACAATCTGGCGAGGCGGCTGCGGGAGCAGTACGGCTTCGCCCTTGCCGTCACCGGTATGCCACGCTGGCTGCGCGGCGACAGCTACTCGCTGATCCTCCTGCTCGACCGCCTGATCGGCCACATCGCAGCGGAGGTCGGCATTTCGGCCGCCGACATCGAGGCGCTGGCCGGCGACCGCCATGTCTACATCGACGTGATCTGGCCAGGACCGGCCGTCGGTGCCTCCCGCCTGCACGGTTGGCTTGATGCGCCGCTGGAAGCGACCGCTGGCGACATCACCCTGCGCGACGTCCTCGACCGCCATCAGACCGACCTGTGGAGCCTCACCGGCAGTGACGGCTTCGCCCGCTTGCGCCTGCCGCTGCCCTGCGCGGCGCGGCCCGCCGCCGACGGCGAGCCCTCGCCGTTGCCAGCGCGGCCGGAGTTCTACGACTTCGCGCTGCTGAAACAGCCGGTCGCCCTCGGCGATCTCGGGCGGCGGTCGTTGCGCAGCCTGAACTATGTCGTTTTTGACTGCGAGACGACCGGCCTCGCGCCCTCGGCCGGCGACGAGGTCGTCGCCATCGCCGGTGTGCGCATCGTCAACGGCCGCATTCTGACCGGCGAGCAGTTCGAGCGGCTGGTCGATCCGCGCCGGTCGATCCCGGCCAGTTCCACCCGGTTCCACGGCATCACTGCCGAGATGGTACGGGACAAGCCGCCGCTGACGGTGGTGTTGCCGCAGTTCCGCGCCTTCGTCGGCGACGCCGTTCTCGTCGCCCACAACGCGGCGTTCGATCTGAAATTCCTGAAGCTGAAGGAGGCGGAATGCGGCGTCAGCTTCGACATGCCGGTGCTCGATACCCTGCTGTTATCGGTGTTCCTGCACGATCATACCGATCAGCATAGCCTCGATGCGGTGGCGCAGCGCTTTGGCGTACCGATTGAACGTCGGCACACGGCGCCCGGCGACGCTCTCGTCACCGCCGGCATTTTCGTCAAGATGCTGGACGTTCTCGTTGCGCGTGGCGTCGGCACGCTGAACGAAGCGATGGCGGCGGGAAAAAGCGTCGTCGACGTGCGAACCCGGCAAGCGGTATTCTGATCGCCATGGCAACCGAGACGAAACCGGCCCCGAAGCGCACGCGGCAAGTCGCCGCGCCGTCGCTGTCGGGCGGCGAAGGCAACCGCGGCGAGGAGCGCCTGATCGCCCTGTTCTTTCTCGGCTGCGTCCTGTTCAGCCCGTTGGTCCTACAGGTCTTCAAAAGCGGCATGCCGGCAATTGGCGGATTGCCGCCGTTGTTCCTCTACCTGTTCGGAGCCTGGGCGGCATTGATTGCCGCGATCGCGCTGGTGGTGGAAACCGGCAAGCGCGGCACCAACGCCGACGAGGCGGAGATCAGCCGCCCGCCCGGCGAGAGGCGACGGCGATGACCGATGGTCCGGCGGCCATGCCGGGATGGCTGATCGTCACCGCCTCCTTCGGCTATCTGACGCTGCTGTTCGCCATCGCCTATTACGGCGATCGCCGCGCTGAGCGCGGCCGCAGCCTGATCAGCAACCCCACCATCTATGCGCTGTCGATTGCCGTCTACTGCACCGCCTGGACGTTTTACGGCTCGGTCGGCCGCGCCGCCAACACCGGCCTTGGCTTCCTGCCGATCTACCTCGGCCCGACACTGGCCTTCGCCCTCGGCTGGCTGGTGCTGCGCAAGATTTTGCGCATCAGCAAGACCCATCGCATCACCACCATCGCCGACTTCATCTCCTCGCGCTACGGCAAGAGCCATCTGCTGGGCGGTCTTGTCTCCATCATCGCGGTGATCGGCATCATGCCGTACATCTCGCTGCAACTGAAGGCGGTGTCGACGAGCTTTACCGTACTGGTCAGCTATCCGGAGACCGAGCCGCTGCTGGCCACTGACGTGCCGCTGCTGGGGGATACCGCGCTGTGGGTGGCGGCGCTGATGGCGCTGTTCGCCATCCTGTTTGGCACCCGCCACATCGACGCGAGCGAGCATCACGAGGGGATGGTCGTTGCCATCGCCTTCGAGTCCCTGGTCAAGCTGCTGGCCTTCGGCTCCGTCGGCGTGTTCGTGACCTTCGGCCTGTTCAACGGTTTCGGCGACATCTTCGCCCGTGCCGAGCAGTTGCCCGATCTGGCGCCGCTGCTCAGCTTCGAGGCCGCTGGCGCCGACTGGCTGCCGCTGACCGTTCTCGCGATGTTCGTCGTCTTTTGCCTGCCGCGGCAATTTCACGTCACCATCGTCGAGAACGTCAAGGAAAGCCACCTCAACAAGGCGATCTGGCAGTTCCCGCTCTATCTGTTGCTGATCAATCTGTTCGTGCTGCCGGTGGCCCTCGGCGGCCTGCTGCTGTTTCCCGAGGGCAGCGTCGATGCGGACACGTTCGTGCTGGCACTGCCGCTCGCCCATGAGCAGCCGGCACTGGCCCTGTTCGCCTTCATCGGCGGGCTGTCGGCGGCGACCGGCATGGTCATCGTCGAAACGGTGGCGCTGACCACCATGGTCTGCAACGACCTCATCATGCCGCTGCTGCTAAAATTCGCCTGGCTACAGCTGGCAGAACGCCGGGATCTGTCCGGTCTGCTTCTGGGTATCCGGCGGGTTGCCATCGTATTCATCATGTTGATCGGCTATCTGTACTTCCGGCTGATCGGGGAGACCTACGCGCTCGTCTCCATCGGCCTGATGTCGTTCGCCGCCGCGGCGCAGTTCGGGCCGGCCATGCTTGCCGCCATCTACTGGCGGAGCGCGACCCGCCGCGGCGCCATCGCCGGTATCTCCGCCGGCTTCGTCATGTGGACCTACACCCTGCTGCTGCCATCCTTCGCGCAGTCCGGCTGGCTGCCGCTCAGTTTCGTCACCGATGGGCCGTTTGGCTTCGCCCTGCTGCAGCCACAGGCGCTGCTCGGCATGACCGGACTGTCGCCCGTCCCGCACGCCCTGTTCTGGAGCCTCATCGCCAATTTCGGCGCCCTCGTCGCCGTGTCCCTCGCCGACACGCCAAGCACCATCGAACGCATTCAGGCGACGCTGTTCGTCGAGGCCAACCGGCACCGCGGCGCCGCCGCAGCCCGGCTCGGCACGCTGCCGGGACGGGTGCCGGTGAGCAAGTTGATCGCGATGTCGGAACGCTTTCTCGGCCGCGAGCGCACGGGGGAAGTCCTCGGCGAGTACGCTCGAAACGCCAACGTCGATGTCAGCAAGATGCCGTTCGCCACCGGTGAGCTGGTGCAATACGTCGAGCGCCGGCTGTCGGGGGCCATCGGCTCGGCATCGGCGCGGGTGATGATCGCATCGACGGTGCAGGGTGCCGGCGTCAGCCTCGATCAGATCATGCAGATCCTCGACGAAACGTCGCAGGTTCTGGAGTACAGCCGCCAGCTGGAACAGAAGTCAAAGCAGCTGGAAAATGTCACAACCGAACTGAAAGCTGCCAACGAACAGCTGCGGGAGGTGGACCGCCTCAAGGACGATTTGATGTCGACGGTCACCCACGAGCTGCGCACGCCGCTGACTTCCATCCGCTCGTTCTCGGAAATCCTGCATGACTCGCCCGATCTGGACATCAACGAACGGCAGCACTTTCTCAGCATCATCATTCGCGAAAGCGAACGGCTGACCCGGTTGATCAATCAGGTTCTTGACCTGACCAAGATCGAAACCGGCAAGATGAAGTGGCAGATGTCGGACGTGGACCTCGCCGACGTCATCGAGCACTCGCTGACCTCGCTGTCGCAATTGTTTGAGGAAAAGCGGATCACCATCGAGCGCCGCATCCAGCCGGGCGTGCCGACGGTGCGCGCCGACCGCGACCAGATGATCCAGCTGGTGATCAACCTTTTATCCAATGCGCAGAAGTTCGTGCCGGCCGGGTGGGGGCGGATCGTCGTCAGCTATCAGCAGACGGGTGACGGCGTGCGTGTCAGCGTCGCCGACAACGGGCCTGGCATTCCCGAAGCCGAGCAGACCGCGATCTTCGAGAAGTTCCACCAAGTGCGCGCCGGAAATACCGGCAACCCGGGCGGGTCGGGTTTGGGGCTGGCGATTTGCCGCGGCATCGTCGAGCACCTGGGCGGGCGGATCTGGGTGGAGAGCACGCCTGGCGAGGGCTCGACCTTCATCTTCACGGTGCCGTTCGCGATGGCGGAAACGGCGTCCGATACCATCGCCACGGGCAGCGCGGATGGTGAGGCGACAGCGGCGCGCCCGTCCGTCGCTTGAACGTCAGCCGGTGCGCCGAAGCGGCGGTGGCGTCACCGGCGGCCTGAACCGCGCGGTCAGAAGAGCTGCGCCGTGAATTCGTAGTCGACTCGCTTGCGCAGTGCATCGATGGCGCGCAGGGCATCGTGCAACTCGCCGCGGCGGCGCTTCGTCAGCTGCTGCGGATCGATGAAGTAACTTGCCTCGCGGCCCGCCTTGAAATCGGCGATCTGCCGGCGCAGCAGAACGTCGGTCAGCAGCGCGAAGGCGGCGGTGAGGTCTTCCGCTTCCGGCCTTTCCAGGATGCCGGCAGCGGCGAGGGCGGCGATACGGGCCAGCGTCGCCGTTTCCTCGCTGCCCTGGCGCAGCGCAAGCAGGCGCACGGCACTGACCAGCGGCAACACGCCCTTGACCTTCAGGTTCATTTCGCCGCGGTGCGCGTGGTCCTCGCGTTCGGTGACGAAGCCGCCGAAAAAGCCAAGGGCCGCGGGCTGTTCGGTGGTCTCTTGAAACATCTGGCGCAGGAACACCGGGTTGCCGCGAACGAGGTCGGTGACGGCGCGGCGCAGGTCTTCCGCGAGGTCGGCCTTCCCCCACACCGGCTGAAAATCAAAAAAGATATCGGACAGGCGAATGGAGACGAAGTTGCTCTTGCGAACCCACAGCGCGATCTGCGCCTTCCACTGACTGAGCGTTTTCCGCCACAAGGGATTGATCGCCATGCAATAGCCATTGCAGTAGCGAATGCCGACAGCATTGAGGTCGCGACACATCCGCTCGGCTAGCTCAAGAAAATACGCATCGATCTGCGGGTGCTCG
>JALOTH010000003.1 GCA_025458035.1 Rhodospirillales bacterium
GGCTTGGCGAGGGTCGCGCCGATGGCGCCGGCGGGGAACGATGGTGCGGCGCCGCAGGCGGCGATGATGACGAATGATGACAGATGACGACATCTGGCGGCGGACCGGCGGCACGATTGAGTATATTCAATGGGTTGCGTGTTCGCACCGGCGGCAAAACGACGACTTTTGACGACACGGTGACGACATCGCTGACGACATCTCGGACGACACCGGCGGCGCAAATGACGACGGGGATGACGACAGGCGGCCACGCCGCCACTGCCATCACCGCCATCGGCACGCCTATATCATGGGGAGTAACGGGGCCGGGCGCCGCGTCCCAGCCCCGCGTGATCCGGGAGGTTCCGATGCCGAAGGTCGATACGTTCGCCCACGCCGCCAAGATCGTCGCCGTCAGCCTGCCGCCGCTGGTGATGGCGCTCCTTGGCCTCGCCGCCTTGTCCCGTGACGCCGGCAAGGCGCGGCGCACCGCCGGCCAGCGGCCGGCGCCGTCAGCGGCGGCGGCGGGACCGGCTAGCCGATGACGCCCTCGGCGCGCAGGGCGGCGATCTCCTCCGCCCCCAGTCCCAGCAGGTCGCGCAGCACCGCATCGGTGTCGGCGCCGAGCCGCGGCGGCCCGCGCTCGTAAGCCACCTCGGTCGCCGACAGGCGGATCGGGCAGGCGACGGCGGGCGCCGAGCCGCCCCCGCCGTAGGGCAGATCGATCCGCAGCCCGCGGGCGATCGCCTGGTCCGTGTTGAACGCCTCGGCGATGGTGTGGATCGGCCCGCAGGGCACCCCGGCGGCGGCGAGGGCGGCGAGCCAGTGGGCGCGCGGCCGCACCGCCATCGCCGCCGCGATCAGCGGGATCAGCACGTCGCGATGGCGGACCCGTTCGGGATTGGTGGCGAAGCGGGGATCGGCCGCCCACTCCCGCCGGCCGATGACGCCGCAGAACCGCGCGAACTGCCCATCGTTGCCGACGGCGACGATCAACGGCCCATCGCCGGCGGCGAACGTCTGGTAGGGGACGATGTTGGGGTGGGCGTTGCCGAGCCGCTGCGGCACCGTTCCCGAGACGAGATGGTTGAGCGCCTGGTTGGCGAGCGCCGCCACCTGCGCATCGAACAGGGCGATGTCGATGTGCTGGCCCTCGCCGGTCCGTGCGGCATGGGCAACGGCGGCGAGGATGCCAATCGTCGCATAAAGGCCGGCGAGCACGTCCGAAACGGCGACCCCCACCTTCATCGGCCCGCCGCCGGCCTCGCCATCGGGCGCGCCGGTGATGCTCATCAGCCCGCTCATCCCCTGGATGAGGAAATCATAGCCGGCGCGCTCGCTGAGCGGCCCGGACTGGCCGAAGCCGGTGATCGAGCAGTAGACGAGGCGCGGGTTGACGGCGCCGAGGCTGGGCCAGTCGAGGCCGTAGCGGGCGAGCCCGCCCGCCTTGAAGTTCTCGATGGCGACATCGGCGCGGGCCGCCAGGCGGCGCACCAGTGCCTGGCCCTCCGGCCGGGTGAAATCGACGGCCACCGACCGCTTGCCGCGATTGGCGCTGAGGAAGTAGGCGGCGTCGGCGGGCGAGCCGTCGGCGGCGCTGGCGAACGGCGGTCCCCAGCGGCGGGTATCGTCGCCCTCGCCCGGCCGCTCGACCTTGATCACCTCGGCGCCGAGGTCCGCCAGGGTCATGCTCGCCCACGGGCCGGCGAGGACGCGGCTCAGGTCGAGGACGCGCAGGTGGGCGAGCGGCGGCGCCATCCGCGCCCTCACCTTAGCTGAACGCGGCGATGCCGGTCTGCGCCCGGCCCAGGATCAGCGCGTGGATGTCGTGGGTGCCCTCGTAGGTGTTCACCGCCTCGAGGTTCATCAGGTGGCGAATGACGTGGTATTCGTCGGCGATGCCGTTGCCGCCGTGCATGTCGCGGGCCATGCGGGCGATGTCGAGGGCCTTGCCGCAGGAGTTGCGCTTGGCCAGCGAGATCGCCTCCGCCGTCAGCTTGCCGTCGTCGATCAGCCGGCCGAGCCGCAGGCAGAGCTGCAGGCCGAGGGTGATCTCCGTCTGCATGTCCGCCAGCTTCTTCTGGATCAGCTGGTTGGCGGCGAGCGGCCGGCCGAACTGGCTGCGCTCCAGGGTGTAGCGGCGGGCGGCGTGCCAGCAGAACTCCGCCGCGCCGAGGGCGCCCCAGGCGATGCCGTAGCGGGCGCGGTTGAGGCAGCCGAACGGACCCTTGAGGCCGCCGACGTTGGGCAGCAGCTGGGCATCGGGCACGAACACGTCGTCCATGACGATCTCGCCGGTCTCCGACGCGCGCAACGAGAACTTGCCCTCGATCTTCGGCGCCGACAGGCCGGCCATGCCCCGCTCGAGGATGAAGCCGCGGATGACGCCGCCCTCGTCCTTCGCCCAGACGACGAAGACATCGGCGATCGGCGAATTGGTGATCCAGGTCTTGGCGCCGGTCAGCCGCCAGCCGCCGGGCGCCCGCCGGGCGCGTGACGTCATGCCGCCGGGATCGGAGCCGTGATCGGGCTCGGTCAGCCCGAAGCAGCCGACCCACTCGCCGCTGGCCAGCTTCGGCAGGTAGTGGCGGCGCTGCGTCTCGGTGCCGTAGGCGTGGATGGGATACATCACCAGGCTGGACTGCACGCTCATCGCCGAGCGGTAGCCGGAATCGACGCGCTCGATCTCGCGGGCGATCAGCCCGTAGCTGACATAGCCGACGCCGGCGCAGCCATACTCCGCCGGCAGCGTCGCGCCGAGCAGGCCGAGCTCGCCCATCTCGCGGACGATGGCGCGATCGAAGTGCTCGAAGCGGTGGGCATCGCGGATGCGCGGCAGCAGCCGCTCCTCGGCGTAGGCGCGGGCGGTGTCGCGGACGAGGCGCTCCTCCTCGGTCAGCTGCTCGTCCAGCAACAGCGGATCATCCCAGCGGAACGCCGCCGGCACGCCATCCGCCGCCGTCGGCTCCGCCTTGGCAACCGCGGTCATCGGTGTTCGCCTCCCCGCGCTGATCGGCTCCTCGCGCAGGGTGGGGGTTTTGCGCCGCCGCCGCAAGTCCCTCAGGCGGGGCCTTCCGATCGGGGCGTCGGATTGACCGGTTCGCGCAGGAGGTGCCAAGCATCGAGGAACCGCGCCGCCGCCTCTCGCGGCACGCCTACGGCCATGTTGGCCAGCTTGCGCACGCCCCCGTCGCGCTTGGGCTTCGCGAATTGGCGCTGCACGGCTGCGCGGTACATGGCATTCGCCGTCTCGCGCGGCATTATGTAAAAGGTCAGGTGCTGAAAATCCAGTTGTCCGTCATTTTGGTGCAGTCCGCCGACGGTCTTGTCGATGTTGACGAACACAATAAAATCGGCAACAAATTTCCCGTCAGCGCCGAGGTCTTCCTCGCCTTTGCATTGTGTCAGATAGACGTATCCGTTCACCGGGCTGCAGCCTGTCTTGACCTGCACCAGCCGTTTGGTCTTCGGGTCATCGGTGTCGATGATCAGATCGCTACCGGCGAAATTGGCCCGCAGGCCGCCGGTGTTATAAGCGGCGATGCCGTGCATCCAGCACTTGGCGGTGACGGCGGCTTCGCCAATGCGACCGTGCGAGAGGGTCTTGCGAACGGACGATGCCGGCCGCCGGGCATTCGCTGGCGATTGCGGAGCGGTCATCGCGGAGCCTCAAGGCGCGTAATGCGGGACGCGGCCAGCATAACGCCTCAGCGGTTTTCGCTTCACTAACGAGGGCGAGGGCGGCGCTCGCGGGCGGGTCGGCGACGGTGGCGTCGGCCAACCCGCCCGGGCCGGGGGATGGATCGAAAACCGCCGCCTTGCGGACGGCCGTTTGCACAACACGCATGACGATAGGCGGAATCGAAATCGTGCGCAATTGGTTTAGTTATTATAACGATTCAAAAGTGATGCGCCAACGCGTCCGCCTGCCGCGCCGTTGACCGGCGCCTGCGCTGGCGGCACGCTGGACTCGCCACGGACGCGCGGCGCGCCCGGCCAGGGAGGAGACGATCATGCCAGACAGCCACGACGCGGCGACGACCGCCAGCGCGATCGGCCTTAAAGATGCCGGCCTGTTGCGCAGCCAGGCCTATCTCGGCGGCCGCTGGGTCGATGCCGATGACGGCGCGACCCTCGCCGTCGACAATCCCGCCACCGGCCACCGCCTTGCCAGCGTGCCGAAGCTCGGTGCCGCCGAGACCCGCCGCGCCATCGCCGCCGCCGACGCCGCCTGGCCCGGCTGGCGGGCGCTGACCGCCAAGCAGCGCTCCCTCATCCTGCGCCGCTGGTACGACCTGATCATGGAAAACCAGGAGGACCTCGCCCGGCTGATGACCGCCGAGCAGGGCAAGCCGCTCGCCGAATCGCGCGGCGAGGTGGCCTATGGCGCGGCCTTCGTCGAATGGTTCGCCGAGGAGGGCAAGCGCGTCTATGGCGATGTCATCCCGCCGCACCAGGGCGACAAGCGCATCCTCGTCCTCAAGCAGCCGATCGGCGTCGTCGCCTCGATCACGCCATGGAACTTTCCCATCGCCATGATCACCCGCAAGTGCGCGCCGGCGCTGGCCGTCGGCTGCACCGTCGTCGCCAAGCCGGCGAGCCAGACGCCGCTGTCCGCCCTCGCCCTTGCCGTCCTCGCCGAACGGGCGGGCGTGCCGGCGGGCGTCTTCAACGTCATCACCGGCGGCGCCCGCGACATCGGCGGCGAACTGACGGCGAGCCCGCTGGTGCGCAAGCTCACCTTCACCGGCTCCACCGAGATCGGCAAGGTGCTGATGGCGGCCTGCGCCGGCACCGTCAAGAAGGTCTCCCTCGAACTGGGCGGCAACGCGCCGTTCATCGTTTTCGACGACGCCGACCTCGATGCGGCGGTGGAGGGGGCGATCCTGAGCAAGTACCGCAACACCGGGCAGACCTGCGTGTGCGCCAACCGGCTGCTGATCCACGACAGCGTTTATGAGGAGTTCGCCGGCAAGCTGGTGACGGCGGTGCATGCGCTGAAGGTGGCGGACGGCTTTACCGACGGGGCGCAGCAGGGCCCGCTGATCGACGAGGCCGCCGTCGAGAAGGTGGAAGAGCACATCGCCGATGCCCTCGCCAACGGCGCCCATCTCGCTCTTGGCGGACGCCGCCATGCCCTTGGCGGGCGTTTCTTCGAGCCGACGGTGCTCACCGGCGTGACGCCAGCGATGCGCATCGCCCGCGAGGAGACGTTCGGCCCGGTGGCGCCGCTGTTCCGCTTCCAGGACGACGACGAGGCGGTGCGGCTCGCCAATGACACCGAATTCGGGCTGGCCGCCTATTTCTACGGACGCGATGTCGGCCGCATCTTCCGGGTGGCGGAGGCCCTCGAATACGGCATCGTCGGCGTCAACACCGGGATCATCTCGACGGAGCTGGCACCGTTCGGCGGCGTCAAGGAATCGGGCATCGGCCGCGAGGGCTCGAAGTACGGCACCGAGGATTTCGTCGAGATCAAATACATCTGCCTCGGCGGCATCGGCTGACGGCGGGCCGCAGCCCTGGTGCCGCCGGGCCCGGCTCCCAATCTCTGCCTCATCCGCATGACAGGACAAGGTTGACGCCCGTGTCGATCCCCTCACGCCGGCATGCGCCGATGGCGGGCGCCGCCATCGCCATCGCCATTCTCGCCGCCGCCGGCACCGCCACCGCCCACCACGGCTGGGGTGCCTACGATGCCGACCGGCCGATCACCGTCAGCGGTCCGATCCGCGCCGTCGCCTTCGAACAGCCGCATGTGTCCGTGCGCGTCGAGGCCGCCGACAAGACCTGGACCGTCGTCCTCGCGCCGATCTCACGCATGAACAGCCGCGGCGCCGGCGAGGACGTGGTGCAGGTCGGACGCACGATCACCGCCTTCGGCTATCCCCATCGCGAGATCGCCGATGAGATCCGCGCCGAGCGGATCACCATCGACGGCCGCACCATCGAGATGCGCTGAAGCCGGCGGCGGCGGCGCCGAGGAGACGGACGCTGGAACTCGCCCTGGCGATCGAGCAGTCGGCGCTGGGCGAGGCGATGCGCCGCTCGACCTTTCTCTATCCCGTCGTCAACGTCGCCCACATCCTCGCCATGCTGGTGTTCTTTACCGCCGTCGCGGTGATGGACTGATCGCCGTCGGCAGAACCGTCGCCACGGCCGCCTTCACCGCGCAGGCGCTTAGCGGATTTCTGCTGTTCGCCGCCGATGCGACGGCGTTGTCGGCCAACCCGGCCTTCCTCGCCAAGCTGGCGGTGATCGGCCTCGCCCTCGTCAACGTCGGGCTGCTGACGGTGCTGATGCGCCAGCGGCGGCGGCGCGGTGCCGGTGCCGATCCATCGCTGCCGGCGGCGGCGGGCGCGTGTGCGGCACTCTCGCTGGCCGCCTGGCTGCTGACCGCCGGGCTCGGCCGGCTCATCGCCTACGTCTGAACGCCGCCCCGCCGCCGGCAGCGCGCCGTTGCCTTCGCCGCGGCTTGCGGGTAAGGCAGACGCGATCATGGCGGTCGCCGACGAGAGCGCCGCCCCATTGCGGCAACATCCTGGCCCGATTGTTGCTTCGTTCGCACGGCTGCCCCCGCGGCGGGACGCGGCGGCCTGTTCGTTTGCGGGCGAAAGGCGCGGGCGGCAGCAAACAGTCCGAGGAACGGCATGGCCATTCGCGTCGCGCTCAACCACCACACCGCCTACCGCTACGATCGGCTGGTCAACCTCGGCCCGCAGGTGATCCGGCTGCGCCCGGCGCCGCACTGCCGCACGCCGGTGCTTGCCTATTCCTTAGGCATTACCCCCGAACCGCACTTCCTCAACTGGCAGCAGGACCCGCAGGGCAATTATCTGGCGCGGCTGGTGTTTCCCGAGCGCACCCGCGGCTTTGACGTCACCGTCGACCTGATCGCCGAGATGACGGTGATCAACCCGTTCGACTTCTTCCTCGAACCGGAGGCCGAACGCTACCCGTTCACCTATGCGCCGTGGCTGCAACGCGAACTGGCGCCCTACCTGACGCCGCTGCCGGCGGGGCCGCGGCTGGCCGCCTGGCTGCGAACGGTGCCGGCGGCGGCGGAGCGCACCGTCGACTTCCTCGTCGCGCTCAACCGGCGTCTGCACGAGGAAACCACCTACGTCATTCGCATGGAGCCCGGCATCCAGACCTGCGAGGAAACGCTGGCGCTGGCCAGCGGCTCGTGCCGCGACTCCGGCTGGCTGCTGGTGCAGATCCTGCGCCATCTCGGCCTCGCCGCGCGCTTCGTTTCCGGCTACCTCATTCAGCTCAAGCCCGACGTCAAGCCGCTGGACGGACCGGCCGGCGCCGCCGAGGACTTCACCGACCTGCACGCCTGGGCGGAGGTCTACCTGCCCGGCGCCGGCTGGGTCGGCCTCGATCCCACGTCGGGGCTGTTCGCCGGCGAGGGGCACCTGCCGCTGGCCTGCACGCCGGAACCGGAGAGCGCGGCGCCGGTGTCCGGGGCCGTCGATCCGTGCACCGTCGATTTCCAGTTTTCCATGCAGCTGACCCGCGTTCATGAAACGGCGCGCGTCACCAAGCCCTACAGCGAGGAGCAGTGGCAGGAGGTGCTGGCCCTCGGCCACAGCATCGATCAGGTGCTGGCCGCCGGCGACGTGCGGCTGACGGTGGGCGGCGAGCCGACCTTCGTGTCCATCGACGACATGGACGGCGAGGAGTGGAACACCGCCGCCGACGGCGAGTTCAAGCGGCGCATCGCCGCCGAGCTGGTGATGCGGCTGCGCCAGCGGTTCGCGCCCGGCGGTCTCGTCCATTTCGGCCAGGGCAAGTGGTATCCCGGCGAGCAGCTGCCGCGCTGGGCGCACGCCATCTACTGGCGGCGCGACGGCAAACCGTTGTGGCGGGACCCGTCGCTGATCGCCGCCGAGCCGCCGCCGACGCCGGCGGGCGTCGATGACGCGGGGGTGTTCACCGCCGCGCTGGCGGCACGGCTGGAGGTGCCCGCCGACTGCGTCATGCCGGCGTTCGAGGATCCGCTGCCGTTCCTGGCGAAGGAAGGCAGCCTGCCGGACAACGTCGATGTCTTCGACAGCAAGCTGGAGGACGAGGCGGAACGGGCGCGGCTGGTGCGGGTGTTCGAACGCGGCCTCGGCCATCCCATCGGCTACGTGCTGCCGGTGCAGCGCTGGAACGCCGCCGACGGCCGGCGCTGGCGCAGCGAACGCTGGACGTTCCGGCGCGGCCGGCTGCTCCTCGCGCCCGGCGACTCGCCCGTCGGCTTGCGGCTGCCGCTGGGGGCGCTGCCGTGGGTGCCGAAGGCGGTCTATCCCTACCTCTCGCCGCTCGATCCGTTCGCGCCGCGCGGACCGCTGCCCGAGGTGAAACCCTCCCGCCAGCGGCGGCTGAGCGCGGCCGAACCCGGCGATGGCGACCGGGGGCCCGGTCAAACCATGCAGCCGCAGCCGGTGACGATCGACGGGGCGACGGTGCGCACGGCGCTGTCGATCGAACCGCGCGACGGCTGGCTGCACGTGTTCATGCCGCCGACCGAGTCCGCCGACGACTACGTCGAGCTGATCGCCGCCATCGAGGACGTGGCCGCCGAAACCGGCATGCCGGTGCGCATCGAGGGCTACACGCCGCCGCCGGACCCGCGGCTGGAGCTGATCAAGGTGACCCCCGATCCCGGCGTGATCGAGGTCAACATCCACCCGGCGCACAGCTGGGAGCAGCTCGTCGCGACCACCGTCGACCTCTACGAGGACGCCCGGCTGTCGCGCCTCGGCACCGAGAAGTTCATGCTCGACGGCCGCCACAGCGGCACCGGCGGCGGCAATCACATCGTCATCGGCGGCGCCACCCCCGCCGACAGCCCGTTCCTGCGGCGGCCGGACCTGCTGAAGAGCCTGCTGATCTACTGGCAGAACCATCCGGCCCTGTCCTACCTGTTTTCCGGGCTGTTCATCGGCCCCACCAGCCAGGCGCCCCGCGTCGACGAGGCGCGGCACGAGGCGATCTACGAACTGGAGCTGGCCCTCCGCCAGATCCCCCGCCCGGAGGAGGGGCGGTCGGTGGCGCCGTGGCTGATCGACCGCATCCTGCGCAACCTGCTGGTCGATGTCACCGGCAACACCCACCGCGCCGAATTCTGCATCGACAAGCTGTACTCGCCGGACGGTCCCGCCGGCCGCCTCGGGCTCGTCGAGCTGCGCGCCTTCGAGATGCCGCCGCACGCGCGCATGAGCCTCGTTCAGCACCTGCTGCTGCGGGCGCTGATCTCGTGGTTCTGGCGCGAACCCCTCGACCGGCCGCTGATCCGCTGGGGCACGCAGCTGCACGACCGCTTCCTGCTGCCCCACTACGTGCGCGAGGACTTTGCCGCGGTCATCGACGACCTCGCCCGCGCCGGCATCGCCATGCGGAGCGAGTGGTTCGAGCCGCACTTCGAGTTCCGCTTTCCGCTGATCGGCGAGGTCCGTCATGACGGTGTCGGCGTCGAACTGCGGCAGGCGCTCGAACCCTGGCCGGTGATGGGCGAGGAGGGTGTCGTCGGCGGCACGGCGCGCTTCGTCGATTCCTCGGTGGAGCGCCTGCAGGTGCGCACCGACGGCCTCGTCGCCGGCCGCCACCTGCTCAGCTGCAACGGCTATGCGGTGCCGCTGCGGCCCACCGGCCGCCACGGCGAGGCGGTCGCCGGCGTGCGCTATCGCGCCTGGCAGCCGGCCTCCTGCCTGCATCCGACGATCGGCGTCAATTCCCCGTTGACGTTCGATGTCTACGACCTCTGGTCGAAACGCTCGCTGGGCGGCTGCACCTATCACGTCGCCCATCCCGGCGGCCGCAGCTACGACACGTTCCCGGTCAACGCCTACGAGGCGGAAAGCCGCCGGCATGCCCGCTTCTTCCCGTTCGGGCACACGCCGAATGCCTGGCAGCCCATCGTGGCGCCGGTCTCGGATGAATTCCCGGTCACCCTCGACCTGCGCGGCCGCTGAGATTGGGGTTGACGGACGGATGATGAACAGGGCGAATCGACGCTAGGGAGGCGCTGATGTGACGACGCTGCTGTCATCGGATACGGGCGAGCCGCGAAGCTTACTGCGGTCGTACCGGACCCTGCCGGGCGTCTTCGATGAGATGATGACCGCCGACGGGCTGATTCGGCCCCATTGGCGCACGTTCATCGACAGCCTTGAAGCGATGCCGGAGCACGAACTCGCCGATCGCTGGCGCGGCGCGGCGCGGCTGCTGCACGAGCACGGCCTCACCTACGCGGCCGAGCCCTTCATCGACGGGCCGAGCCGGCCGTGGCAGCTGGATTTCGTGCCGGCGCTGATGCAGGCGGGGGAGTGGCGGGCGCTGGAGGCGGGGCTGATCCAGCGCGCCCGCCTGATCAATGCCGTGCTCGCCGATCTTTACGGCCCGCAGCGGCTGCTGCGCGACGGCCAGCTGCCATCGGCGCTGCTGTTCGCCAACCCCCATTTCCTCCGGCCCTGCCACGGCATCACGCCGCGCCGCGGTCCGTTCATCCATGTCTATGCCGTCGATCTCGGGCGGGGATCGGATGGTCGCTGGTGGGTGCTCGCCGACCGCACGCAAGCGCCCTCCGGGGTCGGCTTCGCTCTCGAAAACCGCATCGTGCTGTCGCGCTGCCTGCCGGAGCTGTTCCGCGAGTGTGATGTCGAGCGGCTCGCCACCTACTTCCACGCCTCGCACCTATCGCTGGTCGACTGCACGGAACGGGAAAATCCCCGCATCGTGTTGCTGACGCCGGGACCCAGCAGTGAAAACTACTTCGCCCACGCCTACCTCGCGCGCTATCTCGGCTACAGCCTCGCCGAGGGCGCGGATCTGACCGTTCGCGACAACCGCGTCTACTTGAAGTCGGTGGATGGCCTCAAGCCCGTGGACCTGATCGTCCGCCGGGTGGACGGCGATCTCTGCGATCCGCTGGAGCTGAAGCCGGACTCGACGGTCGGCGTCGCCGGGCTGCTGCAGGCGGCACGGGCGCAAACGGTGACCATCGCCAATGCCCTCGGCAGCGGCGTCGCCGAGGCGAAGGCGTTGATGGGCTATCTGCCGGAGCTGTGCCGGCTGCTGCTGGGCGAGGAGCTGAAAATCCCCTCGATCCGCACCCTGTGGGGTGGCGATGCGGCGCAGCGGGCGGAGATGCTCGCCAGCCTCGACCGGCTGGCCGTCGATTCCGCGTTCAAGCGGCGGCCGATGCTGGCGAGGTCCGGCGGCGTCCTCGCCGGCGTCATGGCGGAGCCCGAACGCCGGGCGCTGGAGGCCGCCATCGTCCGCAGCGGTCACGAGTTCGTGGGCCACGAGGTGCTGACGCTGTCGACGACGCCGACCTGGGTCGATGGCACACTGATGCCACGGCCGATGACGCTGCGGATGTTCGTTGCCGCCCACGGCGACGACTACATCGTGCTGCCCGGCGGCCTGACCCGCATCGCGTCGACCGCCGATCCGCGCGCCATCCTGTTGCAGCGCGGTGACGGCACCAAGGACACCTGGGTGCTCGCCGACAAGCCGGTGAGCGGCTTCAGCCTGCTGCGGACACCGCTCAGCTACGTGGAACCGAAGCGGACCGGCAAGGACCTGCCGAGCCGCGCCGCCGACAACCTGTTCTGGCTCGGCCGTCAGGCGGAGCGCTGCGAAGACCGCATGCGCATCCTGCGCAGCGTGCTGCGCCGGCTGACCGAGGACCCGGCGCCGCTGCAGGATATCGTCGCTCTCGAACGGGCGCTGAGCGTGCTCACCGGCGTCAGCCAATGGATGACGTGGCGATCGGGCGAACGCACCCACCGCGTCGCCGGCCTCGAACATCAGGTCTATGCCCTGCTGTTCACCCCCGACCATGCGCAGGGGCTGATGGAACCGCTGGCGGAACTGCGGCGCACCGCCTCGCTGGTCCGCGACCGGCTGTCGCTGGATGCCTGGCGCACCCTGTCGCGGCTGCAGAGCGACATTTCCGAGCGGTCGCCGCAGGCGATGGCGCCCGACAACGGCTTCATCGCCGGCGACACGCTGATCATGCTCGACGATGCGCTGCGGCTGCTCGCCGCCTTCAGCGGCATGGAAATGGAAAACATGACGCGCTCCCATGGCTGGCGGTTCCTCGACATGGGCCGGCGCATCGAGCGCGCCGAGCACCTCGCCAAGCTGATGCAGAGCCTGCTGCTGCACGGCAGCCCCGAGGAGGATGGCAGCCTGCTGCTGCTGCTGGAGCTGGCCGACAGCCTGATGACCTACCGCTCACGCTACCTGACGACGCCGATGCTGCCGCCGGTGCTGGACCTGCTGCTGCTGGATGAAACCAATCCGCGATCGGTGGCGTTTCAGCTGGTGGCGCTGCGGGATCACGTGGACCAGCTGCCGCGGGACAGCGACGGCGAGGTGCGCTCCCGCGAGCAGCGGCTGACGCTGGCGCTGTCGACGGAGCTGCAACTGGCCGAGGTCGGCGATCTCTATGCCGCGGACGCCACCGGCCATCGCGGCAAGCTGGCGGACCTGCTGGAACGCATTGTCCTCGGGCTGCCGCAGCTGTCGGAACACATCACCGGCAGCTATTTCAGCCTCGGCGAAGCCCGTCGCCCCGCCGACCTCTGAGGCACGGCGCCGCGATGCTTTACGACGTCAGCCACCGCACCACCTATCGCTATTCCATCCCCGTCTCGTTCTCCCATCACCTGCTGCATCTGACGCCGCGGCCGGGCGAGCGGCAGCTCTGCCACCGCACCGCCCTGACCGTCACCCCGACACCGTCGCGGCACGTCGCCGCCAAGGACTATTTCGGCAATCCGATCACCTTCATCACCCTGCAGGAGCAGCACACCGATCTCGTCCTCTATGCCCGCAGCACCATCGAGGTGCAGCCGTCGACGATCCTCGATCCGGCGGTGACGATGCCCTGGGACCGGGTCTACGACGAGCTGTGGCACGACCCGTCGGAAAGCGGCCTCGATGCCATTCAGTACGTGTTCGACTCGCCCTACACGCAGGCGACGGCGCCGGTGGAGGAGTTGGCGCGCAAGGCCTTCACCCCGGACCGCCCGGTGCTGGCGGCGGCCCTCGATCTGACCCGCATCATCTTCGAGACGTTCACCTATGATCCGACGGCGACGACGGTGTCGACGCCGCTGGACCACGTGTTCATGGCGCGGCGCGGCGTCTGCCAGGACTTCGCCCATTTGCAGCTGGCCTGCCTGCGGTCGCTGAAGGTACCGGCCCGCTATGTCAGCGGTTACCTGCTGACCCGCCCGCCGCAGGGTCGCGAGCGGCTGATCGGCGCCGATGTCTCGCACGCCTGGCTGTCCGTGTGGTGCCCGCCGTTCGGCTGGGTTGACGTCGACCCGACGAACAACCTCGTGGTCTCCCACGAGCACATCACCCTCGGCTGGGGGCGGGACTACGGCGATGTCAGCCCGGTCAACGGCGCCATCTTTGGCGGCGGCGCCCACACCGTCGCCGTTTCGGTGGAAGTGGCGCCGATCAGCGACGATCGCTGAGCGACGGCTGGCGCACTGTTTGCCTTGCGGAATACAACCCGCACTTTCCGAGCGGCAAAGGGGATGCTATGAAGAAGTTCCGGAGGGAGAGGTAACAAAAATGGCCGTCAACGCTCAAGCCGTCATCCAGGCAATCGTGCGGGCGCTCGAAGAACCCCCTGCCCGCGCCCGTCAGGTGCGCAAGCCCGTCATCACCGTGTCGCGAACGATCGGCTCCGGCGGCGACTATATCGCCCGCACCGTCGCCGACCGCCTCGGCATCGAGCTGTACGGTGCGGAAATCATCAGCGGCATCGCCACCGAAGCCAACGTCAGCCCGCACCTGATGCAGAGCCTGACCGAGCGCCTCGATGCCATTGACGCATGGATCTACTCCGCGGTGTTCGGCAAGCACGTCAGCCGCGATGAATACGTACACTTCCTGTCGACGGTGGTGCGTGGTCTTTATCACACCGGCGGCGTCATCGTCGGCCGCGGCTCGCACGTCATTCTCGCCGGCCGCGATGTGCTGCGGGTGCGGATCGTCGGCTCGGTGGAAGCCTGCGCGACGCGCATTTCGGAACAGGACGGCACCAGCTACGCCGAAGCCAAGCGCAAGGTACAGGAAAGCAACAAGCGGCGTGGCAAGTTCATTTGGGACCTGTTTCACTCCCGTTACAACGATCCCACCAACTTCGATCTCATCGTCAACACGGATTACTTCCGCAAGCTGGACGATGTGGTCGAACTTGTGCTGATGGCGGTGCGCGCGCGCGGCCTTGACCGCAAGTGGACAGCGCCGCAAGCGGAGGCGGTGCCGGCGACGCCGGCCAACTGACGCGCCATCGGCAACCCCTTTCGGCAACCAGAGGAGCGGGCATCGGATGGCCAATCGGTTTGCTTGGCGGCTGCTTGGCCTCGCCGTCGCGGTGCTGAGCGCGGTGGGCGGCGGGCTCGCGTCCGCACAGGAGCTGGCGGTGGAGGGCGCCGATGCCGGCGTCCTGCCCGCGGACGCCGCGGACGGCAAGTCGTGGCGCTTCAAGGTCGGGCTGGGCCTAGCCGCCGTGCCCGACTACGTCGGCTCCAACAACTACACACTGGCGCCGTTGCCGAAGCTGCAGGCGGCGAAGGGATTTTATCAGGTCGATGTCACCGGCAATCGGCTGACCTCGAACGTTGTGCCGCTAGCCAACTGGCAGTTCGGGCCGAGCGCCCAATACATCTCGAACAACCGTTGCAGTTCCGACGACAATCGCGTCAACAACATGCACTGTCTGCACAGCGCGCTGATGGTCGGCGGCCGTCTCGGCTACGCGTTCACTGTGCCGTCGTTCATCGAGTCGGCGCGAATCGTGCCCCAATTCGAGGTGCTCGGCGATGTCTCCGGCGCCAACGATGGCTTGACGTTTGAACCGCGCGTCGTGGTGGTGCAGCCGTTGAACCCGGAATGGACGGTAACGGCGGTCCCGTCGCTGCTGTTCGGCTCGGAGAGCTATGAGAACTACTACTTCGGCGTCACCGCCAGACAGTCGCGCCAGTCGGGACTGCGCCAGTATGACGCCGACGGCGGATTGCAGCAGGTCGGTTTGCTGGCCACCGCCGACTGGCAGTTTGCGCCGCGCTGGGGCGCCACCGTCCTCGCCCGCTACGCCCGTCTCGTCGGCGACGCCGAGGACAGCCCGCTGGTGGACGGCGACGGCGGGCGTGGCGATGCCAACCAGTTCGCCATCGGCGGCTACGTGTCTTACAACTGGTAACCCGCCGCGAGCGCGGTCAGCGGCCCTCGTCGACACGCAGGGCGGCGATGAAGGCCGACTGCGGGATCTCCACCTTGCCGAACTGGCGCATCCGCTTCTTGCCTTCCTTCTGTTTTTCCAGAAGCTTGCGCTTGCGGGTGATGTCGCCGCCGTAGCACTTCGCGGTGACGTCCTTGCGCAGGGCGCTGATCGTCTCGCGCGCCACCACCTGCCCGCCGATCGCCGCCTGCAACGGGATCTTGAACAGCTGGCGCGGGATCAGGTCCTTCAGCCGGTTGCAGATGGCACGGCCACGGCTTTCGGCGCGGCTGCGGTCGCACATGAAGGAAAACGCGTCCACCGGCTCGCCGTTGATCAGGATCCCCACTTTCACCAGGTCGCCGGGGCGGAAGCCGGCCAACTCGTAATCGAAGCTGGCGTAGCCGCGCGAGACCGACTTCAGGCGGTCGTGGAAGTCGAAAATCACCTCGTTCAGCGGCAGCTGGTAGACCAGCATCGCCCGGTTGCCCGAATAGGTGAGTTCCTGCTGCTCGCCGCGCCGTTCCGTGCACAGTTGCAGCACGGCGCCCACATGCTCGTCGGGAACAAAGATGGTGGCCCGGATCCACGGCTCTTCGATGCGGGCGATCTTCACCACGTCCGGCATGTCGGCCGGATTGTGCAGCTCGACGACGCTGCCGTCGGTCATGTGCAGCCGGTAGACGACGGACGGCGCCGTCGCGATCAGGTCGAGGTTGAATTCCCGTTCCAGCCGCTCCTGGATCACCTCGAGGTGGAGGAGGCCGAGAAAGCCGCAGCGGAAGCCCGAGCCGAGCGCGGCGGAGCTTTCCGGCTCGAAATGGAAGCTGGAATCGTTGAGGCGCAGTTTCGCCAGCGATTCCCGCAGGTCCTCGAAGTCGGCGGCATCGGACGGAAACAGGCCGCAGAAGACCACCGGCTGCGTCGGCTTGAAACCGGGCAGCGGCACCGCCGCCGGCCGCTTTTCGTCGGTGATGGTATCGCCGACGTTGGTATCGGCGACGGTCTTGATGCCGGCGATGATGTAGCCGATCTCGCCGGGACCGAGGCCCTCGACCCGTTCCAGCTTCGGGCGAAAGACGCCCACCTGCTCCACCGTATGCACGGTGCCGGCGGCCATCATCCGCACCTTCTGTCCCGGCTTGAGCCGGCCGTCGCGCACCCGCACGAGGATGATGACGCCGAGGTAGGGGTCATACCAGCTGTCGACGAGCAGCGCCTTTAAGGGGGCGTGCGGATCGCCCTGCGGTGCCGGCAAGCGGGTGACGAGCGCTTCCAGCAGCGCATCGATGCCGACGCCGGTTTTCGCCGAGATCGCCACGGCGTGGGTCGCATCGAGGCCAACCACGTCCTCGATCAGCCGCGCCACCCGCTCCGGCTCCGCCGCCGGCAGGTCGATCTTGTTGAGCACGGGGATGATCTCATGGCCGTTCTCGATGGCGAGGTAGGCGTTGGCGAGCGTCTGCGCCTCGACCCCTTGCGTCGCATCGACGACGAGCAGCGAGCCTTCGCAGGCGGCGAGCGAGCGGCTGACTTCGTAGGTGAAATCGACGTGGCCGGGGGTATCGAGCAGATTGAGCACGTAGGCGGCGCCGTCCGCGCCGCGATAGTCGAGACGGACGGTCTGCGCCTTGATGGTGATGCCGCGCTCGCGCTCGATATCCATGGAATCGAGCACCTGCGCCCGCATCTCCCGTTCGGTGAGCGCGCCGCAGCGCTCGATCAGGCGGTCGGCGAGCGTCGACTTGCCGTGGTCGATGTGGGCAATGATGGCGAAGTTGCGGACGCGGCTCTGCTCGGTCATCGCCGGGCTTCTACCATTGCCACCGCCGTAACGCTACGGGCGCGTGCGCGGCCATCTCTCCGGTCACTGCGAGGAGCGCAGCGACGACGCAATCCGGGAGGTAGAGGAAGGCCGGGATGGCGTCGTCGCTCCGCTCCTCGCCATGACGAACAGGGGTCGGCCACAATGGCCGCGCGCAATCGGTTTCGGGGCCGCCGCCGGGACTGACAGCGCCGCGGTGCCGCTGGTTAAGCCAGACTACGCAGGGCGTGGCGCCGCCTTCGGCAGCACGACGCCCAGACCATCCTATCGAATGGGGTGACGTGACGGCAACGCGGAAGTGTCACCGGCCCCGCGCGACCCGGCAGGGCCGCCCTTGACGGCGCGCGGCGGCTCAGCGTACGTTTCCGAGAGTAAGAATAGGCAATGTAAGAAATACCGCATGCGAATTACATCCAAGGGTCAGGTGACGATCCCGGCGGACATCCGCGCCAAAGCGGGGCTGCTGCCGCATACCGAGGTCGAATTCGACTATGACGGCGAGGTGGTGCGCATTGTTCGCGCCGCGGCAGAGGGCCGCAGCGGCCGCGGCCGGCGCCTCGTTGACCGACTGCGCGGCAGCGCGACGGTCCGCATGTCCACCGACGAGATCATGGCGCTGACCCGCGGCGAATGACCGCCATCCTGGTCGACAGCAATGTCATCCTCGATGTTGCGACGGCTGATCCGGTCTGGGCGGGCTGGTCGGCAGAGGCACTGGCAGATGCCGCCGAGGCCAGCATTCTCGTCATCAACCCGCTGATCTATGCGGAGGTTTCCATCGGCTACAAGCGCATTGAAGACCTCGAAGCGGCGCTTGCCGGCAGCTTCCGGCGCGATCCGCTGCCGTGGGAGGCGGCGTTTCTTGCCGGCAAGTGTTTCCTCGCGTACCGCCGGCGCGGCGGCGACAAACGCGCGCCGCTCCCCGACTTCTACATTGGTGCGCACGCCGCGATCGCCGGATTCCGCCTGCTCACCCGCGATTCCTCCCGGTACCGGACGGACTTCCCAGGCGTCGATCTGATTTGCCCGCGCTGACCGCGTGCCCCGCCGGCGACAACGGCTGCGGCCGGCTTGACGGCGGCAGCGCCCTGCCGGCAACATTCCCGCGGCAACGCAAGGGAGGCAGCGGCCATGCACGTGACCCTGGTCCAGGTTAAGGTCAAGCCCGAGTGCGTCGCGGCGTTCATCGAGGCGACCCGGCGCAATCACGAAGGCTCGGTCCGGGAGCCCGGCAATCGGCGCTTCGACGTGTTGCAGGACGCCGCCGATGCCACCTCGTTCATCCTTTACGAAGCCTACGCCTCGGCCGATGACGCCGCCCGCCACAAGGAGACGGCGCACTATCTCGCCTGGCGCGACGCCGTCGCCGGGATGATGGCGGAACCGCGGCGCGGCCTGCCCTACGTCGGACTGCTGCCGGCGGACCCGCGCTGATGGCGGCGCTGCCGGCGTTCACCATCGCCCGCCTGCCGCGCATCGTTTTCGGCGCTGGCACCATCCGCCAGTTGCCGGCGGAGGCGCGCGCCTTCGCCCGGCACGCCCTCATCGTCACCGGCAAGCGCTCGTTCCTCGCCGGTCCGGCGTGGCCGCCGCTGAAGGATGGCCTGCACGAGGCGGGCGTGCGCTGCGAGACCCTCAGCGTCGCCGGCGAGCCGTCACCGGAGCTGGTCGACGCCGCCGTCGGCCGCTTCGGCGGCGCCGACATCGGCGTTGTCATCGGCATCGGCGGCGGCAGCGCCCTCGACGCGGCGAAGGCGATCGCCGGCCTGCTGCGCGTTCGCCGCCCGGTCGCCGACTACCTGGAAGGGGTGGGGCCGGAGCGCCCCTATGAGGGTCCGGCGGTGCCGATGATCGCGGTGCCGACGACGGCGGGCACGGGCAGCGAGGCGACGAAGAATGCGGTGCTGTCACGACCGGGACCGCGGGCGTTCAAGAAATCGTTCCGCCACGAGGACCTGGTGCCGCGCCTCGCCATCGTCGATCCGGAGCTGCTGGCCACCTGTCCGCCGGCGGTGATCGCCGCCAATGGCATGGACGCGTTCACGCAGCTGCTGGAATCCTATACCTCGATCAAGGCCAACCCGCTGACCGACGCGCTCGCCCTTTCCGGCATGGAGGCGTTTCGCGATGGCGTCTTCGCCGCCTACGATGATGGCGAGGACGCCGCCGCCGGGCGTTCGCGGCTGGCCTATGCGGCGCTGCTTTCGGGGATCTGCCTGGCGCAGACCGGCCTTGGCGCCGTGCACGGCCTCGCCTCGCCCCTCGGCGCCCATTTCCCGGTGCCCCATGGCGTGTGCTGTGGCACGCTGGTCGCGGCGGCGACGGCGGCGAACATCGCCGCGCTGACGGCACGGGCGCCGGACAGCGATGCTCTCGCTCGCTACGCCCGGGTCGGCCGCCTGCTTGGCGCCGCCAACGATGCCACCGCCGACGGCGCGCGATCCCACCTCGAGCAGACGCTGGCGGCATGGACGCGCCGGCTCGACCTGCCTCGCCTCGGCGCTTTCGGCATCACCAGAGGGGATGTGGGCCCTATCGTCGCGGAAAGCCGCGGCAGCTCGATGCGGACGAACCCGATCGTGCTGAGCGACGACGAAATCGCCGCAATCGTCGCGGACCGGCTTTAATGCGCCCCGTCAGCGCCCGTCAGCTGTACCAGTTGCGGACTTCGCCGACGTCGAGGTGGACGAAGCTGGACCGCCGGTAGCTGCCGACGCCGCCGCGCTGCATCGCCCAGGCGGCGCGGGCGATCGAGCGGTTGTCGACGCCCTGCATCGAGATGTCGATCGCCTTGCCGTACATGTGCATGCTGTTGCGGGCGACGCCGATGCCTTCCCGCCGCAGCCGGGCGTTGGTTTCCGGCGACCGATAGCCGGAATACACATCGAACGGCCGGTTGATTTCCAGCTTCACGCGCAGCGCGTAAAGCAAATCCAACAGCTCCCGATCGATCGGCTTGACGGCGTCATTGCGATGATCGCGCAAAAAATACGAAATCTCGTTCAAGGCGCCGCCGATATACCGGCCATTCTCATAGTAAACCAGATTGACCGATTCGTCGGTATGACGGTGGCGTAGAGAAATGGATCTGGATAGAACCGCTCGCGGTCTCGACCAGCCCAGAGGTGGATAGCCCCAACCAAGAACATCTTTCGCGTGAGCAGTGCCGGACAGCAGGCCCAATAAACCTATGCTGGCAGCACCGACAACTGAGCGACGGGTTAGAGGTTGTATTTCGCCTTTCCCCTGCACGATCGCTTGCTCCTCTCGTTTGTTTCGACCGATGGTTTGCGAAGCGCGAGGGTTTTTTTGCCCGCTGAAACCGGGTCCGTCAAGCGGAAAGCCGCCCCGGCATCGCCGGGACTGTTGATTCAGCGCCATGTTAGGCGCCGTTCTTGAATATGATTTGCAATAACTTGTTGTCACGCCCGTATAAATCCTCACGAAATTGCAATTCCCCGTCGGTACCGAGCCACGCCGTAAGGTACACAAGGTGTATCGGAACCGGCTGCGCCAGCGTCACCGTCCGCGTCTTGCCGCGCTCGATTACGGCATCGATTCGCGCCCGGTCCCAGCCCGGCGTTGCTTCGAGCAAGTTCTCGGCCAACTCCAGCGGCTTTTCGACGCGGATACAGCCGGAGCTGAACGCCCGCTGCGAACGGGCGAACAGCTCACGCTTCGGCGTGTCATGCAGGTAAACGGAAAAATCGTTCGGAAACATGAACTTCACGCGTCCCAGCGGGTTCTTGGGACCCGGCTCCTGACGCAGCCGGTACGGTGAACCACTGCCGCCGACGGCGTTCCAGTCGACGCTGTTCGGGTTGACGGCGTAGGCACCGTCGGTGCCGCGGGCGAGCACGGTGATCCCCTGCGCTTCCAGCATCGCCGGATTGCGGCGGATTTTTGGGAGCAGATCCTCGGCGAAGATGGTCTTCGGCACCGTCCACGTCGGGTTGAACTCGAGATAGGTGATTTCGTCGCTGAACACCGGGGTGCGCCGGAACGGCTGTCCGACCACCACCCGCATGGTCTCGGGCGGTCGCCGGGTGTCGATCACCTGCAGCTCGAAGCCGGCCATGTTGACGAGGACATGGGGATCGCCAAGGTCCCGCGGCATCCAGCGCCAGCGTTCGCGGTTGACGACGATCTGGCGCACCCGGTCCGCCGGCGCGACGTTGAGGGCGGCGCGGGTCTGGCTGCCGATGACGCCGTCGGGTTCGAGGCCGTGGCGGGCCTGGAAGCGGCGCACCGCCTGCACCAGGGCGTCATCGTAGAGCTTCGATGCCGATGCCGGCCCGTGGTAATCGCCCCAGACGCTCAGCATTTTGCGAATGGCGGGAACGGTCTCGCGGCTTTCCCCGGGGCGGAGCGCCGGTCCGTCCGGCAGCCGCGGCCACGAGGTCACGTTCGCAGCCAGCCGGCGGGCCTCGGCGAGGGCGCGTTCGAGGCCGCGGTAGGTGGGATCCTGCGGTTCGAGGCGGGCGAGATGCGCCCGCAGCGTCGCCGCGTCGGCGGCACTGATCAGCGTCGCCGTCGCATCGAACGGCGGCGGGGTCAGCGCATACTCCGGGTCGACCGACGCGGGCGAGACCGCCCCCGACCGCAGGGTCCGCGCCAGCGTCAGCAGGGCGCCGGCATGGGCGAGTTCGAGGTCGGCGAGCTTCTCGGGATCGCCCGGCGCCGCGCTGCGGCCGTTTTCGGGTGGCGCGGGCAGCGGCGATGGCAAGCGCAGGCTGGTCTCGGCATCGCGGATGATCGCCTTCAGATCGCGGGCGCGGTCGTTGGGTCCGTATTCGTCGACCCAAAGCGGCTGAAACTGGCGCGCGGCGTAGAAGGCGCGCAGCGGTTCGATGGAAAAGGAACCGCCGTCGATGCGGATGCGCTCGCCGCCCGCCGGCAAGCGCCGTTGAAGCGCGGCGGCGATGAGCGGCGCGGCCGGCGGCTGCGCCGTCGCCATGGCTTCGGTTGCGGCGGCAGCCACCGGCGGGCAGGCGGCGCTGAGTGCCAACGGCACCAGGACGCCAGCGAGAAGCGTCAGCATCCGCCCCGTTCCTGGCCGCCACGTTCCTGGCCGCCACGTTCCTGGCCGCCCGTTCATCGCTGTTCTCCACCCTGACGGCGCCACCCCGGCAAGGCGGACCGCTGTCTTCCCGTGACGGCTTGCGTGCACGAGGACCACTGGTAACGACGCCCCGCTTTGGAGGTCAAGTGGCGCGTCATCGGGCGATGGCGCCGGCGGCGGCCGTCCGCATCGCCGCCAGCGGCGACGGCGGCGCGCGATGTGGATATTTTCACGCACACAGTCCTTGACATGGGATTTTGATAGGTATAAACGCCTATCAATACCCAATAACAAGGCAATGATCCTATCAATCGCCGAACTGGAGCGCGCCACCCATGCCGATGCCGTTGTGCCGCAACCTTCTCGACACCCTCGTCACCCATCATGCCGGCCTCTTTATCGGCGACGGCTCGCTGGCTGCCGCGTTTTCGTGGCTCAGCCGGCTGTCAGCCATCCGGCCGTGGCCGTTGCCGTCGCTGGTGCAGGTCTTGGAAAGCGCCTTGGCCATCCCCGCAGACGGCAGCGTGCTCTTTTTTTGTCCCGGTATAGGAATATAGTCTGATTAAAGGTTAATAAGCTTAGAACGGTCCTAGCGCGAATCGGAGTTCCTGCCATGATCGATGCCATCACCCTCGAAAACGCCCACCTGCTCGGCGGCGCCCTGCCGTCCGCCCACCGCCTGCGCTATCGCATCTTCGTAGAACGACAGAAATACGCTACGCCCCATGCCCGCGGCATGGAATGGGATCAGTTCGACACGCCGCTCTCGGTCTATCTCATCTGGCGCGACGAACATGGCGAGGCCCGCGGCGTCGTCCGCCTGCTGCCGACGACCCAGCCGTACATGATCAAGGAGCTATGGTCGCACGTGGTGCCGAACCATCGACTGCCGGCGGCGCCGGACATCTGGGAAATCACCCGATTCGGGGTCGACCGCCGCCTCGGCCCGCGCCGCCGACAGGTGTTTGGCGAACTCGTCGCCGCACTGTTCGAATACGGCCTCGACCACGGCATCGCCGGCTACCTCTGCCTGACACCGCAGACGGTGATCGAAAATGCGCTGCTCGCCGCCGGCTGCGAGGTCGAGATCCTGTCCGCGCCCCGTGAGCTCGGCGGCATTCCGTCGATCGTCGCGCAGTTTCCGGTCAGCCCCGACAACGCCGAGCGGGTGCGCCGGTTTCACGGCGTCGGCCACGGCATCGTCCGCATCCCGAGCGAACCGCAGGCGCTGGCGGCATGATGGACACGCCGCGGCTGCGGCGCCGCGGCGGCGGCGGAGCGGCTTCAGGCCTCGCCGGCGCCGTCCGCCATCGCTGGCCGCGCCGCCCGCCCGCGGCACAGCCGGGCGAAGGCACCCGCCTTGGCGGCCCGCGCCCGCAGGCGGCGGATTTCGTCAAGGAGGCGGCGATAGCCGTGCGCGTCGCCAGCGGCACGGGACACCCGCGCCTGCCCCAGCAGTTGCCAGGCGCGCTGGCGCCATTCCACCGCCTCGGCGGTCGACTGCTCGGCAACGGCGCACAACCGCCGGCCCCGGTCCACCCCATGGTCCACGCCATGGTCCACGCCATGGTCCACGCCATGGTCCACTTCATGGTCCACGGCCGAGGCCATCGTCTGCATGCCCGCCGGCCGGCCGGTGCCGCGCCGGGCGCGCGTGCCGCGGGCCGCCGCCACCCCCGGACGCTGGCGGCGCTGCGATGCCGCCCCCCCTCGCGTCATCAACTCCGGAGTTCCGCTGACCGTGTGCGCTGGCATGGACATCTTCGCCGTCCCCTTGGCTGCATGACCTGACCGCATCTTGATTTGTGTATTGTCATCGGTCGAGCTACCAAATCTGGTAGGCTCGCGCCGACCCTCCACCGGTGCCGTGACACGGACGCACGCCCATCGGCGTTGCCGCCGCATGACCGGCGAATTGTCTTGTTTTTCCGCAAATTAGCCCATATGGGTAATTCGGGGACAGATGGCTGAGTGCCGCAATCGCCCGGGACGCGGGATCGCCCGGCGTTCCGCACTGGCGACGGGGTGGTGACAGTGGCCGCGGCTTCGGCGCGGGATCGCTGTGCGCGTGGCGCGGCGTGCCAGCGGCGGCGGTTCCGCCCGCGATTTCGAACACCCGGCCATCGGCTGGTCCCGCAACAGTCATCGCAAGCTCGGCGAGGCGACGCGCGTGCGGCTCTTTGATTTCATCGAGAAGTCCAACCAAGCGCAGTCGCCGGACGACGTCTTCGACCTGTTCCGCCAGGCGATGGCCGAATACGGCTATGACCGCATCGCCTTCGCCGCCACCACGCAACAGGCGCAGGCGACCCTCGCGCGGCAGGACCTGAAGCCGGTGGTCGCGCTCAACTTCCCGACGGACTGGGTGCACCACTATTTCACCCACAACTATCAGGACATCGACCCGATCATTCAGCTTTCCCCGCACACGCAGGCCGCGCTCGACTGGGAGCATCTGCTGAAGCACGGCCAACTGACCAGCAAGCAGGCGCGGTTGATGCTGGAAAGCCGCGAAGCCGGGCTGCACAACGGCATCAGCATCCCGATCCACGGGCCGCGCGGCGAAAGCTACGTGGCCAGCCTCGCCACCGAAACGCCGGCACGCGACGGGCCGCGGGACCTCAACGGCATCCAGCTCGCCGCCATCCAGTTCCACCTCGCCTATGCGCGGGTATCGGAACAGCACGGTGCCAAGGTCGAGCCGATCCGCCTGACCGACCGCGAACGCGAGTGCCTGACCTGGACGGCGCGCGGCAAGAGCGCCTGGGCGATCAGCATGATCCTCGGCGTCTCCGAACACACGGTCAACTTCCACCTGAAAAGCGTCATGCGCAAGCTGAAGGCCGGCAACCGCATCCAGGCGGTGGCCCTCGCCGTCCGCCTTGGCCTCGTTACCCCGTAGCGCCGGCAGGCGATCCCGTCAGACCGGCGGCGACGGCGGCGGCGATCAGGCTGGCGATGACGATGGCGCTGAGCAGCAGCCGCAGCCGCAGCCACCACGGCGGCACCAGACCCAAGCGATCGACCCAGCGGTCGACGAGAAGCTGCGACGCGAACGCCGCCGCCAGCAGCAGCAGGGCCGGCACCGGTGCGAGCAGCAGGGCGCCCCAGGCGACCAGCGACGGCACCACGCTCACCGCGAACAGCCGGCCGCTGTCCATCGCCAGCGGATCGCCGGCGGCGGCGGCGGTGGTCAGTCCCCAGATGGTGCCGCCGAGAAACGACAGGATGACCGCGCCGTAGGCGATCAGGATGGGAGCGGGCGCGCCGAGCGGCCATGGCCGTTCCGCCATCCCCATCACCACCGCACCGGCGATGAACGGCAACGCACCGGCGACGCCGAGGGCGGCGGCCGCGAACGGCAGCCGTTTGCCAGAGCGGCTGGTCACCGGTCCCACGCCGTCTCAGCGCGATCAGAGCGAGATGTAGCGGCGCAGGGCGTCGACCTCCGCCTGAACCTCCTCGATCTGGCCTTTCACCACGTCGCCGATACTGATCAGGCCAAGGAGCCGCCCGCCCTCGACCACCGGCACATGGCGGAACCGCTGCGCCGTCATCATGCCCATGATCGCCGTCGCCGGATCGCGCGGCGAACAGGTGATCACCGGTGCGGTCATCAGCTCGCCCACCGTCCTCTCGAAGGCATCGCGCCCATACTGGTGCAGCGCCCGCACCAGGTCCCGTTCCGACAGGATGCCGACGATGGCCTTTTGCGCGTCGAGCACCAGCACGGCCCCGACGCGGTGCTCCACCATCAGGGCGAGGGCCGTTGCCAGCGAATCGCTAGCCGCGGCGGTGATGACCTCGTAGCCCTTGCTGCTGAGAATATCGGCAACGTGCATTGGTTCCTCCCTTGGCCGGCCCGTCGTTACAGCCCACGGACGGTTTCCTCGATGAGATCGTCGACCACCGCGCAGAGCGCCTCGTGCCGGCTCCGTCCGGCGGCGACGGCAGTCTCAAAGGTGGCGAGTTGCCGGTGCGCACTGGTGCCGGCGCGCACGATGGTGCGGCACCGCGCCACCTCATCGACGCAATCGAGCGCCTGCGCATCGTCGCCAATGAGTTCGATTAGCTCGTCAAACAACTCGGCGCAAGCCACCACTTCGCCCTTGCCGAAGTCGACCAGCCCGGCATCGATGCCGTAGCGCTTGGCGCGCCAGCGATTTTCGTTGACGAGCAGGGAATCATACAGCCGCCAGCGCTGGTTGGCGCGGCGCAGTCGCACCAGCATGCGGCACACGCAGCGATAAAGAGCGGCGATGGTGACCGCGTCGTCGAGCAGCGGACAGACATCGGTGATGCGCATCTCCAGCGTCGGAAAACGCGCCGAGGGCCGGACGTCCCACCAGATCATGCTGGCGTCGGTGAACAGTCCGGCGCCGACGAGGACATCGACGTGCCGGCGGTACTCGCCATAGGAATCGAAGCGGGAGGGCAGGCCGGTGCGCGGCAGTTCGTCGAAGACGCTGAGCCGGTAGCTTTTCAGTCCCGAGATCTCGCCGCGCCAGAAGGGCGATGAGGTGCTGAGCGCCAGCAGATGCGGCAGGAAGTAGCCCACCTGGTTCATCAGGTCGATGCGCAGCTCATCATCGTCGATGCCAAGATGCACATGCATGCCGCAGATCAACAGGCGACGCGCCGCCGCCTGCATGTCGCGGGCGAGGATGTGGTAGCGCTCCTTGTCGGTGTGCTTTTGCTCTTTCCACTCGGAAAACGGATGGGTGGATGCGGCGATGATGGCGAGGCCATAGCCGTCGGCGACCTCGGCCACCGTGCGCCGCAGCGCCGCCAGTTCGGCGCGGGCCTCGCGGATCGTCCGGCAGACGGGCGTGCCCACCTCGATCTGCGAGGTGAGGAACTCCGGGCGCACCAGCCCGGGCAGCCGCTGCTCGCAAGTCCGCAGCAGCTCCTGCGGCGGATCGACGGCGGTCGCCCGCGTGACCCGGTCGACCAGCAGATATTCCTCCTCGATGCCGATGGTCAGCGGCGGGTCGATCGGGCCGGACATCACACGGACATCACAATGGCGCGGCCCAGCCCGCCGCCGCGGTCACGGGAACCCACGCCAGCCGCGCCCGGCCGGCGCTGGCGTGCCGTGGCTTGCGGTACGGCGGGCAATGGCAAACCGTCCGCTGAAGGCCCGTCCATGACATGCCGACGAGTATAGGCGATGCGCCGTGCCCGTCACAGCATCCGATTTCCGCCACGATTTGCGCGTATTGGCTGTGCACAGGCAGGCGTTGCGGCCGGGGATCGGTTGAATTTGGCGCTGTGTTTTTGTATTGTCGGGCAAAAGCGTTCGCGGCGAGGGGGGATCAAAAACAATGAAGATCAGGTTCATCGCGTTGAGCGCCATCATGGCACTCAGCCTGCTGATAACACACGGCGCTGCCGCCGACAGCCAGTCCTTTACCGCATTTGAGACGGGACAAGTCCGGCCGCTGGCGATATCGCCCGACGGGAGCCGGCTTTTTGCCACGAATACTCCCGATGGCCGCCTCGAAATCTTTGACATCACGCCAGCCGGATTAGCGCCGCTGGCGTCCGTCCCCGTTGGCATGGAGCCGGTCGCCGTCGCCGCCCGCAGCCGCGACGAGGTGTGGGTCGTCAACCATCTGTCCGACAGCGTCAGCATCGTGCGCAAGGTGGGCAGCGGCTTCGCGGTGATGCAAACGCTGTCCGTCGGCGATGAACCCAGCGACATCGTCCTGGCCGGCGCCCACCGTCACCTCGTCTTCGTGACGGCGGCGCGCCGCAATCTCAACGCCGCCGCGGGAACGCGCCTCGGCAAGGCCGATGTCTACGTTTTCAACGCGGACAATCCCGGCTCGGCGCTCGGCGGCACCCCGCTGACGGTCATCAACCTGTTCAGCGATACCCCGCGCGCGCTCGCCGTCAGCGCCGACGGGCTGACCGTCTATGCCGCCGCCTTCCACTCGGGCAACCGGACGACCACCATCGACCGCCGTCTCACCGGCAACCAGGTGCCGCCGCCGGGGGCAAACGCCGAAGGCGTGCCGGCACCATCCACCGGCTACGTCGTTCAGTTCGATGGCACCAAGTGGCGCGACGGCATCGGCCAGGATTGGACGTCGCGGCTTGGCGGCTTTTCCCTTCCCGATCTCGACGTTTTCAAGATCGATGCGGGAGCCGCAGCACCGCGCGTCACCGGCCGCTTCAGCGGCGTCGGCACCATCCTGTTCAACATGGCGGTCAATCCGGTGTCCGGCCGCCTCTATGTGACCAACACGGAGGCCCGCAACGTCGTCCGCTTCGAGGGGCACGGAAACCTCGGCGGCAGCACCGTGCGCGGCCACATCGCCGAAAACCGCATCACCGTCGTCGACGGCAGCCGCGTGCTGCCGCGCCATCTCAACAAGCACATCGATTACGACAGCTTCCGCAATGCCGCGGCGGAGAATGCCAAAAGCCTCGCCAGTCCGTTGGGCATGGCGATCACCGACGACGGCAGCACTCTTTATGTCGCCGCCTTCGGATCCAGCAAGATCGGGGTGTTGCGCACCGCCGAACTGGAGGCCGATACCTTCGCGCCCAGCGCGGACAGTCAGATCACCGTCAGTGGCGGCGGCCCCAGCGGCCTCGTCCTCGACGAGGCGCGCAACCGGCTGTACGTGCTGACCCGGTTTGACAACGCCATCTCCACCATCGACCTCGCCAGCCGGCGGGAAGTCGCCCACGTCGCCCTGTACAATCCCGAACCGCCTTCCCTCACCAACGGCCGGCGGTTCCTCTATGACGCCCGCTACACCTCGAGCCGCGGCGATTCGTCCTGCGCCAGCTGTCACGTTTTCGGCGACTTGGACAGCCTCGCCTGGGACCTCGGCGATCCGGACGCTCCGGTGGCGGCGAACCCCAACCCGATCGAGCCTGTGCTGTCCAACGTCAGCCCCGATTTTCACCCGATGAAGGGCCCGATGTTGACACAGAGCCTTCGCGGTCTGGCGACGCATGGCCCGATGCACTGGCGCGGGGACCGCACCGACGCCCGGGTCGATGGGAACGGGGCGGTGAGTGGCGATGCGATGGACGCGCGGGCGGCGTTCATGGCGTTCAACGTCGCGTTCGAAGGGCTGTTGGGGCGGGCGCAGCCGCTGACGGGGGCGGAGATGGCGGCGTTCACGGATTTCGCGCTGCAGCTCGCCTACCCACCCAACCCCATCCGTTCGATCGACGATAAGCTGACCGAGGCGCAAGCCCGTGGCCGCGATTACTTCCTCAGTCACCGTCAGAACTTACGCGGGGCGACGTGCAACGACTGTCACAAGCTCGATCCCGCCGCCGGGTTCTTTGGAACCGACGGCGTATCGGTGATGCTGCCCGACGCCCCGCAAGTGATGAAGGTCCCTCACCTGCGAAACCTCTATGCACGGGTCGCGGCGTCCGACGATCTGGCACAGAAGAGGAGCCATCAGCTGCGCGGCTTCGGCTTTTCCCATGACGGCAGTTCCACGTCGCTGCTGCGCTTCCTGCGTGGCCGCGCCTTTGATTTCCCGAAGGGCGATCCGCAGCGGCTCGATGTCGTCGCGTTCCTGATGGCGTTCGACAGCGGCCTCGCCCCCGCCGTCGGACAGCAGGTGACGTTGGCGCCGGGGCCGGCGCAGGGCCTGGCCCTGGCCCGCGTCGCGCTGCTGTCCGAGCAGGCCAGCAGGAGCACCGACCCCGCCTGCGAACTCATCGTCAAGGGCACCGACAACGGCGAGCCGCGCGGCTGGCTGCGCCTCGCCAGCGGTGGTTTCCGCAGCGATCGCAGCGGCGAACCGATCTACCCGCTGAAACGGCTGATCGACATTGCGATGGGCAGCGCGACGGTGCCCGCCAGCCCGCTGACCTTCACCTGCGTGCCGCCGGGGGCCGGGGTGCGCATGGGACTCGATCGCGACGAGGACGGCATCTTCGATCGCGACGAAATGGACGCCGGGCGCAATCCCGCCAACCCGGCGGGATGACGCCGCCAGAATCCCAATGGCGGGGCGCGGGGTGGCCGCGGGGTGACCGCTGCCGCGCGGTGGCCGGCGATCAGAAGTGTTCGACCCGGTGCAGGTTGGGCATCGCCATGACCTGCTCAAGGGCGGCACCCAGCAGGTCGGCCCAGCGGTCCAGTTCCGCCTCGCTCTCGCAATGGTCCTGGCGCACCTCGATGGCGGCATTGGCGAGGCCGGCGGAACCGGCATGCAGATTGAGGGTGTAGGCGATCTCGCGCCCCGAGTAGGGCTGATTGTCGCCGACATGATAGCCGCCGGCCCGGCGCAGCAGCTCGATCAGCGGCACCGCGAGGCGCGGATCGCGATTCCATAGCACGCCCACGTCCCAGATCCGGTCCTCGCCGCCGAGGCTCGGCGTAAAGGTATGGATGGAGAAGAAAATCGGCGCTGGTCCGCGTCGCCGCAGACGCGCAAACGCCGCATCGATGGCGTGGTGGTACGGCCAATGGATGGCTTCCGCCCGATCCTCCTGCGCCGCCGCCGTCAACCCGGCGTTGCCGGGGATGGCAATGCCGTCGGAGACGGCGACGATCGACTGCGGATCACCCGGCTGGCGGTTGACGTCGATGACGAGGCGGGAATAGCCGCACAGCACGGCGGTGGCGCCGAGGCGGGCGGCGAGCCGGCGCGCCAGGGCGGCGGCGCCGATATCGTAGGCGATGTGACGATCGAGCGCCGCCCCGTCGAGGCCGAGATCGCCGAGGGCGCGGGGAATCCGCCGCGACGCATGATCGCAGACGAGAAGGATCGGGGCGTCGCCGGCGGCGTTGACGATCTCGAACGGGGGCGGCTCGTCCGCCGCGAGCAATGGCGGCGGCGATGGCGATGGAGGGGGCAACGGCGATGGAAACGCGGTCATCGGCGGCGGTGGAGGCCCTGGCGAAGGCGGTGGCGGCGGCCCACGAATCCCGATATTAGCCGCCCATGACAGTCTTGCGAAGCCCCGCCGGTACCGCCGATGAAGCGGCAGAGGCGGCGGCGCGGCGCCAGCGGCCGGCGCTCGCCGCGCTCCTCGCCGGCGCCGTCGGCATCGCGTTTGCGCCGATCTTCGTGCGCTTGAGCGAACTGGGGCCGGTGGCGACGGCCTTCTGGCGGCTCGCCCTGGCGCTGCCGGTGCTGTGGCTGTGGCAAGCCGCCGCCGCCCGCGCCGCGCCGCTCACCGCGCGTCCGCAAAGCCGCGGCGAGACGATCGGCCTGATCATCGCCGGGCTGTGTTTTGCCGGCGATCTCGCCGTCTGGCACTGGTCGCTGCGCTTCACATCGGTGGCCAACGCAACGCTGCTGCCAAACTTTGCCCCGGTGTTCGTCACCCTCGGCGGCTTCCTGCTGTTCGGCGAGCGCTTCACCCGCCGCTTCCTGCTCGGCATGCTGGTGGCGCTGGCCGGCGCCGCCATCCTGATGGGCCACAGCGTCTCGCTCAGCCTCGCCAATCTGTTCGGCGACGCCTTGGGACTGATCACCGCGGTGTTCTACGCCGGCTACATCCTCGCCGTCGGCCGCCTGCGCACGCGCCTGGCGACGGCGACGATCATGGCCTGGAGCGGCACCGTCACCTGCGGCGCGCTGCTCATCCTCGCCGCCGTGACCGAGGACCGGCTGCTGCCGACGTCGGCGGATGGACTCGCCGTGCTGCTCGGCCTCGCCCTCGTCTCCCACGCCGCTGGCCAGAGCCTGATCGCCTATGCCCTCGCCCACCTGCCGGCGGCATTTTCGGCGGTCAGCCTGCTGTTGCAGCCGGCGGTCGCGGCGCTGCTCGCCTGGGTCCTGCTGAACGAGCCACTCGGCCCGCTGCAGGGGCTGGGCGCCCTGGTGATCCTCGCCGGCATCGCCCTCGCCCGCCTCGGCAGCCGCTGAGGGCGCAAGCGAGATCCGTCACCTCTGAAGTTTGTTTCAAGTTGATGACCAATCCAAAGCCAGTAGGTCGGTTATGACTGGCTTTAACAATTGTGTCTTTTAACGATAACTTTTCTTGTCACTGCCAATTCCGCCAACATTCCCGCAAATGCGACTGGGGATGCGGGAAATTTCGCTTTCATTGCGACCTCGGCGGGTGGGCGCGAGGCGCAACCCTTCCCATCGCGGACAGAGAGTGTGCGTTCGAACACTTTAAGGAGGGAGAGTTGTGCTTATGAATCATCGCTCGCGACTGCTGCTCGCCGCCATCCTCGCCAGCGGCACCCTGCTCGGGGCATCGGCGCTGGAAGCCAGCCCCGCCAAGAACGTGATTTTGATGGTCAGTGACGGCGCCAGCTGGGGCACCTGGGACATGACCAGCTTTTATGAGTACGGCGCCAAGGGCATGCAGCCCTACGATTCGTTCCCGGTGAAGCTGGGAATGACCACATATCCGCTGAACTTCAGCACGACGCCGACCAACGACCCGACGCCGCAGATCAGCTACGATCCGGCGAAGGCATGGGATAAGACGCCGACCGGCGATGCCAATCTTTTCGCCGGCTACGCCTTCATCAAGCAGAACTACACGGACTCCGCCGCCGCCGGCACCGCCTTGGCCGCGGGGATCAAGACCTACAACAACGCCATCAACTACGACAATTTCGGCAACCCGGTGCCGTTCATCACCCAGCATGCGAAGGACATGGGCAAGGCGACCGGCGCCATTTCCAGCGTGCCGTTCAGCCACGCGACACCGGCCGCTTTCGGCGCGCAGAACGCGTCCCGCAACAACTACCACGCCATCGCGGCGCAGATGATCAACGACGGCACCCTCGACGTCATCATGGGCGGCGGCAACCCCTTATACGACAGCAACGGACTGCCGCGGGCGACGCCCAACTATCAATGGCTGTCGCCCACCGACTGGGCCGCATTGAACGACGGCACCGCCGGGATGACCCTGATCCAGACGAAGGCGGACTTCGAGGCCCTCGCCAACGGCACGCTGACGCCGACCGGCCGGGTCATGGGTCTGCCGCAGGTGTTCGACACGCTGCAGGCGAACCGCACCGAAGCGGTGCAGGGCGCCGATCCCGCCAACCCCAGCGGCGTTGCCTTCAACGCCAACGTACCGACCCTGGAAACGATGACCAAGGGGGCGCTCAACGTCCTCGGAAACAATCCCAATGGCCTGTTCCTGATGGTCGAGGGCGGCGCCGTTGACTGGATGGCGCACGCCAACAACACCGGTCGCATCATCGAAGAGCAGATGGACTTCAACAAGTCCGTCACCGCGGTTGTGCAGTGGGTGGAATCCGTCAGCAACTGGGACGACACGCTGGTGCTGGTGCTGACCGACCATGGCAACGGCATGCCAATGGGGCCCGATTCGGACACCATCGCCTTCGAAGGGATCGAGAACAACGGCGCCGGCCAGCTGCCGGGCGTCCGCTGGCACTACGGCACCCACACCAACGAGAACACGCTGATGTTCGCCAAGGGCGCCGGCGCCGAAGAGCTGCTCACCATGATCGTCGGCGTCGATCCCGGCCTCGTCGACGTGCTCGCCTTCAACGACGGCCGCTATATCGACAACACCATGATCTTCGATGCCATGAAGATGAGCATGGGCGTGGCGGCACAGCCGGTGCCGGTGCCGGCGGCCGCCTTGTTGTTCCTCAGCGGCCTTGGACTGCCGGCCGTGGCGCTCATCCGCCGCCACCGCCAGGCCGCCTGAGCCGACACCGCCGCAATCGGCCACCTTGATCCCAGTGCCGAAACCCCGGGGGGTCCCGCCCCCCGGGGATTTCTGTTGCCAGAAGCGGGATTCGCCCCCCACCGCCGCGACGACGGGGCCGCCGGTTGGCGAAGGCTGACGCCGGGCGCCGCCGGTGCTACATCAGCGGCGATGCTGCGCCTGGAAAAGCTCACCTACCGGATCGGTGGCCGCGTCCTGCTCGACGGCGCCGACGCCGCCATCGCCCCCGGCCACCGCGTCGGCCTCGTCGGCCGCAACGGCACCGGCAAGACGACGCTGCTGCGCCTGATCTGCGGCGAGATCGAGCCCGACGGCGGGCGTATCGAGCTGCCCGCACGCTGGCGCATCGGGGTGACGCGCCAGGAGGCGCCGGATGGGCCGCAAAACCTGATCGACACCGTGCTCGCCGGCGATGCCGAGCTGGTGCGCCTGCACCGCGAGGCGGAAACCGCCGCCGACGCCCATGACATCGCCGCCATCCACGAACGGCTCGGCGCCATCGACGCCCACTCGGCACCGGCCCGCGCCGCCCGCATCCTCAAGGGGCTCGGCTTCGACGATGCGGCGCAGCTGCGGCCCTGCCGCGAATTCTCCGGCGGCATGCGCATGCGCGTCGCCCTCGCCGCGCTGCTGTTCCTGGCGCCCGACCTGCTGCTGCTGGACGAGCCCACCAATCACCTCGACCTCGAGGCGAGCCTGTGGCTGCAGGAATTTCTTCGCGGCTATCCCGGAACCCTCATCGTCGTCAGCCACGACCGCGAGGTGCTGAACCGGGTCGCCGAGGAAATCCTGTCCCTCGAAGGCGGCAAGCTGACCCTTTACACCGGCGGCTACGACCGCTTCGAGGAAGCGCGCCGCATGCGCAGCGAACAGGACGAGAAGCAGCGGCAGCGGCAACAGACCGAGCGCGCCCGCATCCGCGCCTTCGTCGACCGCTTCCGCTACAAGGCGTCGAAAGCGCGGCAGGCGCAGTCCCGCTTGAAGATGCTGGAGCGGATGAAGCCGATCGCCGAGGCACGGGACGACGGCTCGATCAGCTTCGATTTCCCCGATCCCGATCCGCTGCCGCCGCCGCTGCTGCGGCTCGACCGCACGGACATCGGCTATGACGGCAAGCCCGTGTTGCGGGGCGTCGACCTGCGGCTCGACGCCGACGACCGCATCGCCCTGCTGGGCGCCAACGGCAATGGCAAGTCGACACTGGTCAAGCTGCTGGCCGGCCGGCTGAAGCCCCTCGCCGGCGAGATGCGGCGCTCCGACAAGCTGCGCATCGGCTATTTCGCCCAGCATCAGGCGGACGAACTCGACCTCGCGGCGACGCCGGTGATCGCGCTGGCGCGACTGCGGCCGCACGACGCGGACGTGCGGCTGCGCGGCCATCTCGGCCGCTTCGGCTTTTCTCAGGAGCGGGCGGATACCCGTATCGCCGATCTGTCCGGCGGCGAGAAGGCGCGATTGCTGTTCGCGCTGATGACGGTCCATCGCCCGCATCTGCTGCTGCTGGACGAGCCCACCAACCACCTCGACATCGTATCGCGGCAAGCCTTGATCGAGGCGCTGAACGCCTTCGCCGGCGCCGTCGTCCTCGTCAGCCACGACCCGCACCTGATCGAGCTCACCGCCGACCGCCTGTGGCTGGTGGATGGCGGCCAGGCCAAGCCCTTCGACGGTGATCTCGATGACTACCGGACGCGGGTGACGGCGATGGCCGGCCGCACGGGCGAACGGAGCGAAGCCGGGCAACGGCCGGGCGCGTCCGGGCGGCGGGACGGACGGCGCGAGGCGGCGGAGAAGCGGGCGGCCCTCGCCCCCTTGAAAAAACAGCTCACCGACACCGAGGCCGAGATCGACCGGCTGACGGCGGAGCGGCAGCGGCTGGCCGCCGCCCTCGCCGAACCGGAGCTGTACAACGGCGAGTCGCGTCGGCTGCTGGATCTGCAAAAACGCCTCGCCGAAGTGGAGCGCCGCCTCACCGCGTGCGAAACCGCGTGGTTCGATCTGCACGCCGCCTGGGATGCGGCCAAGGAGGCGTCAGCGGCGGGCGGATCGCGCCGCAGCCTTGACCCGTGATCGGCGATCACCCTACATCCCGAAACACACCCGCCGGCGTCCGTCCCGTCCGGCTCCCGGCGCGACCTGTGCCACGGGCGCGCGACCTTGACAGTGAAACCCATGTCCGCACCGGAAACCTCCCATTGGCACGGCACCACCATCATCAGCGTGCGCAAGGGCGGCCACGTCGTCGTCGGCGGCGATGGCCAGGTCAGCATAGGCAACACCATCATCAAGTCCAACGCCCGCAAGGTGCGGCGATTGGCCGACGGCGCGGTGATTGCCGGCTTTGCCGGCGCCACCGCCGATGCGTTCACCCTGTTCGAGCGACTGGAAGGCAAGCTCGAGCAGTATCCGGGACAGCTCACGCGCGCCTGCGTCGAACTGGCCAAGGACTGGCGCACCGACCGCTATCTGCGCCGGCTGGAGGCGATGATGGCGGTCGCTGACCGCACCGTCTCCCTGGTGCTCACCGGCACCGGCGACGTGCTGGAACCGGAGGATGGTCTGATCGGCATCGGCTCCGGCGGTCCCTACGCGCTGGCGGCGGCACGGGCGATGCTCGACCGCGACGATGTGACCGCCGAGGAGATCGTGCGCCGCGCCCTCGACATCGCCGCCGGCATCTGCGTCTTCACCAATACCAACGTCATCATCGAGAGCCTATGACCAGCTTCACGCCGCGCGAGATCGTCTCCGAACTCGACCGCTACATCATCGGCCAGGACGACGCCAAGCGCGCCGTTGCCATCGCCCTGCGCAACCGCTGGCGCCGGCAGCAGCTGGGCGAGGAGATGCGCCAGGAGGTGCTGCCGAAGAACATCCTGATGATCGGTCCGACCGGCGTCGGCAAAACGGAAATCGCCCGCCGCCTCGCCAACCTGGCGCAGGCGCCGTTCCTGAAAGTGGAGGCGACCAAGTTCACCGAGGTCGGCTACGTCGGCCGCGACGTGGAACAGATCATCCGCGACCTCGTCGAGATCGCCATCCACATGACGCGCGAGCGTCAGCGCAAGCAGGTGCACGCGCGCGCCGAACTGGCGGCGGAGGAGCGGGTGATCACCGCCCTCGTTGGCGAGCATGCCGGCAGCGAAACCCGCGAGAAGTTCCGGCGCCTGCTGCGCTCGGGCCAGCTCGGCGACAAGGAGATCGAGGTTCAGGTTTCCGATGCCAGCGGCATGCAGCTGCCGACGTTCGATATCCCGGGCATGCCGGGCGCGCAGATGGGCATGGTGAACATCTCCGAAATGTTCCAGAAGACGTTCGGCGGCGCCATGAAGCGATCCAAGAAGATGACCGTCGCCGAATCCTACGACGTGCTGGTGGAGGAAGAGGCGGACAAGCTGCTGGACCAGGACCGGGTGGTCAAGGACGCCATCGACGCCGTCGAGAACCAGGGCATCGTCTTCCTCGACGAGATCGACAAGATCGCCAGCCGGTCCGAGCGGATCGGCGGCGCCGACGTCTCGCGCGAGGGGGTGCAGCGCGACCTGCTGCCGCTGATCGAGGGCACCATCGTCACCACGAAGCGCGGCAACGTGCGCACCGATCATATCCTGTTCATCGCGTCGGGCGCCTTCCACCTCGCCAAGCCGTCCGACCTGCTGCCGGAATTGCAGGGCCGGCTGCCGATCCGCGTCGAGCTGAAGGCGCTGACCCGTGACGATTTCGTGCGCATCCTCACCGAGCCGGAAGCCTCGCTGATCAAGCAGTACAAGGCGCTGATGCAGACGGAAAACGTCGCGCTCGATTTCGCACCGGATGCGATCGAGGAGATCGCCACGCTGGCGGCCGAGATCAACTCGGGCGTCGAGAACATCGGCGCCCGGCGGCTGCAGACGGTGATGGAAAAGCTGCTGGAGGAGATCAGCTTCGCCGCGTCGGAACGGTCCGGCGAGGCGATCACGATCACCGCCGAGGACGTGCGCACCCGCGTCGGCACGCTGGCCAAGTCCGCCGACCTCGCCAAGTTCATTTTGTAGCACAGCGTGTAGCCGAGGCATGGATTGCCGCGCCCGCTGGCGCGGGCTCGCAATGACGACCTGGGCAAGCAGATGCGTGGCAGCGGGTCGTCCTCCAGCTCTTCGAGAATGCGCTCGCCGCCGAGTTCGGTGACGAGGACGACGGCCGGCCGGCCGGTCCCGACGGTGCCGATGACCGCTGCCCCGGCGCCGCCGGCCGCCGATCGCATCGCCTGGAGCGCCGCATCGGCGGTCGCGGCGGCAACGACGGCGACAATGCGCCCCTCGCAGGCGAGATACAGCGGATCATAGCCCAGCAGCTCGCAGACGCTGCGGACGGCTCCCCGCACCGGCAGCGCCGCCTCGTCGAGGCGCACGCTCAAGCCCGAGGCGCGACAGATCTCGGCGGCGACGGTGGCAAGGCCGCCGCGCGTCGGATCGCGCATGAACTTCACCCCCGGCAGGGCGCGCAGGCGCTGCGCGATCGGCAGCACGCTCGCCGCATCGGACTGAAGGTCGCCCTTCAGCCCGAACTGCTCGCGCGCCAGCATCACCGCCGTGCCGTGATCGCCGACCGGGCCGCTGACCAGCAGCCGGTCGCCGGCACCGATGCGGCCGAGGCCGAGGGCGACGCCCGGCGGACGGATGCCGATGCCGGTGGTGGCGAGGTAAAGGCCGCCGCCCTCACCGCGGCGGACAACCTTGGTATCGCCGGCGACGATGGCAACGCCCGCCTCCCGCGCTGCCGCCGCCATGCTGGCGACGATCCGTTCCAGCCGGTCAACGGCGAGCCCCTCCTCGATGAAGGCGTTGACGGTCAGGTACAGGGGATCGGCGCCGCTGACCGCCAGATCGTTGACGGTGCCGTGCACGGCGAGGCTGCCGATGGTACCGCCAGGGAACTCCAGCGGCTCGACGGTGAAGCCATCGGTGGTGACGACGACCTCGCCCGCCGCCGCATCGATGGGCACGGTGGCGGCATCCGTGCTGACATCGAGGTGCGGGTTGGCAAAGTGGCGGGCGAACAGGCTCTCGATCAATTCGCGCATCATCCGCCCGCCGTTGCCGTGGGCGAGGGCGATGTGCGTTTCCGAGAGCCTCGGCTCGGCGCTCATCGGCGATCCCCGTCGGCGGCGAGCGCCTCGATGATCTGACCGAAGCTGATGCCGGCATCGTTGCAGGGGATCTCCCGCGCCAGCAGGACTTCACAGCCAGCCTTGGCGAGTTCGCCGGCGGCCCGCTCGGCCAGCAGCCGGTTCTGAAAGACGCCGCCGGTCAGCCCGACGCTGGTGATGCCGGTGCCGGCGCGCAGATGCCGTGCCACGTCGCCGATAGCCCGCGCGAGGCTGGCATGAAAGATGCCGCCCCGCGCTGCCGCCGAACGGCTCTCGTCGGTCAACATCGGCAGCAGCGGCGCCCAATCGACGATCAGCGGCGCACCGTCATTGCCGCCGGTCAGCGGCAGGGAAACCGCCTCATCGGTGTTTGCGCTCACCGCCTCCAGCCGCATCGGCGCCTCGCCCTCGAAGCTGGCGGTGCGGGCGATCCCGGTCAGCGCCGCAGCGGCGTCGAACAGCCGGCCCGCCGCCGTCGTTGCCGCGACGTTGAGCCCCCGCGTCCAGGCGTGGCGCAGCACGTCGGCGTCCGCCCCGCCGCTGGGCCAGAGGTGCGCCGGTGGCTCGATCCCCGCCGTCCAGGCGACGGCGACGGCGGAACGCCACGGCTGGCGCGCCGCCTGATCGCCGCCGGGCAGGCGGAAGGGGCGCAAGTGGGCGACGCGCCGCCAGCTTCCCGGCACCCCGAGGAAGGTCTCGCCGCCCCACAGGCCGCCGTCCGCGCCGTAGCCGACGCCGTCCCAGGCGAAGACCAGCATCGGCGCGGTGCGCGCTGCCGCCAGTCCGTACTCGCCGGCAAGGGCGCTGGCGTGGGCATGATGATGCAGAACGGTGCGCAGCGGCAGGCCCAATCGCCGCGCCCAGCGCGTCGAGGCGTAACCGGGATGGGCATCGCAGACGATCCGCTCCGCGGCGACCCCATACAGGCGCTGCAGATCGGCGATTACCGCCTCGAACACCTCGAGGCTGCGCGGCGAGCCGAGATCACCGATATGGGGCGAGAGAACGGCGCGATCGTCCCAGGCGAGCGCCACCGTCGCCTTCAGGTGGCCGCCGACGGCGAGTGTCGGCCGGGCGAGCCGGCCAGGCAGCGCAACGGCGTGCGGCGCATTGCCGCGGCCGAGGCGGAGCGGCCGGGCGGCGCCGGCGATGACGCGGTAGACGGGGTCGTCGGCCGGCCGCACGATCGGCCGGTCGTGGTGCAGGAACGCATCGGCGATGGCGCCAAGGCGGGCCTCCGCCTCGGCCGGCTCCGTCAGCACCGGCTCGCCGGAGATGTTGCCGGAGGTGGCGACGAGCGGCCCGCCGAAATCCTCCGTCAGCAGCGTATGCAGGGGGCTGTAGGGCAGCATCAGCCCGACCTCGGCGAGGCCGGGGGCGATGGCGGCGGCGAGGGGGCTGCCCGCCCGCCGGGCGGCGAGGACGATCGGCCGCAGCGGATCGGCCAGCATCGCCGCCGCCAGGGGATCGAGGTCGGCGAGACGGCGCGCCTCGTCGAGACCGTCGGCGCCGAGCGGGCGCACCATCACCGCCAGCGGCTTTTGCGGGCGATGCTTGCGCTGGCGCAGGCGGCGGACGGCGGCCTCGTCGCCGGCATCGCAGAGAAGGTGATAGCCGCCAATGCCGCGGACGGCGACGATCAGCCCCTGCCGGAGCGCCGCCCGCGCGGCGGCGAGCGCAGGCTCGGAACCTTCAATCGTCGCGGCGCCGTCCGCGGCGCGGAAGCTCAGCTGCGGGCCGCAGGCGGGACATGCCAGCGGCTCCGCATGGAAGCGGCGGTCCGTGGGATCGGCGTACTCGCGGGCGCAGTCGGCGCACAGCGCAAAGCCCGCCATCGTCGTGTGCGGGCGGTCGTAGGGCAGCCGCCGGATGATCGTGTAGCGAGGGCCGCACTGGGTGCAGTTGATGAACGGATAGCGGTAGCGCCGGGACGCGGGGTCGCGCAGCTCGGCAAGGCAGTCGGCGCAGGCGTACTGGTCGGGCGGCAGGTGGGCATGGCTGGCATCGCCATCGCTGCTGGCGAGGATGCGAAATCCGGGTTCGACGGCGCCGGCTCCGTCCCCGGGCGTTTCCCGGCAGATGAGGCGGGGCCGGGCCAGCGGCGGCGCTTCGGCGATCACCGCCGCGGTGAAGGCGGCAACGGCGGGGCCGCGGCCGGCAACGACGATGTGCACCTCGCCGGCATGGTTCTTCACCCAGCCGTCGAGAGCCAGGCGCATGGCCAGCCGCTGCACGAACGGGCGAAAGCCGACCCCCTGGACGCGGCCGCCGATGCGCAGGCGGCAGACCACCGGCGGCCTCCTCGCGGCGATGTCCGATGCGGCGGCAAATGCCGCGGTCACGGCGCGCTGATGCCTATTCGGCGGCGGCCGCGGCGCGGGCACCGCCCGCCCACCAGATGCGGCAGGCGCCCTCGTCGGAGACCATGCACGGCCCGACAGGGTTGCGCGGCGTGCACGCCTTGCCGTAAAGCTTGCATTCGGTGGGATAGATCCGTCCCAGCACCACCTCGGCGCAGCCACAGCCCGGCGGCATCTCGCCGGCCCGCCGCCGCAGCTCGTCGCTCACCGGGAAGTGAGTATCGGCATCGTTGGCGGCGAATTCGGCCTTCAGCCCGTAGCCGGAGGCGGCAATGGTGCCGATGCCGCGCCATGGCGCATCGACGATGTCGAGCGTCGCCTCGATGCAGGCCCTGGCGCGGGGGTTGCCGCCGGGCCGCACCGCGCGGGGGTAGAGGTTGTCGAGGCGGGGCCGGCCGTCGAGCCACTGGCGCAGCACCGCGTACATCGCCGCCAGCAGGGTATCGGCGGTGAAGCCGGCGATCGCCACCGGCAGGCCATGCTCCTCGGCGACGAACGCCCACTCCTCCGGCCCCATTACCGTCGAGACATGCCCCGGGGCCACCAGCGCATCAAAGCCGGGACGCCCCGCCGCCAGCAGCAGCGCCACCGCGGGCCAGGTTCGCCGGCAAGAGACGAGCAGCAGGAGGTTATCGGGAATGCCCTCGCAGATCAGCGCGGCGAGCGGCGCCGTCGTCGTTTCGAAGCCGACGGCGAAGAAGACGACGGTGCGCCCCGGCTCGCTGCGGGCGATGGCGGCCGCCTCCAGCGGCGAGGCAATCGGCCGCACGTCGGCGCCGGCGGCCTTCGCCTGTTCCAGCGAGCGCGGCTCTCCCTTCGCCACGTTTGCCGGCACCCGCAGCATGTCGCCGTAGGTGACGAGGATGACATCGTGGTCGAGGGCGAGGCGGATGGCGCGGTAGATGTCCTCCTCCGGGCAGATGCACACCGGGCAGCCGGGACCGGGGATCAGCTCGATCGCTTTCGGCAGCACGCCGCGCAGCCCGGCCATGGTGATCGAACGCTCGTGCCCGCCGCAGACGTTCATGATCCGCACCGGCCGATCGATGGGCAGGGCGCGGATGCGCTCCAGCCAGTCGCGCGCCGTGCCGCTCATCGCCCGTACTCCGCGGCCAGCGCCCGTTCCGACGCCCGTCCCGGCGTCGCCGCGCGCACGCGGGCGAGCTCCGCCGTCAGCCAGTCCAGCCACGGCTGCAGGCCGCCGGGGCGGCGGGCGGAAACGCGGATGACCGGCGCCGCGGTGGCCAGGTTGCGGACGGCGGCCTCGGCGCGGCCGGGATCGAAATCGTCGATCACCGCCAGCAGGTCGGTCTTGCTGAGGACGACGAGATCGGCGGCGCGGAAGATCACCGGGTACTTCGCCGGCTTGTCGTCACCTTCGGTGACCGAGAGCAAGGTGACGTTGCGGTGCTGGCCCAGGTCGAAGGCGGCGGGGCAGACGAGGTTGCCGACGTTTTCGATGAACAGGATGTCGAGCCCGCCGAGATCGAGCCCGTGCAGGGCCTCGTGTACCATCCGCGCATCGAGGTGGCAGGCGGTGCCGGTGGTGATCTGCACCGCCGGCACCCCCTTGGCGCGGATGCGCGCCGCGTCGTTCTCGGTCTCGAGGTCGCCTTCGATGACGCCGATGCGCACGCCGCCGCCGATGGCGGTAATCGTCGCCTCCAGCAGCGCCGTCTTGCCGGCGCCGGGCGAGGACATCAGGTTGACGACGAGCAGGCGGTGGGCATCGAAATGGGCGCGGTTGTGGGCGGCCTCCGCATCGTTGAGCGCCAGCAGGCCGGCCATCACCGCGACCGCCTGACCGGATCCCGGTTCAGCGTGGCCGGGGTGGGGGTGGGCGTGGCGGGCGGTCACCGCGCAGCCGCAGCTTTCACACATGGCAATCGGCCTTTCGTTCCGCCGCGGCGGGCGCGCCGTCGTCGGCGATGTCGAGCTCGACGCTTTCCAGGATCAGCTCCTCGCCGGCGGTCACCCGCACGTCGATGCCGCCGCAGGCGGGGCAGCAAAGGCGGTTCGCCGCCACCTCGGCCGTCGCCCCGCAGGCGCGGCAGGCGATCGCGATGGGCGCCGTGACGATGACCAGTTCGGCGGCCTCGGCGACGCCGCCGGCGCGGGTGAGGGTAAACGCGCGCTCCAGCAGCGCCGCCTCGACGCCGGCGAGCGGGCCGACGCGCAGGCGGATCATCGTCACCCGCTGCGCCCGGTGCGCCGCCGCGATCGCTTCCACCTGGCGCAGCAGCGCCTCACACAGGGAAAACTCGTGCACCCGCCGTCAGCCCGCCGCGAGGGCGCGCTCTTCCAGCGCCATTGCTTCGTCGAACAGCGCCCAGGTTTCGCGCGCGTCGTCCTCGCTCAGCCGCTGGATGGCGTAGCCGACGTGCACCAGCACGTGATCGCCGATGGCGACCGCCTCGTCCTGCAGCATGAACAGATTGACGTCGCGCGTCACGCCGCGGACATCGCAGCGGGCGATCATCCCGTCGATGGCGACGATGCGCATGGGAATGGCGAGGCACATGGTGGTCTTTCGTCTCCCTGCCGGCCGCCGCGCCCGCCCCCGCGCGCAGCCCGTTTTTTTCACTTATGCCGCGACGATAGCAAATTCCGGCGCCGCTGCCCAGCGGCGGCGATGAGGCCTCGGCGCGCTGCTATCGGCCTTCGGACCCGCCGGGGCGGGTCAGCCGTGGCCGCCGCGGCGGGCGAACTGCCGCTTCTGGATCAGCGACGCGGTGATGACGCCGAGGGCAACGACGGCAATGAGAATGGTGGAGATGGCGTTGATCTCCGGCGTGATACCCAGCCGCACTTGGCTGTAGATGCGCATCGGCAGCGTCGTCGCCCCGGGGCCGGTGGTGAAACTGGCGATCACCAGATCGTCCAGCGACAGCGTAAACGCCAACAGCCAGCCGGAGACCAGCGCCGGCGCGATCACCGGCAGGGTGATGACGAAGAAGGTCCGCAGCGGCGTCGCGCCGAGGTCCATCGCCGCTTCCTCCAGCATCTCGTCAAAGGTCAGCAGCCGGGACTGGACGACGACCGCCACGTAGGCCGTCGTGAACGTGGTGTGGGCGACGACGACGGTGGAGAACCCGCGGTCCCAATCGACGGCGACGAACAGCAGCAGCAGCGACAGGCCGGTGATCACCTCCGGCATCACCAAGGGCGCGAAGATCATGCCCGAGAACAGCGTGCGGCCGCGAAAGCGGACAAAGCGGACGAGGGTAATCGCCGCGAGGGTGCCGAGGACGAGGGCGAGGGTTGCCGAGGTCAGCGCTATCTTCAGCGTCACCCAGATCGACTCGAGAAGCAGGCGATTGCGAAACAACTCGCCATACCATTTGAAGGAAAATCCGCCCCACACGGTCACCAGCCGCGATTCGTTGAATGAAAAAATCATCAGCAGCAGAATGGGAATATACAGGAAGGCAAAACCCAGGGTCAGCGCGCTGACCGTCATCGCCGAAAACCCCGGTTTCATTGCGGGGCCTCCCGCTCGGCGCGGCGCGCCTGCGATCGTTGGAAGTACATGATCGGCAACACCAGGATCAGCAGCAGGACGATCGCCACCGCGCTCGCCAGCGGCCAGTCGCGATTGCTGAAAAACTCCACCCACAGCAGGCGGCCGATCATCAGCGTCTGCGACCCGCCGAGGAGATCGGGGATGACGAATTCGCCGACCGCCGGAATGAAAACGAGCATGCAGCCGGCGACGATGCCGGGGAAGGCGATGGGAACGGTGATCTTCCAGAAGCTGGTGGATGGCCGGCAGCCGAGATCGATCGCCGCCTCGATCAGGCTGGGATCCATGCGGTCAAAGCTCGCATAGATCGGCAGCACCATGAACGGCAGGTAGGAGTAGACGATGCCGATGTAAACGGCGACGTTGGTGTTCAGAATGATCAGGGGTTCCGAAATCAAGCCAAGGCCGAGCAGCAGCGCATTGAGCAGGCCCTCGTTCTTCAGGATGCCGATCCAGGCGTAGACACGGATCAGGAACGAGGTCCAAAACGGCAGAATGATCAGCATCAGCAGCGTCAACCGCCAGCTTTCCGGCGCGCGCGCAATCGCGTAGGCCAGCGGCAAGGCGACGGCGAGCGTCAGCAGGGTGGCCGTCGCGGCGATCTTCAGGGAACTCAGATAGGCGCGAACATAAAGATCGTCGGTCAGCAGCGTGATGTAGTTCGACAGGTTGAAGCGCGCGCTTAAGTACCAGTTGCCGGCCTCGTCAACGAGATCCAGCAACGGCGCGTAGGGCGGCTGGGCGAGAACCGCTTCCGAAAAGCTCAGCTTCAGGACGATGAAGAACGGCACCAGAAAAAAAAGAACAAGCCAGACATAGGGGATGAAGATAACCGCGGATCGCCCGCGTTTCTCGATCAACGAGATCAGTCGCGCGCCGATCGCCCACGGCGAGGTCGGCGGCAGCGTCCGGTCAAGCACCTCGAACGGCGTCGGCGGCGGTCCCGGTGATATCGGCGGCGGCGCCGGGCGTCCCTGTTGCATGGCGTGGCGGCCCCCTCACGCCAGCAGGATGACGCTGGCCGCCGGCGGCCACCACACCCAGACGGGATCGTCCCAGGTGATCGGCCGTTCGACGAACCGATGGCGATTGGCGGTGGTCACTTTGACCTTCGTGCCGTTCGCCAGGCGCACATGGTAGACGGAGATGCTGCCGAGATAGCCGATGTCGAAGACGGTGCCGGAGATGCAGTTGTGGCCGGCATCTTCCGGGGGGGTCTTGGCGATCGACATTTTTTCCGGCCGGATCGCCGCGTAAACCTCCTGCCCGGGCACCGCGTCGAGGCCGCGGTCGGCAAAGATCGTGGTGTCCGCCTCCGGCGAAAACACCGTGACGTGGTCCTTGCCCGCTTCCACCACGCGGCTTTCGAAGATGTTCACCTCGCCGATGAATTGCGAGACGTAAAGACTGTTCGGATATTCGTAGATCTCACCCGGCGTTCCGACCTGCACCGTGCGGCCGCGATCCATGATGGCGATGCGGGTGGATACGGTCATCGCTTCGTCCTGGTCGTGGGTGACGATGATGAAGGTGATGCCGAGGCTTTCCTGAATGTTGACCAGCTCGAACTGCGTCTGCTCACGCAACCGGCGGTCGAGGGCGCCGAGCGGTTCGTCCAGCAGCAGCACCTTCGGCCGCTTGACCAGCGCGCGCGCCAAGGCCACCCGCTGCTTCTGGCCTCCGGACAGCTGATGCGGCTTGCGCCTGGCGAAGTCCGTCAATTCCACCAGGCCGAGCATCGCCGCGACGCGATCGGCGATTTCCGATCGTCCCATGCCCTCCTGCTTGAGACCGAAGGAGATGTTCTGCTCAACGGTCATGTGCGGGAACAGCGCGTAACTTTGGAACATCATGTTGACCGGCCGGCGGTACGGAGGCACCGCCGACATGTCGACACCGTCGATCCGGATGCTGCCCGACGTGGGGGTTTCGAAGCCCGCCAGCATGCGCAGCAGCGTCGTCTTGCCGCACCCGGACGGTCCCAGCAGGGCGAAGAACTCCCGCGGGTAGATATCCAGCCAAACGTCGTCAACCGCGACGAAGTTGCCGAATGTCTTGACGACATCGCGGATCTCGATCAACGGCACCGCACTCGGATCGCGCCAAGGCTCCTGCGGTCCGCGAACATCCGCGGGCTTTGCATCCATCATCGCCGTTGATGCCTCCACCGCCTGCACCGATGCCGCCACGGTCGAGGCAGCCTGGCCGATCGCGATCCGGGACCGCCCGTCGGACGCACGGTCAGCTTGCGGTCTTCACGCGCTGCCAGATCCGCGTGACCAGCCGTTGCAGCTTTTGGTCATACGGCGTGACCACGAACAAGCGCTTCATCACTTCGGGCGGCGGATAGATGTTTGGATCGTCGAGAATGTCCTTATTGACCAGCGGCTTCGAGGCGGCATTGGCGTTGGCGTAGGTGACGTAGTTGGTCGCCTTGGCGATCACCTCGGGCCGCATCATGTAATTGATGAATTCGAGACCTTCTTTCGGATGCGGCGCGTCTTTTGGCATCGCCATCATATCGAACCATAATTGCGCCCCCTCCTTCGGAATGATGTACTTTATTACGAAGGTTTTGTTGGCTTCCTCGGCGCGCGTCCGGGCAATGTTTGCATCGCCTGACCACATGACAGCGAAACAGATATCGCCATTGGCCAGCGCATTGATGTTTTCGGACGAGTGGAATTTTCGGATCGACGGCTTGATCGCCTTCAATACCGCCTCGGCTTTTTCAATAACGGCGGGATCCTTGCTATCGGGATTTTCGCCGATGAAGTTGAGCGCCGCCGGAATGATCTCGTCAGCGGCATCGAGCATGTAGACGCCGCAATCCGCCAGTTTCTTCAGCAGTTCCGGCTCAAAAACGAACCGCCAACTGTCGATCTTCTGATCCGGAAGGCGCTTCTGTACGGCTTCCTCGTTAAAGGCAATCCCTGTGGTGCCCCACATGTACGGAACACCGTAGTCATTGCCCGGATCATAGCGGGTGACCAATTGCATGATCGACGGATCGAGGTTTTTCCAATTCGGCAATGCCGAACGATCCAGTTTCTGGAAGACCCCGGCCTGGATCTGTCTTGACAAGAAATTGCCGCTGGGAAAGACGACATCATAGCCGGATTTCCCGGCAAGCAGTTTCGTTTCCAGAATGTCATTGGAATCGTAGACATCATAGATGACCTTGATGCCGGTCTCGGCCTCGAAGTCCTTGAGGATCGCCTCGTCGATATAATCGGACCAGTTGTAGACTCTGACGACGCGATCCGCCGCTGCCGCCGGCAGCAGCACCGTCGCCAGCAGCAACACTGACAGCACAGCCGAAATCCAGGACCGCTTCACGGCACCGCCTCCCCGACCCATCAATCAACGAGCAGACACCATCGACGCTGAGGGGCGGGACCCTAGCGCGTTCGCATTCCGCCGCCAATAGGGTGCCGTCCCCGGGCGCCGGCACCGCCAGCGCAACGGCAGCAGCCGCCGCGACGCGACGGGGTTGACGGCTGGCGAGGCGCGCAGCGAAGTGTTAAACGATCGCGCGCGGCGGCGCATCGCGGCGCAGTCTGGGTGGAGGAGGGTATCCGCATGATCGCTGGCTTTCTCAAGGAATTCCGGGAATTCGCGGTCCGGGGCAACGTGGTCGACATGGCTGTCGGCATCATCATCGGCGCGGCGTTCGGCAAGATCGTCGCCTCCCTGGTCGAAGACGTGATCATGCCGCCGATCGGATGGCTGGTCGGCAAGGTCGATTTCAGCGACCTCTACATCAATCTGTCCGGTGAGACCTATGCGTCGTTGCAGGCCGCGAAAACCGCCGGCGCCCCGGTCGTCGGCTATGGATCGTTCATCAACGCCTGCATCAATTTCACCATCGTTGCCTTCGCCGTGTTCCTCCTCGTCAAGCAGATCAACCGCCTCAAGAAGATGGCCGCCATCAAGGAGGAGGATAGCGCCGCAGCGCCGCCGCCGGCGGATGTGGTTCTCCTCGAAGAGATCCGCGACATCCTGAAATCCAAGTAACGGTTTGTCGACAGGGGCTCTGGCGGTGACCGGTGACGCCGAAGAGAACCGTGCGTTCGACGCGAATGACGTGGAAGTGTCGTCCGTCGAGACGCCGTTTCGCGGGTATTTCCGCATGGATCGCTACCGGTTCCGGCACCGCCGCTTTGCCGGCGGATGGACCGGCGAGGTCGTCAGGGAGGTGTTTGAGCGCGGGCACGCGGTGGCGGTTCTGCTTTATGATCCCCTCGCCGACGCCGTCGTCCTCATCGAACAGTTTCGCGTCGGCGCGCTCGCCGCATTCCGTGAACCCTGGCTCGGCGAGGATCGCTCGCCTTGGCTGATCGAGCTGGTGGCGGGCATCATCGACGCCGGCGAAACGGCGCCCGCCGTGGCGCGGCGCGAAGCCATCGAGGAAGCGGGCTGTCACGTCGATCAACTCGAGGAGATCGCCCGGTTTCTGGTCAGCCCCGGGGGCACCAGCGAGACCATCATCCTCTATGCGGGCCGCGTCGACAGCGCCGGCATCGGCGGCTTGCATGGCCTTGACCACGAGGACGAGGACATTCGCGTGCATGTCGTGCCATCGGCCACCGTGTTCCGGTGGCTGGACGAAGGGCGGATCATCAACGCCCAGGCGCTGATCGGCCTGCAATGGTTTCGCCTGCACCGCGACGCGCTGCGTGCCCGCTGGCTAGCCGAGGCAGATGTGGCGGGACGGGGCGGACAGGCGGCGGCGATCACGTAATCGCGTCGATCTGCTCGTCGGACAGTCCGCCCGGAACGAACGTCACCGGGATCGGCAGCCGCCCAATTCTCTTCATCACATAAGTGATGATCCGGCCCGGTCCGTCAGACCCGGTGGCCGCGCCGAGCACGAGGACCGAAAGCTCCGATTCGCTTTCCAGCAACTGCATGAGTTGTTCCGTCAAATTGCCTTCGCGAATGTAAATCACCGGCACCGTCCCGGACAGCTTTTGCACCACCGACGAAACAACCTGTAGTAATTCCTCCGCCTGCTCGCGCCGCTCCTCAGCCATCAGGTGCCCGACAGCCATCCAATGCTGGTATTCGACCGGTTCGAGGACATAGAGCAAGGCGACGCGGCCGCCGGTATTTTTCGCACGGCGGCACGCATAGCGGAGCGCCTGATGCAATTCGGCGCTTTCATCGACGACACAGACGAAGGTCCGGCTGGGCGGCCGTGCTGGTTCGCGTTCCGGCGGAACGAACGCTGCTCCGTCCTCGTCCTCTTCGTTCACGTCTTATCCTTTGCGGAAGACCATATTGGCAATCCATCCTGCCATCGCCGCGAGGGCAACCGCAAGAACACCATAGGCGAGGGATTCCTTGCGGGCGAAATCGAAGACCTTGGCTTCAAACCCGATCCGGCTCACTTTCAGCGGCGTGATCTCGGCATTGGTCACTTCGCCGCCGCGCACGAGAAACACGTGCACCAGATAGTCGCCCACCGGCGCGTTGGCCGGAACGCGCATGTCCGTCCGAAACAGCCGGTCGCCAAGAAACCGCAACGCGCCCGGCTCGACGCTGTAAAGCCCCGTCCGCTGTTTGATGCGAATGAGGGCGGCGCGAAAATCGGCGGCATCGATGCCGAGGGTGGCGGTGGTCAACGGGATCCGCAGGTTTCCGACGCCAATCTGATGACGCGCGGCCACCTGTTCGGGCATCATTTCGCCGATTGGAACGCTGGTGGCGAGGGCGTAGTAGCCGGGGACCTTGGCAAAACGCGCTTCCGCATCGTTGAACCAGATGCCGAAATGGCGCCCCTTCCGCCGCACCGTCTGATCGCCTTCCGGCCCCCGGACGACGACGACGACGTCGCCCTCGCCCCCCGTGGTGCCGAACAGCAGGATGTCCGATCCGGTGAACCCGGTGGTGATGGCCACCAGATTGCTGGACAACGCGGCGACAAGGTCGGCGGACGTCCTCTCTGAAGGAAGGACGGCGAGAACGAGAGTTAGGGCGGCCAGCAGCGATGACCGGAGCACCGCGCCGCTCGCGTCAGGAAGCGAGTGAGAACAGGTCCTCCGGCCGCGCCACCAGATCGAACGCAAGTTTGACGGCGACGGCGAGGACGAGCAGCGCAAGCAGGCTGCGCAGTTGATCTCCGCGCAGCTTGGCGCTGGCGCGAACACCGAACTGGGCGCCAATGACGCCGCCGACGGACAGCAACAGCGCCAGGACGATGTCGACGGTCATGTTGGTGACCGCTTGCAGGATGGTGACGTTGGCGGTGACGAAAATGATCTGGAACAGCGAAGTGCCGACCACCACGGACGTTGGCATGCCGATCAGGTAGATCATCGCCGGTACCATGATGAAACCGCCGCCAACCCCCATGATGGCGACGAGGATACCGACGAAAAGCCCAACGCCGATGGGCAGCAGGATGCTGACATAGATCCGCGACCGGCGAAACCGCACCTTGAGCGGCAGCTTCGATGCTTTCCTTCAGCATCAGCAGTCCGATGACACCGAGGAAAACAACAAACGACACCTGGATGACCACATCGATCTGGCCGAGCGCGCGCAGCAAGGTGAAAATCCAGACGCCAATGGTCGAGCCGATGAACCCGCCGATCAGCAGCGCGAAGCCCATGCGGACATCGACATTGCCGCGGCGCCAGTGAGCCAGCCCCCCGGAAACCGACAGCGCCACGATCTGCGCCGCCTGCGAGGCGACGGCGACCGCCGGCGCAACGCCAATGAACATCAGCAGCGGCGTCGTCAGGAAACCACCGCCGACGCCGAAGAGACCGGAGAGGAAGCCGACGAGGCCGCCAAGGCCGAATATCAAAAGGGTGCTCACCGCCATCTCGGCGATCGGCAGGTAGATGTCCATGGCCGGCCCACGGTCCTGAATGCTGGAGTCTGCCCCGCGCGCCCATGAGGACTTCGGCGGCAACGGCAACTGCGCTCCGTCTCAAGGATCACGGCAGCATAGGCAGCGTGTACAATCAGATCAAAGTGAAAAGGCCGCCGGCACAACACAAAGCGGCGCATCGCCGCCGGTCACCCCATGACCATCGCCTTGCTGATCACCCTGACCGTCTCGTCCCATAGCCGATAGCGCGCGAGATCGCCCGCATCCGCCCACGTCGCCGCCGCCGCGTCGCCGCCGGCGCAGGGCTCGCCCGCCACCCAGTCGGCGACGAGGTCGATCAGCGTGAAATGATAGCGGACGGCGGCGCCGTCGTCCTGCTCGATCAGATCGATGACATCGACAACGCCGATGATCCGGATGCCGACGCCAGCCTCTTCGCGCACCTCCCTGTGCGCTGCCGCAGATACCGTTTCGCCGAGTTTTTGCAGGCCGCCCGGCAGACTCCATTCGCCCGCCTTCGGCGCATGCGCCCGTTGCACCAGCAGCACTCGGCCCTGCCGGCGGACGACGACGCCAACCCCAACAAGCGGACGGCTCGGATATTCGCGGGATGCCGTCATCTGCACTCTCCGGTAGCGAGGATGCGCTCGCCATGGCGCAATGCGTTGCCGCAAACCCCAACGGGCGCGGAAACCCGATGGCGACGCTGACCACGGCACCGTCGGCAGCCGCGCCAGCGGTCTCGGTGGCAAACGGCCGTTGGGTTTCGCTGCCGCCACGGAAGGGCTTTCCGTCAACGCGGGTTTATCTATAACAGGGTGGACACCGAAAAGGGGCGACGATGGACGATGACCTGGAGACGGCGCGCAAGCGCGTGATCTTCCGCAGCCACCACTCCGGCATGAAGGAGAACAACATCCTGATCGGCGCCTTCGCCGACCGGTACGTGCCAACGATGGATGCCGACGATCTTGCCTGGTTTGAGCAGCTGCTGCTGACCACCGACGACATCGACCTGCACTACTGGATGGTCGGGCGGGTCGCCGTCCCGGCAAACCTCGCGGAGCACCCGGTGATGCGCCTGCTGACGGAATTTCGCTTGGTCCCATAACGTTTTGCAAGAGCTTTCGCAGATCCTCACGCCGCCGCGCCGGATTGACATCGCCGGCGCGCCGCCGGGCTATGACGCCCTCATCCTCGCCCGGCTTGCGGCCGCTGGCGCTGCGCCGGTCGTTTTCATCGCTCGCGACGACGTGCGGCTCGCCGCCACCGCGGAAGGGGTGGCGTTCTTTGCGCCCGACCTCAACGTCGTCGCCTTTCCGGCGTGGGACTGCCTGCCCTATGACCGGATTTCACCCAATCCGGAGATTGTCAGCCGACGCATCGCCGCATTGACCCGCGTCGCGGTTGTGAGCCCTGGCGAACGGCCGCGGATCATTCTGACAACCGTCTCCGCGGTGCTGCAGCGGATTGTTCCGGCCGATGTCCTGGCCGGCGCCAGCCGCGCGTTGAACGTCGGCGATCGCATCGAGCGCGATGAGTTGATCGGCTTTCTCGGGCGTGGCGGCTACGGCCGGGTCGAAACCGTCACCGAACCGGGGGACTTCGCGGTCCGTGGCGGCATCATCGATATCTTTCCCAGCGGCGCGGCGCACCCGGTGCGGCTGGACCTGTTCGGCGACGAGGTGGAAACCATCCGCGTTTTCGATACCGACAACCAAAGAACAATCGGGACGATCGAGCAGTGCGCTCTCGCCCCGATCAGCGAGGTGATCCTCGATCCGGCATCGATCGCCCGTTTCCGCTCCGCCTATCGCCAGGCGTTCGGCGCCGAGAGCGCTGTCGATCCCCTTTACGAGGCGATTTCCGCGGGCCGCCGGGCCCCCGGCTGCGAGCACTGGCTGTCGCTGTTTTACCCGGCGCTGACGACCCTGCTGGACTACGTTCCCGACGCCCGCGTCGTCGTCGACCACGGCGCGGAAGCGGTTCGCGACGAGCGTCTGGACATGATCGCCGACTATTTCGCCGCGCGAATGGCGCCACGGCGGGGGGGCGCGTTCACCGCCGACGCGCCTCCCTATCGACCGGTTCCGCCGGCCAGCCTGTTTCTCGATGCCGCCGAATGGGATGCCCGCTTCGCCGCGCTTGCCGTTGCCCGCCTGTCGCCCTTCCCCGCCGCCGGCGACAGCGCGGACATCTTCGATGCGGGTGGGCGGCTTGGCGTCGACCTCGCGGCCGCCCGCGCAAAACCGGACCTCAATGTCTTTGACGAGTTGCGCCTGCGGATCGCCGAGCATCAGGCCGCGGGCCGCCGCGTCGTCATCGCTGCCGTCAGTCGCGGCTCGCGCGAACGGCTGGCCAGCGTCGCCCGCGAACACGGATTGACGGCAACGGCCCCGGCCGACACCTGGGCAGATCTCCTGGGCGTCGCCGCCAGGATCGCGGCCCTCATCGTGCTGCCGCTCGAGCGCGGGTTCGTCACCCCCGATCTGGCGGTGATCGCCGAACAGGACATTCTCGGCGAGCGGTTGGTCACCCGCCGCCCCCGCCGCGGTCGCGCCGAAACGTTCCTCACCGAGGCCCGCTCCCTCGAAACCGGCGATCTGGTGGTGCACATCGAACACGGCATCGGCCGTTACGAGGGGCTGGAGACGATCGCCGTCGACGGCGCGCCGCACGATTGTTTGCGGATCGTCTACGCCGGCGACGACAAGCTGTACCTGCCGGTCGAGAACATCGAAATGGTGAGCCGCTTCGGCAGCGAAACCCAGGGCGTTGTTCTCGACAAGCTGGGCGGCGCCGCCTGGCAAGGCCGCAAGGCGCGGATGAAGCAGCGCATCCGCGAGATGGCGGGCGAACTGATCGCGGTCGCCGCCGGTCGCGCGTTGCGCAACGCCGCGGTGATCGAACCGCCCCACGGCTTGTTCGATGAGTTCTGCGCCCGCTTCCCCTACACGGAAACCGAAGATCAGGCGAAGGCGATCGGTGATGTCCTGGCCGACCTTGCCAGCGGCCGGCCAACCGATCGCCTGATTTGCGGCGATGTCGGGTTCGGCAAGACCGAGGTCGCCCTGCGCGCAACCTTCGCCGCCGTCCTCGACGGCCGCCAGGCGGCGATCGTGGTCCCGACGACACTGCTGTGCAGGCAGCACTTTCGAACCTTCTCCCAGCGCTTTGGCGGACTTCCGGTGCGTCTTGGCGAACTGTCGCGGATGGTCACGGCGAAGGATGCGAAGGCGGTCAAGGCCGGGCTGCGGGACGGAACGATCGACATCGTGGTGGGAACGCACGCGTTGCTGGCCGCCGACCTTGCCTTCCGCGACCTTGGCCTTCTTGTCATCGACGAAGAACAGCACTTCGGCGTCGCGCACAAAGAGCGGCTGAAGAAACTGAAATCCGACGTCCATGTGCTGACGCTGTCGGCCACGCCGATCCCGCGCACGCTGCAACTGTCGCTGGCCGGCGTGCGCGAACTCAGCCTGATCACGACGCCGCCCGTCGATCGTCTGGCCGTGCGCACCTACGTCCTCGAGTTCGACGGTGTCGTCATCCGCGAAGCGCTGCTGCGCGAGCGCCACCGGGGAGGCCAGAGCTTTTACGTCTGTCCGCGCATCGACGACCTTGACGAAGTCGGCCGGGAACTGGCTGCCCTCGTGCCCGAACTCAAGGTCGTGGTGGCGCACGGCCGCCTGCCCGTCCGCGACCTCGAAGCCGCCGTCGGCGCCTTCTATGAGGGTCGCTACGATGTTCTGCTGTCCACCAACATCATCGAGTCTGGGCTCGACCTGCCGACGGTCAATACCATCGTCGTTCACCGCGCCGACATGTTCGGGCTATCACAGCTTTATCAGCTGCGCGGCCGGGTCGGCCGCAGCAAGCTGCGCGCCTACGCCTACCTGACCCTGCCACCGCGGAAAACGGTGACGCCGGCGGCACAAAAGCGGCTTTCGGTCATGCAGGCGCTCGATGCGCTGGGCGCCGGCTTTACGCTCGCCAGCCACGACCTCGATATTCGCGGCGCCGGCAATCTGCTGGGCGAGGAACAGTCGGGGCACATCCGCGAGGTCGGCATCGAGCTCTACCAGCAGATGCTGGAGGACGCGATTGCCGAACTGCGCGTCAGTTCGGGCGAAGGGACGGCGTCGGCCATGGGCGCCGGCGGCGATGAATGGACGCCGCAACTCTCAATTGGCATCAGCGTGCTGATCCCGGAAGCCTACGTACCCGATCTTGGCGTACGGCTCGGCCTCTACCGGCGCCTCGGCGACCTTAAGGAGGATGTGGATATCGAGGCGTTTGCCGCCGAACTCATCGACCGCTTCGGGCCGTTGCCGGACGAAGTCGAAAACCTTCTGCAGGTGATGGCGGTCAAGCAATTGTGCCGGCGAGCCGGCATCGAGAAGGTGGATGCCGGGCCGAAGGGGGCGGTCCTGTCGTTCCGCAACAACACGTTTGCCGATCCGGCGGGCCTGGTACAGCTGATCAATCGGCGGCTGGAAGCGTTCAAACTGCGCCCGGACCACAAGCTCGTCTACCGGTGCGCCTGGGGATCGCCCCCGGCGCGGCTGCGCGGTCTTCGCAACCTGATCGGCGAGCTTGCCCGGTTGGCGGAGCGTACGGGACGGCGATCGCCGATGGTGCCGGCCGGCGGCGGTCGAGCCTGAGGGCAGGCGGGCGATGCGGCGCAGCGCCAATCCCGCGGGAAGGATGGAGCGGTTGCTGCCGCCGCTGTTCCTGCTGGCGGCGGCGGCGATCCTCCTCGCCGATCCGCAGCCCCTCGCGCAGTTGCGCGAATCCGTCTTCGACGCCTATCAGCGGCTGCGTCCGCGGCCATCGCTGCCGTCACCGCTGCGGTTTGTCGAAATCGACGACGCGAGCCTGACCAAGATCGGCCAGTGGCCATGGCCCCGCGACCGCCTCGCCGCCGTCATCGACCGCCTCAATGAAAATGGCGCCCGTGTCATCGCCCTTGATCTCCTGCTCGTCGAGCCGGACCGGCTGTCGCCGCAGCGGCTGTTCAGCGGGGGAAAGCCGGCCCGGCAATGGGCCGAGGCACCGACGCCGGTCCTTGATACCGATGCCGCGCTGGCAGACGCGGTCGCGCGCGCCCCGGTCGTTGTCGGCTTTGCCATGATCGATGACAAGAATGACGTGCGGCCGCTTCGGAAAGCAGAAATGCTCACCGATCCCGATCGCCGCGTGCCCGACTTGCGCATCCCCGGCTTTCCCGGCGCCATTGTTCCGTTGCCGGGCCTCGGCGAGGCGGCGGCAGGGATCGGCGCACTCAACGTCGTCCTCGCCGGCTCGGGCGTCGTCCGCAGCGTGCCGATGGTGCTTGGCCTGAACGGCGAGGTGTTCCCTTCCTTCGTCGCGGAAGTGCTGCGCGTCGCCCAGCGCGTTGACGCAATCACGGTGCAGACCGGCGGACCAGCCGCTGCCGCGCACGTGGTCATTGGCGCGTTATCCATTCCCACCGGCGCGGACGGTCAGCTTCGCCTCTATTTCGCGCCGCCAAGCCGAACCCTCGTTGTTCCGGCCTGGCGGCTGATCACGGGTGACCATGATCCCGCGCTTTTTCGCAATGCCATCGTCGTCGTCGGCGCTGGCGCCACGGGCTTGCAGGACCGGCACCCGACGCCGTTGTCGCTGACCCTTCCCGGCCCGCTGCTGCACCTGCAAGGCCTCGAACAAATCCTCTCGCAGACGTATCTCCATCGCCCCGACTGGGCGAAAGGCGCGGAGCTGCTGATGCTCCTCGGGCTGGGTGGCGCGCTGCTGCTGGTGCTGCGGCATTCCGGACCGGCGGTCGGCGCGGTCATCGGTTGCACCGCGACCCTTGCGGCCGTCGGCGCATCGTGGCTCGCTTTCGTTGAGGCGCGTCTTCTGTTCGACCCGGTGCTGCCGGCGATGGCGGTTTTCCTGGTCTTCCTTGGCACCTCCATCGTCCGGCACATGCAGATCGAACGCCAGCACCGGTGGATCCGCAGCGCCTTCGCCAGTTACGTCGCCCCCAGCATCGTCGAGGAACTGGTGCGCCACCCCGACCAACTGGCGCTCAGCGGCGAGCGGCGGGACATCAGCTGCCTGTTCACCGATCTCGAAGGCTTCACGGTGCTGGTGGAGGGGCAGGAGCCCGCGCGCATCGTTCCCGTCCTCAACGATTACCTCGATGGCTTGGTGCGCATCGTGTTTCGCTTCGAGGGCACGATTGACAAGATCATCGGCGATGCCGTGCATGTGATCTTCGGCGCACCCATCGCGATGGCGGGCCACCGCCAGCGCGCGATTCACTGTGCGCTCGCCCTCGACGCTTTCGCCGAGGATTTTGCGGCGCGACAGCGGGAGGCCGGCCTGCCGTTCGGGCGGACCCGCATTGGCGTCAACTCCGGCAGCGCGATCGTCGGAAATTTCGGCGGCGCTTTGCACTTCGACTACACCGCACACGGCGACATGGTGAATACGGCGGCGCGATTGGAGGGGGCGAACAAGTACCTCGGCACGCGCATTCTCGTCAGCGAGGCCACGGTGGCGGGCTGCCCCGCCTTTCGCGGGCGGCCCGCCGGCGACCTGCTGCTGAAAGGCAAGACGCAGCCGGTCAAGGTCTTCGAGCCGGCGGTAGCGACCACCCCCGCTGTCCTGATCGAAGCGTACGGGGACGCGTACGGGATGATGGCGGCGGGAGATCAATCCGGCGCCGTGGCTGCGCTTGCCCGCCTCAGCCAGAGATTTCCGGACGATCCCCTTGTCGCCTTCCACCTCCACCGGCTTCGGCGCGGGGAAACCGGCACGACGATCCGACTGCCCGACAAGTAGGGTTCAGGCGGCACCGTCGGCCCGATCGCCGCCGGCGATCACCGATCGGATCAGCGCAATGCTCTCGGCAAGGCCGTAGACGGCGAAGAACGAGCCCATGCGCGGGCCTTCGTCCTGTCCGAGCAGGATTTGATAGAGCGCGCGGAACCAGGATTTCAGGTCCGCGAAGCACCCGTGCCGCTTGCCGACCTCGTACACCGCGGTCTGGATCGTTTCCGCATCGCTGCCGTCCGGCAGGCCACCCAGCGTGTCCGCCAGATCGGCCAGTGCATCCCGCTCCTCGGCCGTCGGCCGCCGGTACACCTGCGCTGGCTTGACCACGTCGTGATAGTAGGCCACCGCATGCCGGACCAGCCGGTCGAGCCGAGGCGAGGACGCGGGCGAGACGCCCGGCCGGTAGCGGCTGACGAACCGCCACAGCACGTCCGCCGCCTCCGCGTGGCAGACGCTGGCGAGGTTCAGCAGCACGTTGAACGACAGGGTTTCCTCGGTCGCCGGCGGCTGGCCGCCGTGAATATGCCAGACCGGATTGTCGAGCCGCTTCGCCGGGTCCTGGTGGCCGAACCCTTCGAGATGATCGAGATACTCGTCCACGGCGCGGGGTATAACGTCGAAATGGAGCCGCTTGGCACTTTGTGGACGCTGATACATGAACAGTGACAGGCTCTCGGGCGGGGCATAGGCAAGCCAGTCCTCGACGGCGAGACCGTTGCCGCGCGACTTGGAGATCTTCTCGCCATTGCGGTCCAGAAACAGTTCATAGATCAGGTTCACCGGCGGCGAACCACCGAGAATGCGGCAAATGCGGCTTGACAGGCGCACGGAGTCGATCAGGTCCTTGCCGGCCATCTCGTAGTCGACGCCGAGAGCGAACCACCGCATCGCCCAGTCGGCCTTCCATTGCAGCTTGCAGCGCCCGCCCGTAACTTCGGTCTCGACCGCGCGACCGTCCTCGTCCTCATAGACGATGGTGCCGGCCTGCTCGTCACGGCGCAGCACGGGCACTTGCAGCACCGCGCCGGTCCGCGCACTGACCGGCAGAAAGGGGCTGTAGGTGGCACGCCGCTCGGGTCCGAGGGTGGGCAGGATCACGGCCAGAATGGCGTCGTAATGTCGCAGCACCTGGCGCAAGGCGCCGTCGAACCGGCCCGAGGTATAGCAGTCGGTGGCACTGACGAATTCATAATCGAAGCCGAACTGATCGAGGAAACCGCGCAGCCGGGCATTGTTGTGATGGCCGAAGCTCTCATACTCGCCAAACGGGTCAGGGACACGGGTCAGCGGCTGGCCGAGATAGGGAGCAAGCCGTTCCGGGTTCGGGATGTTGTCGGGAACCTTGCGCAGGCCGTCCATGTCGTCGGAAAAGGCGATCAGCCGTGTCGGCATGTCGGAGAGCGCGGCAAACGCGTTGCGCACCATGGTTGTACGGACGACCTCGCCAAAGGTGCCGATGTGCGGCAGGCCGGACGGCCCGTAACCCGTCTCGAACAGAACGGCGCCTGATGGCGGCACCGCGCCCTTGATGCGTTCGAGGATGCGTCGCGCCTCGACGAACGGCCAACTCTTCGCATGGTGTGCCGCGGCGCGGATCTCCGAGGCATCGGGGACGGCGATAACGGGTGTCATGACAGGGATGGCTCCTCAGTGCGCGGGCGACCGGTGCCGGCCCGGCTAACGCCAGATCGGCTTGCCGCTGCCGGGAAGGCCGAGACGATCCCACTTTGCCGTCACGCGGTCGATGATCTCGTCCGTCATGCGGATCCGCCGGCCCCATTCCCGCGTCGTTTCCGGGGGCAGCTTTGCGGTCGCGTCGATGCCCATCTTGCCGCCAAGACCCGAGACCGGCGAGGCGAAATCGAGATAATCGATGGGCGTGCCGTCGATCAGCGTGACATCGCGCACCGGATCGACGTTGGTCGACAGCGCCCAGATGACATCGTTCCAATCGCGGGCGTTGAGATCTTCGTCGATGATGATCACGAACTTCGTATACATGAACTGGCGCAGGTAGGACCAGACACCCAGCATGATCCGCTTGGCATGGCCGGCATAGGCCTTGCGCATGGAAACGACGGCGACGCGGTAGGAACACCCCTCCGGCGGCAGCCAGAAATCGACGATCTCCGGAAACTGCTGCTGCAACAGCGGGATGAACACCTCGTTGAGCGCTTCGCCGAGGATCGATGGTTCGTCCGGGGGGCGGCCGGTGAAGGTCGAGAGATAAATCGGCCGGCGGCGCATGGTGATCGCCGAGATGGTGAACACCGGAAACGGTTCCACCGCGTTGTAATAGCCGGTGTGATCGCCATAGGGTCCTTCATCGCCGTAACGATCGAGCGAGACATGGCCTTCCAGCACGATCTCCGCTTCTGCCGGCACTTCCAGCGGCACCGTCTTGCAAGCGACCAGTTCCACCTTGGCGCCGCGTAAAAGCCCCGCGAACTGGTATTCGGACAGGGTGTCCGGAACCGGGGTGACGGCGGCGAGGATGGTGCCGGGGTCGGCGCCGATGACCGCCGCGGCGGGCAGGGGATCCGAACGGCGTTGTTTCCAACGCGCGTGGTGTTGCGCGCCGCCGCGATGCTTCAGCCAGCGCATGTAGGTTTCATTGCGACCGATCACCTGCATCCGATAGATGCCGAGATTGTAGACATCGCGGCGGTCGCCACCGGCGACGTCCGCGGCCGGTCCCTTGGTCACGACTAGCGGCCAGGTGATCAACGGCGCCGGCTCTCCCGGCCAGCAGGTCTGGATTGGCAGCTGCGACAGGTCCACGTCATCACCGGTGAGGACGACCTCCTGGCACGGCGCGCGGCCAACGGTGCGAGGCCGCATCGCCATCACCGTTCGCAGCAGCGGCAGCATGTCGATCGCCTCGCGCCAGCCGCCAGGGGGCTCCGGTTGGCGCAGGAAGGCCAGCGTCTCTCCCACTTGACGAAGCTGCGCCGGTTCCCGGTTCATGCCCCAGGCCACCCGTTCCACCGTGCCGAACAGGTTGACCAGCGCCGGCGCCGCGAACGGGGTTCCGTCGTCGCGGGTCACCGTTTCGAACAGGACGGCGGGTCCGCCCTCGGCGAGCAACCGCGTCTGGATCTCGGTCATCTCGAGGTTGGCGCATACCGGTTCGCGCACCCGCACGAGCCGGCCGCGCTGCTCCAAAAGATCGATAAACTCGCGCAGCGAGCGATAGGGCATGGTCACGCCGCTCCGGAAATGGGAAACCATTGGGCGCGGAACTTCGCGCACGCGTCAAGCCGACACCGCAGCGCTGCCGAAGCGCCGTGCCGTTGGCCTGTTCGTCCGGCGGACCATGCGGAACACGGGTTCGACGCCGCGACATTCGATATGCTAAGCAGACGATCCTGAGAGGGGTGCTTGGCGACCGCGCCCGTCAGATGTGACGCCGTTCGGATGGCTCCCATGAGAACTCTCCAACTCTACATCGCCGGCGAAGTGCTGCGGCCATTGTCGATCGCGCTGCTGATCGCACTTCTCGTCCTCCTCATCGAACGCATGCTGAGGCTGTTCGATGTGGTCCTCGGCGCCAACGGCCCGCTCCAGGTGGTTTTCCAGATCATGGCCTACCTGGTGCCCCAATACATCGGCCTGGCGCTGCCGATTAGCCTGATGCTCGGCGTCATGCTGGCCTTTAACAAACTGGGCCGGGATGGTGAACTTCATGCCCTGCATGCCGCGGGTGTCAGCCTGGCGCAGATCATCCGGCCGGTTCTGTTGATCGGCCTGATCATTTCCCTGTTGACCCTGCTGATCACGGGCTACATCCGGCCGTATGGCCGCTACGCCTATCAGATTACGCTCAACGCGGTCACCAGCGCCGCCTTTCAAGCGTTCGTCCGCGCCGGCGTGTTTACGCAGATCGGCGATCGGACGTTCCTGATCGAAGGCGTATACCGCGACGGTTCCCGGTTCAAACAGGTGTTCATGCATCAGACGAACGATGACGGCGCCGAGGTGGCGATTGCCGCCCGCGATGGCACCTTCGCGCGCGTTGACCGGGATGGACCTCCGATCATTCGGCTGTTCAATGGGGTGCGGCTGGAACTGCGGCCGCCCGCCGACACGCAGGAAAACGGATCGGCGGCGCGCGGCCTCACCGTGTTGCAGTTTGGCGAACTTCGTGCCGATCTGGGCGGAGAAACGGCACAGTTGCTGCGCGGTCGCGGCGTTGATGAACGGGAACTGACGCTCTCTGAATTGTGGCGACGGCGCCATGATCCGCCGCCGGGGGTTCGTGGCCGGGATCTCATCGCCGAGTTCCATGCCCGCATCGTTCGCGCTTTGAGCGTTCCGTTACTCCCCCTATTGGGGGTATGCTTGGCCATCGGCCGCAGTCGCAGCGATCGCATGGTGGGCATTTTCATGGGCTTGCTGATCCTGGTCGCGTTCTCGCAGGTGGTCGATTTTGGAAAGAATCTGGCGGAGAATGGCACTCTCGACCCGATCATCAGCCTCTGGACTCCGTGGACGATCTTTGCGGTCGGGATCGTCTGGGGGTTTTACCGCCTGAACGAGGGGGTGCCGAAGACCGCCGGCGGATGGGCGTGGCTTGGCCTGTCGGCGCTTCGGCGCGGGGCGCTTGCCCGCAAACCATCGGCAGAGATGGACGCGCGCCGTTGAGCGTGCTCGTTCGCTACATCAGCCGACGCTTCGGTCTGCTGCTGATCATGACGGCGACGGTGCTGACGGCGCTGTCGCTGGCGTTCGAGCTTCTCGAGGAAACGGACAATATTATCAAGGCGTCGGACGGGCGCGCGGCGGCGGTGCTCTGGTACGCGCTGTTGCGGGTGCCGGATGTGACGTCGAAGATGCTGCCGATTGCCGCTCTGCTCGCCGCCCTGGCGACCGTTGGCCTGATGATGCGCCACAATGAAATGGTGGCGTTGTGGAGTGGTGGCGTCTCCAGCGCCGGGGTGATGCGCTTGTTCCTTCCCGTGGCCGCGCTGATGTGCGTCGTTCAGTTCGCCCTCGATGACCGCGTGGTGCCATCGACCCTGACCCGGCTTTATGATTGGGGAGTGGGCGATTTTCGGCGCAGCGGCATGCTGAGCGGCGGAACGAAGGAGGTCTGGCTGCTCAGCGGCAACGACGTCATTCGCCTGCCGGCGCACAACGCGCGCCGGGCGCGGCTTGAAGATCTGACCATCTTCCGGCGCGATGCCGCCGGTGTCCTGGTGGAACAGCTGCACGCGGCTGCCGCCGTGCCCGGCCAGGGTGGCTGGATGCTGCACGATGTCAGCCGTTACTCGGTCGCGCCGGCGCGCGGCGAACGTCTCGCCGAACTGTTCTGGCCGGGTCGGATCGACCTTGAGCATCTGTCGCTGATTTCCGCGGGGTTGCGGGAACTCTCGCTGAACCAACTCTTGACACTGATCGCCAATCAGGGATTCGGGCAGAGGCCAACGGCCTTGGCGCTCACTTGGGCGCATGCCCGCGTCGCCAACAGCCTCGGGCCGCTTCTTGTTGCCGCGCTCGTCATCGCCTGTTCGCAGGTCTACCGCCGCCGCGGTGGCTTCGGCATCGTCATGCTGTCCAGCCTCGCCATTGGCTTCACCTATTTTATCCTGGATAACATCGGCCTCGCCCTCGGCGAGTCCGGCTTTCTTTCGCCATGGTTGGCAGCCTGGTCATCGAAGGTCGTGCTCATTTGCACGATCGGCAGCCTGATGCTTCGGCATGAGACGTGATCGCACGTCGTCATGTTTTCATGAGGCGGCACCGGCGGCTTGCCGGCCGCGCAACGAGGGCGATACTTAAGGTGGCGCTGGTCAACACAGGGGCTTTACGGTGATCCGTTACACAGTCATTCCAGTCACGCCGTTCCAACAGAACTGCAGCCTCGTCTGGTGCGATGACAGCAAGATCGGAGCGGTCGTCGACCCGGGCGGCGAGGTTGATCGCATCGTCAAGACCGCTGAGCAGCACGGCATCGACCTGCAAAAAATTCTGGTGACCCACGGCCATCTCGATCACGCGGGCGGGGTCGAGGAGCTGGCGCGCCGCTACCGCTTGCCCATCGAGGGGCCGCACCAGGGCGATCAGTTCTGGATCGACGGCATGAAAGAACAGGCGGTGATGTTCGGTTGCCGGCCCTCGGCCCCGTTCACGCCGACGCGCTGGCTGATCGACGGCGACACGGTGACGGTGGGCTCGGCGACGTTCGAGGTTCGCCATTGTCCGGGACACACACCGGGACACGTCATCTTTTTTCATCGTCCGTCGAAGCTGGCGCTGGTTGGCGACGTCCTGTTCGCGGGATCGATCGGCCGGACCGATTTTCCCGGCGGCGATTATGAAACGCTGATCCAGTCCATTCGCCGCCGCCTGTGGTCCCTTGGCGACGATGTCCGCTTCGTACCGGGCCACGGCCCGGAATCGACGTTCGGACACGAGCGGCGGACCAACCCCTTTGTCGCGGATGCGGTGTTCTCCTGAAACCGCAACAGGCTTCGGCGGGAGGTTCGAGCGCCGATCAGCACGTGCTCGCCGGCACCGTCGAGCGGGTCACCTATCACAACGCCGACACCGGCTTTGCCGTACTTCGGGTCAGCGCGCGGGGCTTTCGCGAACCGGTGACGGTCGTCGGCCGCCTCGCCGCCATCGTCGCTGGCGAGCGTTTGCAGGCGAGCGGACACTGGGTCGTCGACGCCCAGTACGGGCGGCAATTCGCCGCTGATTTCCTCCGTAGCGCGCCACCGACGAGCCCGGATGGGATCGAACGGTATCTGGCCTCGGGTCTGGTCAGGGGTATTGGACCGGTCTATGCGAAGAAGCTGGTGGCGGCCTTCGGCGAACGGGTGTTCGACGTCATCGACCGCGAACCCGATCGTCTGCATCACGTCCCGGGCATCGGCGCCAAACGCATCGAGGCGATCCTTGCCGCCTGGGCGGAGCAGAAAGCGATCCGCGAGATCATGCTCTTCCTTTATCAGCATGACATCGGACCGTCGCGCGCCATGCGCATTTATCGGACGTATGGCGCAGGCGCGCTGAAGACGATCAGCGAAAACCCCTATCAATTGTCGCGCGATATCCGCGGCATCGGCTTCAAGGTTGCGGATGCGATCGCCGCCAGCCTCGGCGTCGATCATGGCGCGCTGATCCGTCGGCGGGCGGCTTTGATCCACCGCCTCGGCGAGGCCGTTGAAGCCGGTCATTGCGGCCTGCCGCGGGATGAGTTGCTGGCCAGCACGGCGGAACTTCTCGCGCTGCCGTCCGCGCAGGTCGAAGAGGCGCTGCCGGCGGAAATCGGGAACGGCCACGTCATTCTCGATCGGAGCGGCGAAACGGCGTGCGTCTTTCTCAGCGGCCTGCACGAAGCGGAAACCTTCATTGCCGGGCGGCTGTGTCAACTGGCCGCCGGCCGTCCACCATGGCCGCCCATCGACCCCGGTCGTGCCATCCCTTGGGTCGAGGACAAGCTGGCCATCGCGCTGGCCGAAGGCCAGCGGACGGCGATCGCGACGGCGCTGGCGCAAAAGGTCGTGGTCATTACCGGTGGTCCCGGCGTTGGCAAAACGACGCTGATGCGCAGTCTGCTGCGCATCGTGGCGACGAAAAAGGTTCAGGTGGCCCTTGCCGCGCCCACCGGCCGGGCGGCAAAGCGGCTCAGTGACAGCACCGGTTTCGAAGCCAAGACGCTTCACCGGCTGCTGGAGGTCGACGCCCACGGTGGCCGGTTTCGGCGCCGGGAAGACAATCCGCTGACCTGCGATCTGCTCGTCGTCGACGAAGCGTCGATGATCGACGTGCCGATGATGCGCTCGCTGCTGAAGGCGATGCCCGACCATGCCGCCCTCCTGTTGGTGGGCGACACCGATCAATTGCCGTCGGTCGGACCCGGCCAGGTCTTGGCCGACATCATCTCCGCCAATCGGCTGCCGGTCGTTCGGCTGACCGAGGTGTTCCGGCAGGCTACCGCGAGCCGCATCATCGCCAATGCCCACCGCATCCGCGAGGGGGTGTTGCCGGCGATCGATCAGGATCCGGAGAGTGATTTCCGGTTCATCGGTTGCGAGAGCCCCGAAGATGGAGCGGCGAAAATTCGCCGTCTCGTCTGCGAACTGATTCCCGACCGCTATGGCTTCGACGCCAAGCGCGACGTGCAGGTGCTCACGCCGATGCAGCAAGGACGCCTTGGCGCGCGCACCCTCAACGTCGAACTGCAGGCCGCGCTCAACCCGCAATCGGCGGCGGTGATCGAACGGCACGGTTCTCGATTTGCCGTCGGCGACAAGGTCATGCAGGTGGAGAACGATTACAAGAAAGAGGTTTTCAACGGCGATGTCGGAACGATCGAGACCGCCGACGCGGAAGCGGAAGTGGCATCCGTCAACTTCGACGGACGGCTGGTAACCTATGCGTTTGATGATCTCGATCAACTGACACTGGCCTATGCGATCACCATCCACAAGGCGCAAGGCTCAGAGTATCCCGCCGTCGTCATCCCGGTGACCACGCACCATTTCCCCATGCTGCAGCGATCGCTGATCTACACCGGGGTCACCCGCGGCCGGCGGCTGGTTGTCGTTGTCGGCCAGTTGCGGGCCCTTGCCATTGCCGTCAAGAATGCCCGCAGCGGCCGGCGCTGGACGCGGCTGGCGGAGCAGGTATCGCGCGCCATGGCCGCCCAGCGTTGACGCAGCCGCTGACCGCAGTCTACACACGGGCGTGAATGAGAGGTTATGCGCATGTGTCGACGGGCAGAGAGCAGACGCACCGGCCGGCGCCCTGCCATTGGCACGCTGGTGGTGGCGTGCGCCATCGCCGCGGCAACGGGATGCACGATGGTCGGCCCGGACTTCGAGCGCCCGTCGGTACAGGTGAACAGCCGGTGGCTGGACGGCGATGCGCCGGCGGTCAGTTCGGCGCCCGCCGACACGCGGCAGTGGTGGTCCGTGTTCGCGGACCCGACGCTTGACCAACTGATTGGCATCGCCCATCAACAGAACCTGGATCTGCGAACGGCTGGCTTGCGCGTGGTGCAGGCGCGCGCCGCACTCGGCATCGCCATCGGCGATTTCTATCCGCAAACGCAACAAGCCTTTGGGTCGCTGACCTACAACCGCACGAGCGAACGGTCGCCGCAGACGCCGGAACAATCCTCGTCGTTCTACCGTTTCTGGGCGAACGAGGTCGGGCTGCAGATCGCCTGGGAATTGGACTTCTGGGGAAAATTCCGCCGCAGCATTGAGGCCGCCGACGCCAGCTTCCTGTCGTCGGTCGCTGCCTACGATTTTGCGCTGGTGACCCTGACGAGCGACGTCGCCGCCACCTATGTGGCCACCCGCACCCTTGAGGAACGCCTCGCGATCGCTTTCGAGAACGTGAAGGTGCAACGGGAGAGCCTGACCATCGCACGCGCCCGTTTCGAGGGCGGCTCCACGTCCGAGCGGGACGTGGCTCAGGCGCAAACCATTCTCGCTTCCACCGAAGCGACGATCCCGCAACTGCAAAATCAGCTACAGCAAGCGAAGAATGCGTTGAACGTCCTCGTCGGCGCGCCGCCGGGCACGATCGACGGCTTGCTGCGCGAAACGCGGGGCATTCCGGCGGTTCCGCTCACGGTGGCGGTGGGCATCCCCGCCGATCTGCTGCGGCGGCGGCCGGACATCCGCCAGGCGGAACTGGCGGCAATGCAGCAAAGCGCGGTGATCGGCTTCACCAAGGCGGACCTGTATCCGGCGTTTTCGCTCACCGGGAATTTCGGCTTCCTTGCCAGCGACTGGCGAAACTTTGATCTGGGCGACATCTTCCTTGCGAAGAGCCGCGCCTTTTCGGTGGGGCCTTCGGTGAGCTGGAATTTCCTCAACTATGGGCGGATCACCAATAACGTCCGCCTGCAGGACGCGCGTTTGCAGGAGAGCCTCGTCACTTACCAGAACGCCGTGCTGGCGGCACAGCGGGAGGTCGAGGACGGGCTCAGCACCTTCCTGCACTCCCAGGCGCGGGTCGCCAAACTGAAGGTCAGCGCCGCCGCCGCCCAACTGTCGCGCGACCTCGCGTTCCTGCAGTACAGCGAGGGCATCACGGATTTCACCACCGTCCTCACCGCCGAGCAGGCCCTGCTGAACGAGCAGGACAATCTGGCGCAGGCGAGCGGGGATATTCCCGCCGGCCTGATCAGCGTCTACCGGGCCCTCGGCGGCGGCTGGGAGTTCCCCGACCAGCGCGACTTCGTGCCACAGGAGACACGCGAATTGATGGCCGAACGCACGGACTGGGGGAACCTGCTGACCCCGGTCAACCTGCTCGAACCGGCCGCACCACCGCTGCCGGGTACCGAGGATGTCTCCAGCCGGGTTCGGGCTCCCGAATGGTAGTCACCGGCAACAGCTATGGACTTGCGGCGGGCAACGACGATGGCTGAGCCGGCGGGCGTCAGGCGCGCACTCATCGCCAAGCGCGTTCTGGTGGTGATGGCGTTCGGGCTCGGCATTGTGGCGTGCGAAGACGACAAGAACGTCTACGTACCGCCGCCGCCGCCGAAGGTCACGGTAGCCAAACCGGTCGTCGAAACCATCACCAACACCCTCGAATTCACCGGCAACACCGTGGCCTACGAGACGGTCAAGCTGGTGGCGCGGGTCGAAGGGTATCTCGAAAAGGTACATTTTCAAGACGGCCAGCGGGTCAGCAAGGGCGACCTGCTGTTCACCATCCAGCAGGCCCAGTACAAGGCCAATGTGGAACAGGCGGAAAGCGAGGTGCTCGCCACCAAGGCGAAGCTGGATTACGCCGAAACCGAGTATCGGCGCTTCTCCCGTCTGTTCGAACAGAAGGCCGCGGCGGCAACCCAGGTCGATCAATGGCGGTTTGAGCGGGACTCGACGCGCGCTGCGCTCGAAGCGGCGCAGGCGAAGCTCGCCAACGCCAAGCTTGAACTCAGCTACACGACGGTCACGGCACCGTTCAACGGCCGCATGGGCCGGCGCCTCGTCGATCCAGGCAATCTCGTTGGCGCCGGCGGCGAAAAGACGGTGCTGGCGGAAATCAATCGCATCGATCCGATCTACGTCTACTTCACCATCAACGAGCGCGACCTGCTCAGCGTCATCAAGCCGGAGGATCGCAGCAGCCCCGATCTGGCGAAAAAACGGGCACCGCCCTTGTTCATGGGCCTCGCCACCGAGCAGGGGTATCCGCACAAGGGGACGTTCGATTTTGCCGCCATTTCGGTCAACCCGCAGACCGGCACCCTGCAATTGCGCGGCGCTTTTCCCAACGCCGATGGCGCCATCGTCCCCGGGTTGTTTGCCCGGATCCAGGCACCCTACTCGCAGACGAAGGACGCGCTGCTGGTTCCGGCCGAGGCCGTCGGCTTCGATCAGATCGGCCGCTACGTGCTGACGGTCGGTGACAAGAATATCGTCGAGCGGCGGTCCGTCGCGATCGGCGAGCGGATCGGTGACATGCAGGTCGTCACGTCCGGCCTAAACGGTGGCGAGCGCGTCATCGTCGAGGGTCTGCTGCGCGCCATTCCCGGCCGCGAGGTGACGCCGGAGGAAGCCCCCGCCGCAACACCGCCCGGCGCGCAGCCGAAGCCAGCGACCTGACGGCGTGGGCACAGCCGGATGATCTCCACCTTTTTCATCAACCGGCCGATCTTCGCCAACGTCATCGCCATCATCACGATGATTCTCGGCGCCGTTGCCCTGTTCAACCTGCCGGTTTCGCAATACCCGGAGATCGTCCCCGGCACCATCCAGGTCAGCACCAGCTATCCCGGCGGCAGCGCCGAGGTCGTCGCCAACACCGTCGGCATCCCGATCGAGCAGGCGGTCAACGGCGTCGAGGGCTCGATCTATATGCAGTCGACCAGCGGCAGTGACGGCAGTTACACCCTGACCGTGACGTTCGCCGTCGGCACCGATCTGAATACCTCGCTGTCGCTGGTACAAAATGCCGTCAACGGTGCGACCGCGCAGCTGCCGGCGGAGGTGCAGAGCCAGGGCGTGACGGTCAAGAAAGTATCCACGAACATCCTGATGTTCGTCACGCTGTACTCCGCGGACGACCGCTACGACGCGAAGTTTCTCAGCAACTACGCGATGATCAACCTGCAGAACCCGCTCGCCCGGCTGCCCGGCGTCGGTCAGGTTAACGTACTCGGCGCCGGTGCCTACAGCATGCGCATCTGGCTCGACGCCAACAAGATGCAGTCCTACGGACTGACGACGCTTGATGTCAGCCACGCGATCAAAGGTCAGAACGTGCAGGTCGCCGCCGGCCAGCTCGGCGCGCCGCCGGTCCCTGAGGATCAGGTGTCTCAGATCACGCTGACGGCGCTTGGCCGCCTGTCTTCGGTCGAGGAATTCGAGGACATCATCATCAAGTCGGTGCAGAATCCGAACACCGGCAACGCCCAGTTGGTTCGCGTCAGGGATGTCGCCCGCGTCGAGTTGAACCAGCAGACATTCTCGCAGTTTTCGACGATCGACGGGCTGAAGGCCGGCCATCTGGCCATCTATTCGCTCCCGGGAGCGAATTCCCTCGCCGTCGCCGAGGAAGTGCGCGCGACGATGGCGGAGATGAGCCGGACGTTTCCGCCCGGCCTGACCTACAAGACCCTTTACGATACCACCCGGTTCATCAACCAGTCGATCAGCGCCGTCTATCACACGCTGTTCGAGGCCGGCGTCCTCGTGCTGATCGTCATCATGCTGTTCCTGCAGAACTTCCGCGCCATGCTGGTGCCGGCGACGACGGTTCCGGTGACCATCGTCGGCGCCTTCGCGGCGATGCTGGCACTCGGCTTCACCGTCAACCTGATGACGCTGTTCGCGCTCATCCTCGCCATCGGCATCGTCGTCGACGATGCCATCGTCATCGTCGAAAATGCCTCCCATTACATTGAACAAGGGCTGTCGCCGCACGACGCGGCGATCAAGGCGATGAGCGAACTGACCGGCCCGATCATCGGCATCACCCTGGTGCTGACCGCGGTGTTCCTGCCGGCGGCATTCATGCCGGGCATCACCGGCCAGTTGTTCCGGCAGTTCGCGCTGGTCATCGCCGCCACCGCCGCGATCAGCGCGCTGAACGCGATGACGCTGAAGCCAGCGCAATGCGCCCTGTACTTGCGGCCCATCCCGAAGGACCGCAAGGTCAACGCCTTCTACCGCGGCTTCAACCGTGCGTACCAGGCTTGCGAGGATGTCTACATCGGCCTCGTCAGCCGGATGGCGCACAATACCGGCGCGACCGTCGTCGTCTTTGTCGCGATCATAGCCGTCTCCGGGTACATGTTTGCCCGGCATCCGACCGGCTTCCTGCCGACGGAGGATCAGGGTTACTGCATCGTCGCCGCACTGCTCCCCGACGGGGCCTCGCAGCCGCGGGCGGAGGACCTGGCGCGAAAGGCCGGCGCGCTGATCAAAGAGACGCCCGGTGTCGAGGGCTGGGTCACCGTCGGCGGCTATTCCGCGCTGGACGCCGCGACGCGCTCGAATGCGGTGACCATCTTCGTCGTCTACAAGGACTGGAGCGATCGCCCCGATCTGCCGCAGGAGGCGATCGTCGGGCACCTGCGCAAGGCGCTGGCCGAAATCCAGGAAGCGCGCATCGCCGTCCTCGTGCCGCCATCCATCCCCGGCCTGGGACAGGCCGGCGGCTTTCAGATGGTGATCGAGGATCGCGGCGCCCTCGGTCTCGGGGAACTGCAGAAAGCCACGACTGAACTGACCGGCGCCGCCAATGCCCAATCGAGCCTGCGCGGCGTGTTCTCCACGTTCAGCGCCAACAGCCCCCAATACTTCCTGGAAATCGACCGAACGCAGGCGAATTCCATGGGCGTTCCGCTCAACGATGTTTTCCAGACCCTGCAGACCTACCTCGGCTCTTCGTACATCAACCTGTTCAACAAGTTCAACCAGAGCTATCAGGTGCGTGTTCAGGCGGACGCGCAGTTTCGCCGGTCGACGGACGACATTGCCAAGCTCTACGTCTCGAACGTGGAGGGCGCGATGGTGCCGCTGGGGGCGCTGGTGTCCATCAGGCCGACACTCGGCGCGGAACTGGTCACCCGCTATAATCTGTATCCGGCGGCAAACGTGTTTGGTGGCGCGGCGCCGGGCTTCAGCTCCGGCCAGGCGCTCGATCTGATGGAACAGGTCGCGGACAACACCCTGCCGAACGGGATCGGGTTCGACTGGACGGCGATTTCGTATCAGGAGAAGCTGGTTGGCAACACGGCGTATTTCATCTACGCGCTATCAATTCTGCTCGTCTATCTCGTACTCGCTGCCCAGTACGAGAGCTGGCTGGATCCGGCGGCGGTTATCCTCGTCGTGCCGATCGCGCTCGCCGGTGTGCTCATTGCCCTGATCATCCGTGGCTTTCCGAACGACTTGTATACACAGATCGGCCTCGTGCTGATGATCGCGCTTGCGGCCAAAAACGCCATCCTGGTCGTCGAATTCGCTCGCGAGCTGCGCGAGGGCGGCATGGGCATCGTCGATGCGGCGATCGAAGCGACCCGCCGGCGGTTCCGGCCGATCGTCATGACGTCGTTCGCCTTCATCCTGGGCGTGGTGCCGTTGCTCGCCGCAAGTGGCGCCGGCGCGGCGAGCCAGCAGGCGCTGGGCACCGTCGTGTTCGGCGGCATGCTCGCCTCGACGCTGCTGGCCATCCCATTTGTGCCGGCGTTCTACATTGTCTGCGCGCGGATCGAGGAACGTGGAAAGGCCAGGAAGCTGGCGCAGCCGGTACCATCGGCGGCGTCAGCGGAGGAGTAGGGCGCCCTACCACGTCCCGGTATTCGGCATGCTGGCCCAGGGTTCGCGCGGCGGCAGCGCGTCACCGTTCTGCAACAACTCGATCGAAATACCATCCGGCGAGCGAACGAATGCCATGCGACCGTCCCGCGGCGGACGGTTGATGACGACATCGCCGTCGCGCAGCCGCTGGCACGTTGCATAGATATCGTCGACGCGGAACGCCAAATGTCCAAAATTCCTGCCGCCAGTATAGGCTTCCGGGTCCCAATTATAAGTCAGCTCCAACATCGGTGCCTGGCCTGTACGCGCCGAAGTTTCGTCGGCGGGCGCCGCAAGAAAAATTAGTGTGAAACGGCCTTTTTCACTGTCTGTTCTCCGGATTTCCTTTAAGCCAAGCTTGTCGCAGTAGAATGACAAGCTCTCTTCGATGTTGCTGACGCGAACCATCGTATGCAGATACTGCAAGGTCATTCTCCTCTCCCGGGCATACTCGGACCACCGTGGATATGGTGCAACGGTGATTCGGCGGCCACTGCCGCGGGGCGGCGGCCAGCCCATTTGCGCCATCTCGTGCTTGAAGTGCGCATATTAGAGGACTAGCTTGCGGAAGCGGGGGTTAATCGTTGTCGTTCGCAGCGGCCCCTTGGTGCATCAACGTGAAGGATAGGGGACATGCGCAGTAGACGTTTTGGCCAAATGACCGCCATCGCTGCGGTTCTGGCGGCGGCCGTGGCGCTGCCGGCTCTGGCACAGCAAAGCGACACGAAGCGGTTTCAGGTTTTCTTCGACTGGAACCAGTCGGTGCTGACGCCGGAAGCCCGGCAGATTCTGAACAGCGCCGCCGCCGAGTTCAAGAAGACCGGTGTCGCGCGAATCGATCTGGTTGGGCATACGGATACGACCGGCCCGAAGGACTATAACCTCCGGCTGTCGGAGCGTCGTGCCGATGCGGTGAAGGCGGAACTCGTCCGCCTTGGCGTGCCGGGCGGTATCATCACCACGAAGGGCGTCGGCTTTGCCGATCTGCTCGTTCCCACCGGCCCCAACGTGCGCGAGTTGAAGAACCGCCGCGTCGAAATCACCGCGCCCGTGCCGCCAGCAAAGCCCGTGGCTGCCGCTCCCGCCCCGGCGCCGGCCGCCGCTCCCCCGCCGCCGCCAAAGAAGTGGTCGGTGTCTCTCGGCCCCTGGTATGGCTATAACTTCCGGGAGTCGGATCGGACGTTCGGAGACAGCAACAACCACCCCTCTGCCAACCTCGTCGGCGGCAAGCTGGGGGTTGACTACGAGGTTGCGAAGGGCTGGCTCGTCGGCGTGGACGGCACCGGCTTCAATACGATCGGCACCAGCATCAATGATGGCTGGGGTGGCCGGTTCGCCTTCAACGTCACCCATGAGTTCAACACCGGGCGCGTCCGTCCTTATATCGGCCCCAGCGTCGGCTACTACACCGGCAGTGGTGTTCAGGACGGCGTGTTCGTTGGACCGAAGCTCGGCGTGAAGTTCGATATCTCCGACACCCTCTTCGCGTATGGGCAGATCGCCTACGACAACAACTTCCGCAACGACTTCGGCCAAGGCGTCGCCAACACGTCGATCGGAGCCGGCTATCGTTTCTAAGTGCTGAAGTCTCGCTGTTGGCGAGCTTGGCATGATCCGACCGAGCCGCCCGCGCAGAGGGGTACGCCCCTCCGCCGGGCGGTGGCGTCGCAGGGTCCAACTGGTTCTTTTGATCGGCCCGTTCCTGGTCTTGATGCTGCACGGACCCGCCGATGCCACCGGACCTTCAGCCGGCCCGATCTGCCCGGGGGCCGGAACGTGGATCGCGCCGCCCTGCACCGACCCGCTCGCTGCCGATCAGCTGCTCGCCGCCCTGGCTGAACGGCCCGTCGTCCTGCTTGGCGAGAACCACAACGACGCCGACCACCACCTCTGGCAACTGGCCACCCTCGGCGCTCTCTATGGGCGGCGCCCCGATCTGGTGATCGGCTTCGAGGCCTTTCCGCGCCGCCTGCAACCCGTGCTCGACCGCTGGGTCGCCGGTGAGCTGGAAGAAGCGGCATTTCTTGAACAGACCGAATGGAAGACGGTGTGGGGCTATGATCCGCAGCTTTACATGCCGCTGTTCCGCTTCGCCCGCCTGTTGCGGGTCCCCATGGTCGCTCTCAACGTCGAACGGTCGCTGGTGAGGGCCGTCGGCAGGGAGGGATTGGCCGCCGTGCCCGTTGGCGAGCGCGACGGTGTTGGCGTGCCGGTCGAGCCGCCCGCCGCCTATCGTGACCAGCTTGCCGCCGTTTACGGCTGGAAGGCGGCGATCCAGCGGGGCGAAGCCGATTATTCCACCCCGCCAACCTTGAGCGACGAGGCGAAGGCGCGCATCCTTGCGGACGATCGCTTCACGCGCTTCGTTGAGGCGCAGGCCGTGTGGGATCGGGCGATGGCGGAAGCGCTGGTCACCGCTCGCGCCCGTCCCGGCACCCCGCTGGTCGTCGGCATCGTTGGCCGGGGCCACGTGGAGCATGGGTGGGGCATCCCGCACCAGTTGACCGCGCTTGGCCTCCCCGGAACGGCCGTATTGCTGGCGGTGCGGCAGGATGACGTTTGCGCCGGCCTGCCGGCCGGCATCGCCGATGCGGTGTTCGTACTTGAGCCGGCATCACCGGCAGCCGCGACGACCAGCCCATAGACGGCCGGCGCTTTCGTTTCCCGGAAAGTTTCGGCGCCGTCACACCCCCCCGGTTACGCTTCGTTTGCAGCGAGAGAGATTTGCGGCACGCGTTGGCGCGGCGCTTTTTCTTGACTTTGTGCTATGTATAAGATTATATACCTAGATATAGGATAAATGCCGCGCCGCGGCAGTCCCACGAACCCCCTGAGGCGTCATGATTTCACGAATTGTCGACCGCTGGCGTGCGATGCGACAGGCCGGCGACGCGCAGTCTTCCCCCGCCATCAACAGTGCCGACCGTTTCCAGCGCCGCCTGACCGCCATTGGCGAGGTGATCCTGCGCCATCGCTGGACGCCGTTGCTCACCGTCATCGCCACCATCATTATCCACCTGCTGCTGCGCGAGGTGGTGTTCCCCCGACACGATCCGCTCGACGTGGCCACGCGGGCCTGCGCCGCGCCGGGCGAGTGGTTTGACCTCGCGACGGCCGACGTCGTCGATCAAAGCCGGCTGATGCGCGAGATCGCCGGCCGGCCCATCATTCTTCTGGGCAAGACCGGCACGGCGGACCTCGATGAGGGGCGCTGGCTGGGCTTTTCCGTCGCCGCCATCTACAGCGCGCACCGCAACGTCGTCATCGCCCTCGATGGTTTCCCGCCGTCGCAGCAGCCCGTGCTTGACCGCTGGGTGCAAGGCGAGATCGAAGAGGCCGATCTGATCAGCACCTTGGATTGGCGCGCCGCCTACACGCTCGACCCGCAATCCTACGTTCCGTTGTTCCGGCTCGCCCGCCTCTATCGCGTGCCGCTGCTGGCGATCGGCATGGACACGGTCATTGCCGAGCACCTGCTGCGCGAGGATTGGGCGTCGGTGCCGGTCCTCAATGGACGCCGCGACAGGCCCGTCGAACCGCCGGAGGGCTATCGCCGGTCCCTCGCCGCCCTGCATCTCGCCGAGCAGCTGAGCGAGGATGAGGCAACGCGCGACCGTGACGTTGGCCGCCTGATCTTCAGCGAGGAGTTGACGCCGATCCTGGTCAGCGACGGCTTTCGCCGCTTCATGCAGGCGCGCCGTGCCGAGGACTGGCTGCTTGCGCATCGCCTGATCGCCGCCCGTCAGCGGTCGGGCCGACCGCTCGTTGTCGGGATCATCGCCCGCAATCACCTCGAATACGGCTGGGGCGTGCCCAGCCAACTGGCGGCGATCAGCCCCGTTTCCACCGCCATTCTGCTGCCCTTCGCGGGCAGCGGCGATTGCGGGCTCATTCGGCCCGGCGTCGCCGATGCCGTTTTCATCCTCAAACCGGGACCCATTGCCTCCGTCTCGGCGGCCTTGCCGCGTCCGGAACCGATCATCGGCCGCGTCGGTGGTCCGGCCGCCTCCAAGTCCGCCGCGCCGTAGCCGCGCTCCGTGGTGAACGGGGCTGCCGGTTCTCGCAGAGTGTTCGCCGGCCCGGTTGCCGCGGCCGTGCGCTGCCCTTAGCATCAGCCGCGCCAACGACCGCTGTTCAAAAGGCGCGCACAGCTATGGACATCAAAGACCACATCCGCAGCATCGCCGATTTCCCGAAGCCGGGAATCCTGTTTTACGACATCTCCACGCTGCTTGCCCACGCAGACGCCTGGTCGGTGGCCATGGGACGCATGGCAAAGGCGGTCAGCCGCCATCAGCCCGACCTGCTCGCCGGCATCGAATCCCGCGGCTTTCTCGTCGCCGCGCCGCTCGCCCTGAAGCTCGGCCTCGGCTTCATCATGGTGCGCAAGCGCGGCAAGCTGCCCGGCCGGACCGTCCGCCATGAATACGCGTTGGAGTATGGAACCGACATCGTCGAAATTCAGGCCGATGCGGTCTCCCCCGGGCAGCGTGTGGTCATTCTTGATGACCTGCTCGCCACCGGCGGCACCATGGCCGCCTCCGCCAAACTGCTCCGCGACTGCGGCGCCAATGTCGTCGGCGCTGCCTGCATGATCGAGTTGACGTTCCTGAACGGCCGCCGCTGTCTCGACATCCCGTTCGATTCCCTCGTCCAATACGCGGAATGAGGCGAAGGCGCCGCGCCCTCAGGCCTCACCCCGCGCCGCGGCGACGACTTTCATCATCAGCGATGGCAGCGCCTGATCCTCGAGGTCCGGCAACGGCACCCATGTTCCCGCGACGTCCGGCGGCGGCGGTCCCTCGAGACGCGCCGCCAGAACACTGAGCCGGAGATGGAAATGGGTGAACGTGTGTTCGACGACCGCGTTGAGCGGCCGCCACCGCGCGTCCGCCGGCGCCGCGATGGCGATCGCCTCGGCCGCCGTCCACGGCGCCCGCCGCCACGGCGTTGACGGCACCTCCATCATGCCGCCCAGCAGACCCCGCGCCGGCCGCTGGCGCAGCAGCACACCGGCGTCGGCATGCTCAAGCCAGAAGGCCCATCCCTGTCGGGTGGGCCTCGGCGGCCGTGCTGAGCGCCGCGGCAGCCGTTCGGCCGATCCTTTCGCTCGCGCGACGCAGTCGTCCGCCCACGGACACCGATCGCATCCCGGCCGTCGCGGCCGGCACACGGTGGCGCCCAGCTCCATCGTCGCCTGAGCGAAGTCGCCGGTGCGGCGCGGCGGCGTCAGCGTCCGCGCCAGCCGGGTGAGCTCGGCCTTTGCCGCCGGCAACGGCGTTTCAATCCCGAACACGCGGGCGATGATGCGCAGAACGTTGCCGTCGACGGGCGTCGAGCCGTGTTCGAAGGCGATCGCCGCGATCGCCGCCGCCGTGTAGGCGCCGATGCCCGGCAGTGCCCGCAGGTCGGCCTCCGCCTGCGGCCACCGTCCGCCGCGTTCGCCGGCAATCAGCCGGGCGCAGGCGTGCAGATTGCGGGCGCGTGCGTAGTACCCGAGGCCCCGCCACGTTTGCAGCACCTCGTCCAGCGAGGCCGCGGCGAGCGCCTCCACCGTCGGCCAGCGGGCGAGGAACGCTTCATAGTACGGGCGAACGGCGGCCACCGTCGTCTGCTGCAGCATCACTTCGCTGACCCAGACGGCGTACGGGTCCGCTCGCTCGCCGGCGATCGCGCGCCAGGGCAGGTCACGCTTGTTGGCGTCATACCAGTCGAGCAGGCGGCTTGCGAGCCGCGCCGGATCGGTGATAGCAGAGGCGCTCATGGGGAGCGATCGTAGCGGCGACGGCGCGCCGCCGTAAGGGTATGAAGCGCGTGCGAGCCTCTGGCGACGGCGGCCCCCGGGGAGCCCAATTGGCCACTGACGACGCGGCCCCGCGCACCCGTGCCTTCCGTGAACTGGCGGAGCCGATCGCCGCCCTCACCCGGCGCATCGTCGGCAGCCGCGGTTTTCCGCACGCCGCGCTGTTCGAACGCTGGCCCGACATCGTCGGCGTCGAGATCGCCCGCTACGCCGTCCCGGAACGGATTGACTATCCCCCCCGCCGCCGCACCCTGGGCACCCTTGTCATCAGAACGGCGTCGCCCTCGTTGGCCGTCGAACTTCAACACATGGCGCCGGCGATCATTGCGGCGTTCAACCTGCATGCGGGACTGATCGCAATTCAAGCGGTCAGGCTCCGCCATGGACCGCTGCCGGCGGGTGCTGCCGCGCTGCCGGCGGCCGGCGGCGCGCGCCGCGATCCCGAACCCGTCGCCAACACCCTTCCGATCGATGAGCAGCCGCTGTCCGCCATTGCCGATCCCGAACTCCGCGACGCCTTGCGCCGCCTGGCCGAAGCGCTTGCCGACGTCCCGGCGAAGCCCTGACACCGATGGGAAACGCCCGATGCCGGCGACCGAAGCTTGTGAGAGTCCGCACTGCCGGTTATAGTCTCGTCAACATATTGCGGTAGAGAGGTGAGATTTGCGATATCTAGCGTCGGGGTTGGCTCCAGGGTCGCGGCAACGCGGCGCGGCACGCGGTCAACAGGGGTCGGCGGCGGCAGCCCGCAGCCGCCGCTTTGCGCTGCGCCTCGTGATCGCCGCGGCGGCGATCGGCGCGGCGCTGACGGTCCTGCCGGCGCCGCTGCCGGCGGCCGATGGCGAACTGGATCGGGTGACGGAACGGACGCTTGGCTTGCCGACGGCACCGGTAACCATTTACGAATTTTCCTCGTTTACCTGTCCGCATTGCGCCACGTTTCATCTCGAAACCCTGCCGAAGATAAAGACGGAATATATCGATACGGGAAAAGCCAAGCTCGTCTTCAGGGATTTTCCGCTTGATCGCCTCGCGTTGGCGGCTTCCGTTGTCTCTCGCTGCGTTAAGCCTGCGCAGTATTTTGGTTTTATTGATATCTTGTTCAGAGATCAGAAGGCGTGGGCGACCGCAAAGGATCCGCTGGGCGAACTCAAGATGCGCGCCCGGATCGCCGGCATTGGTGATGACCAGGTCAACGCCTGCCTGAGCGACCAAGGCCTGATCGCCCAGTTGCAGCAGCGTCGCGATGCGGCTGCCAAGGAGTTTGGCATCAAGTCGACGCCGACGTTCGTGATCGGCGGCGAAACGATCGAGGGCAACCTGCCGTTCGAGACGTTCCGAAAGGCGATCGAGGCGGCGCTGGCGAAGGCCGGGTAACCACCCCCATGCTGCAATTCACCCGGCTCAGGCTGGTCGGCTTCAAATCGTTCGTCGAGCCGACGGAAATGGCGGTTGAGCCGGGACTGACGGGAATCGTCGGACCGAACGGCTGCGGCAAGTCCAACCTCGTCGAAGCGCTGCGCTGGGTCATGGGCGAAAGCGCCTCGCGGGCATTGCGCGCCGGTGAAATGGATGACGTGATCTTTGCCGGCACCGCCGAGCGGCCCGGCCGCGGCTTCGCGGAGGTCGTCATCGCCGTGGACAACAGCGCCCGCTGCGCGCCGCCGCCGTTCGCCGACGAACCGGAGCTTAACGTCAGTCGGCGGATCGACCGCGGTCGCGGTTCCCAGTACCGGATCAACGGTCGCGAGGTGCGGGCGCGCGACGTGCAGTTGCTGTTTTCCGATCATGCCGCCGGTGCCCGTTCGGCGGCGATGGTCACGCAAGGTCAGGTGGCACAGTTGATCGCGGCGAAAGCCGCAGACCGGCGCGCGCTGCTCGAAGAAGCGGCCGGCATCAGCGGGCTGGCGGCGCGACGGAACGAAGCCGAGGGCCGGCTGGCGGCGGCGGAGTCCAACTTGACGCGCGTCGACGACGTGATCGCCGCACTGGCGGCGCAGCGCCGCAGCCTGAAGGAGCAGGCGGTCCACGCCGGCCGCTACCGCGCCCTTTCGGCGGCGATCCGCCGGGCGGAGGCGGCCTTGTTCCGCCGCCAGTGGCGCGCCGCCGACGCCGCCGTACGCACGGCCGAGGCGCAGATGGCGGCCGCGGAGGCGGAGGTCGCCAACGCCACCGCAGAGGCCGCCAGCGCCGCGGTGCGTCAGGCCGCGGCCGCGGCCGCCGTGACCAGCCTGCGACAGCAGGCGGCGCTGGCGTCGGAGGCGTTGTTCGCGGCGATCCGTCAATGCGATCAGCTCGATGCGGAAGACGCCCTGCTCTCCCGCGAGATCGCCGCCCTCGGCGCCCGTCACCATCAGTTGAGCGAGGACCTCGCCCGCGAGCAGGCGCTGGCCGGCGACGCCGATGCCGCCCGGGATCGCCTGCTGGCCGAGCGTGAGCGGTTACTCGCGGACGCGGACGGCGACATCGCGAGGCGCACCAGCCTTGCTGCCGAGGTGGAAGCGCTGACCGCGCAGCTCGCCGCGGCGGAGGCGGCGGCGGCGGAGATCGACGCGCGCATCGCCGCTGCGCAAGCCGACCGTGTTTCCTGTTTGCATGCCCTGTCGGCGGCAAGCCGGCGGGTCGAGCGGTTGCGTGCCTTGGATGAAGCCCTCAAGCGCGAGGCGGCCGCGTTCGAGGCCGGAGATTTGACCGGGGCGGACACCCCCTGCGAGGCCGAGCTTGCGGCGGCCGAAGCTCGGTTGGAGGCGGCCCGCGACGCGGTCACCGCCGCCCATGACCGGCGTGTGCAGGCGCAAGCGGCGGCAGCCGCGGCCAGGGAAGCCGCCCATCGCAGCGAGGTCGCGGTCACCGCCATCGCCGCCGAAGAACAGACCCTGCGGAACTTGATCGCCGAGACCCAGCCGGCGGAGGGGCCGACCGCATTGGATCACCTGTCGGCGCCGCCGGAATTGACGCGAGCGGTTGCCGCCGCCTTCGGTGACGACCTGCTGGCGCCGCTCGATGCGGACAGCGCCGCGCATTGGCGCTGCCTGCCGCCCATCGAACCCGCCACCGCATTGCCCGGCGGAACGACGGCGATCGCCGACCTCGTCGGCACGCCCCCACCCGCCCTGGCACGGCGCCTCGCTGCCACGGGTCTCGCTTCCGACGCGGCGACGGCGATGGGGCTACAGCCGCTGCTTGGCCCCGGGCAGCGGCTCGTCACCGCCGACGGCGGTCTGTGGCGCTGGGACGGCTTCGTCCAGACATCGCCCTCGTCGGGCATCGCCGCCTCGCTCCTCGCCCACCGTGAGCGGCTGGCGGTGGTGACCGCCGATCAGGCTGCCGCCGGCGCCGCACGGGATCGCGCCGTCGCCGTCGCTTCGGCCGCGGCCGAACGGGCACGCGTCGCGGAGACGGCGGAACGAGAGGCGCGCGTCGACGAGCGCGAGGCCGAAAGCGGGGCGAAGGCCGCGCGTCAGCGGCTGGCCTCGGCCGCGGCCATCGCGGCGCGGCGGCAGGCGGAGCGCGCCGCCCTGGCGGAGCGCCGGCACCAGATGGAACAGCAGCTTGGTGAGGCCTTGACGGAAGCCGCGGCGGCAACGGAAGCGGTGGCGAGGCTCCCCGACGTCGAGGCCCTGCGCACCGATGCCGAGCCGGCGCGGCGTGCCGTGGCACAGTTGCGCAACGCCGTCATTGAACGCAGCAGCGCGCTCGCCGCCCATCAGCGGGACGTCGAGAGCCGGCGGCGGCGTGCCGAGCTTCTGGCGCGGGAGATTGCCGACTGGCAACGCCGGGTCAGCTCGGCGCAGCAGAAAATCACGGAAACGACCGCTCGCTACCGTGAGGCCGGCGAAGCGCTCGGCGAGCTGAGGCAGCGTCCGGCACTGCTGAAAGCGCGCCGCGAGGCGCTGGAGGCGGAGCGCTGCGCCTATCAGCGGGCGCGCGATGGCGCGGCCGACGACCTGGCCAGCGCCGAAGCGACGCTCGCTGCCGCCGATCGGACGCTGCGCGCGGCCGACGCCACGGCCGCCGGGGCGCGGGAGGCCAGCGTCCGCGCCGAGGCGGCTGCCGCGCAGGCGCGCCACGAACACGCGCAGCTGGCCACCCTGATCGAGGAGCGCCTCGGTCATGGCGTTGCCGAGCTGGATGCCGGCGCCGGCGGCGACGATGCGGAAATCGATGCCCGCCGCCTCGAGCGGATGCGGCGGGAACGGGACCAGATGGGCGCGGTCAACCTGTGCGCCGAGGAGGAGGAGGAGGCGCTTGCCCGCAAGATCGAGCACCTCAATACGGAGCGAGCGGATCTGGAGGCCGCCATCGGCAAGCTGCGACGCGCCATCGGCGAAATCGACGGCGAGAGCCGCGAGCGGCTGCTGACCGCCTTCAGCGCCATCGATGGCCATTTCCGAACGCTGTTCCAGCGGCTGTTCGGCGGCGGCCGTGCCGAGCTTCGGCTCACCGATGGCGACGATCCGCTGGTTGCCGGCCTCGACATTCTCGCCAGCCCTCCCGGCAAGCGGCTGTCGCTGCTCTCGCTGCTATCGGGTGGCGAGCAGGCGCTCACCGCGATCGCACTGCGCTTTGCCGTTTTCCTGACGCGGCCGGCGCCGATCTGCGTGCTGGACGAGGTCGATGCTCCCCTCGATGACGCGAACGTCGACCGCTTCTGCCGTTTGCTCGAGGATCTGGCCGGGCAGGGCACGCGGTTTCTCGTCATCACCCATCACCGGCTGACCATGGCTCGCATGGATCGCCTGTATGGCGTAACAATGGCCGAGAAAGGCATCTCGCGGTTGCTTTCCGTTGATCTTCAGCGTGCCGAGGGACTGCGCCACCGCGCTTGAATATGCCGGCGCCATCACCGCCGTCTTCTTTTGCATCTGCTAAGAACGAGTATTTTTGTCGGCTTTTCAGAGGATTAGCGGGCGCCATCGCGGCCGCCCCGCGCCTTTTCCGCCTTGACAGGCTGAAAGGCCAGACCTAAAGCTTGCCCATGCACGCGGCCGCTGGGGCGACAGCCAACCGGATATGAGTGAAGACCCCCCGGGAACGTCGCTGCAGGACCTGGATGCTCGTCTGAAACGGCTGCGGCAGGAGCAAGAGCCGCACGGCAAGTTCAAGGCGATCAGCCAGCCCGCGTCGGGATTGGGTGCGGCGTGGCTCATTGCTGCGCATCTGGTCACCGGTCTCGCCGTCGGTGCCGGCATCGGGTATCTGCTGGACGACTGGTGGGGGACGAAGCCGGCTATGATGATCGTCTTCTTTGTCCTTGGCGGCGTCGCCGGTATGCGCAACGTCTACCGGACGGCGCAGGGGATGGCGAGGACGATGGCGAGGGCAGCTGAGCCGCCGAGCGCGGAGACCGGACCGTCCCGTTCGGGCACGGACCGAAAAGAAACGGGTCAAAACCGGCGAGGGTAATTGTGGCCAGTCCCCTTCATCAGTTCGAGATCGTCGAGCTTGCGCCCATCCACATCGGCGGCGTCAACCTTTCGTATACGAATTCGGCGCTGTGGATGACGATTGCGATTATCGTCGTAACGACCTTTCTCGTCGTTGCCATGACCAATCGGCAACTGGTGCCGGGCCGGCTGCAATCGATGGCGGAGGTGCTGTACGAATTCATTGGCCAGATGGTCAAGGATAACGTCGGGTCAGCCGGCAGGCCATACTTTCCTTTCATTTTTTCGCTGTTCGTCTTCTTTCTTCTTGGCAATCTGCTTGGTTTGATTCCATACAGCTTTACGTTTACCAGCCACCTGGCGGTGACGCTGGGTATGGCGGTCTTCATATTTCTGGCGACCACCGTCATCGGCTTCGCCAAGCATGGTCTCCACTATTTCTCGCTGTTTCTGCCCGGTGGCGCGCCAATCTTCCTGGCGCCGCTGCTCGTGCCGATCGAGATTTTGTCCTATTTCATGCGCCCGCTCAGCCTGGCGCTGCGTTTGTTTGCCAACATGACCGCCGGTCACACCCTGATGAAGGTCTTCGCCGGCTTCGTCGCCATGATGGGCGTGTTCGGCGTCGTCCCTCTCGTGTTCGTTGTGGCGTTGTTTGGCTTGGAGACGCTGGTGGCGTTCCTTCAGGCCTTTGTCTATACCATTCTCACCTGCATCTATCTCAACGACGCCCTGCATCTCCATTAAACCGGTCTCGATCGCCGAGGCGCTCTCATTTGTTTCTTCGCAACCGCTGGATAGGGAATATCAGCCATGGAAACTGAAGCAGCAAAGCTGGTCGGCGCTGGCCTCGCCGTCGTCGGCCTCGGCGGTGTGGGATCCGGTATCGGTGCGATCTTCGCCTCGGCGATTCAGTCGCTGGCGCGCAACCCGGCGGCGGCGCCGAACATTCAGCTGCCGATGTGGGTGGGTTTCGCGCTCGTCGAGGCGGTCGCCCTTTACGCCCTGGTCGTCGCGCTGATGTTGATGTTCGTGTTCTGACGCGCGCACCATCCGCCGGCGCCGTTTTTCCAACGGGGTAACCCGCAATGCCACAGTTCGACCCGAGCGTCTGGCCGACGCAGCTATTCTGGCTGGCCGTTCTCTTCATCATTCTCGTCGTTCTCATGGCGAAGGTTGCCCTGCCGCCGATCGCCGAGATCCTCGAGGAGCGCGAGGCGCGAATCGACGATCAGCTGCGCAAGGCGGAGAACCTGAAGAGAGACGCCGAGGACGCCGCCGAGGCCTACGAGAAGACGCTCTCGGCGGCCCGCGCCGACGCTCAGGCGGTGTTGCAGGCGGTTCGCGATGAAGCGCACGCCGAGGCCAGCCGGCGCGGCGCGGAGCTGTCACAGAAGCTGCACGCCGAGCTGGCCACGGCCGAGGCACGCATCGCCGAAGCGCGCGATGGCGCGATCGCCGAGTTGAAGGACGTGGCCACCGACCTCGTCGGCAGCATCACCGAGCGGCTTGCCGGTGAACGCTACGACCGGGCAAAAATCGCCGCAACGGTGGATGCGGTCATGCGGGAGGCCGCGTGATGTGGGCGGCATGGGCGGCCGACGCCGCGCATGGGCATTAGGCGGTGCCGTTCTACCTCACGGCGGAATTCTGGGTCGCCGTTGGCTTCGTGCTGTTCGTCGCCGCGATTGGCAGGACGGTCTTCAAGATCGTGACGGTCGCCCTCGACGACCGGGCGGAGCGCATCCGCAGCCGCATTGATGAGGCGCAGCAACTCGCCAAGGAAGCCGCGGCGACGCTCGAAACCTTCCAGCGTCGACAGGCGAATGCGGCGGAAGAGGCCAGGCTGTTGCTCGATCGGGCCCGCGTCGAGGCGGAAGGTGCGGCGAAGCAGGCCGCTGCCGATCTGGAGGCCTCGCTCAAGCGTCGGGAACAGGCGGCGATGGAGCGGATCGCCCAGGCCGAGGTGGAGGCCGTCGCGGATATCCGCCGCCAAGCCGCCAACCTGGCGCTGGAGGCCTCGCGCCGGCTGCTCAAGGAGCACCTGAGTGCCGGCAAGGCCGATCAACTGGTCAACGACGCCATCGGCCAGGTCGCCAAGACCGTGCATTAACGCCGGCGCGGGTCCGCTGATGCGGCGACGGGCGCCCGCCCGTTGGCCGCTATCCGGCGATCAGATCGCGAAACTCCGCCTCGCTGAGGGTCCGCACCCCCAGCGCGCGCGCCTTGGCGGCCTTCGATCCGGCGTCGGCACCGGCGATGAGATAGTCGGTCTTCGCTGAAACCGAGCCGGCAACCTTCGCTCCCAGCGCTTCGGCCTGCGCCTTCGCCTCGCTGCGCGTCATCGTCGACAGAACGCCGGTAAAGACCACGGTCTTGCCGGACAAGCTCGAGGCCCGTGCCGCCGGCATGACATAGTCTTCCACCGTCACTTCTTCGGTCAATGCATCAAGCGCTTCGAGATTGTGCGGCTCGCGGAAGAAGGCGATGAGATCCGCCGCCACCGCCGGGCCGATCTGGTCGATTGCCGTCAGCTCGGCATAAGCCTCGCCCGCCGGGTCGGCCGCCGCGATCATCGCCTCCCGCCAACCGTCATAGGACTGGTAGGTGCGGGCGAGCAGGCGCGCCGTTGCCTCCCCGACCTGGCGGATACCCAGGGCATAGATAAAGCGATCCAGGGGCACCCGCCTGCGCTGTTCGATGGCGGCCAGTAGGTTCGCCGCCGAGCGCTCACCCCAGCCCTCGCGATCCCGGATCTCCGCCACCCGCCGATGCAGGCGGAAGATGTCCGCCGGCGAGCGAACCAGGCCGTCCCGATAGAACGCGGCGACATGCCTGTCACCGAAGCCTTCGATGTCATAGGCCCCGCGCGAGACAAAATGGATCAGCCGTTCGACAGCCTGCGCCGGACAGATCAGCCCGCCGGAACACCGGCGCGCCACCTCTCCCGGTTCGCGCACGGCGAGGCTGCCACACTCCGGGCAATGTTCGGGAAAGCGATAGGGCTCGCTGTCATCGCCGCGGCGGGCGGCGACGATGCCGATGATCTGCGGGATCACGTCGCCGGCGCGCTGGACGATCACCGTGTCGCCGACGCGCACATCCTTCCTCGCAATCTCGTCCTCATTGTGCAGGGTGGCGCGCGAGACCACCACTCCCCCCACCGTGACCGGCTCGAGTTCCGCCACCGGTGTGACCGTCCCCGTTCGGCCGACCTGTATGCGAATGGCGGAAAGACGCGTCTCGGCCCGTTCCGCCGCGAATTTCTGCGCGATCGCCCAACGCGGTGCCCGGCTGACCGCGCCCAGCCGCTCCTGCCAGTCGAGCCGGTCGACCTTGAACACGCAGCCGTCGATGTCGTACGGCAGCTCTGACCGCTGCGCCGCAAGCTCGTGGTAGAACGCGACCATCTCCTCGACGGACCCGCACAGCCTGGCGATGGGATTGACGGCAAAGCCGAGACGGGTGAGCCGGTCGAGAGCCCCGTGGTGGGTGTCCGCGAGCGGCGTCGAGATCTCGCCCCAGGCATAGGCGAAGAACCGGAGGGGCCGGGACGCGGTGACCATCGGATCCAGCTGACGCAGGGAGCCCGCGGCGGCGTTGCGCGGGTTGGCAAAGACCTTTGCGCCGGCGTCGCGCTGACGCTCGTTGAGGGATTCGAAATCCGCGCGCGTCATGTAGACCTCGCCACGCACCTCGATGACGGACAGCGTATCGTCGATACGGTCGGGCACGTCCCTCACCGTCCGCAGGTTGGCGGTGATGTCTTCCCCCTCGATGCCGTCGCCACGGGTGGCGCCGACGACGAAGCGGCCGTCTTCGTAGCGCAAAGCCACGGCGAGACCGTCGATCTTCGGTTCGCCCATGATCGCCAGCGGTCGCGACGGATCATCCGCCAGCTCCTTCAGATAGCGCCGGACACCGGCAACAAACTCCGCGAGGTCGGCGTCGGTGAAGCCGTTATTGAGCGACAGCATCGGGCGGGAGTGCACGACCTTGGCAAAGCCGCCGGCCGGCGGCGCACCGATCCGCCGGGATGGACTGTCAGCACGAACCAGCTGCGGAAAGCGCGCCTCGATGGCCTCGTTGCGCCGGCGCAGGCGATCATAGTCCGCATCGGCAATGGCGGGCGCGTCGTCCTGATAGTAGGCCCGATCGTGCCCGGCGATCTCGTCGGCCAGCGCCGCAAGCTCCGCCGCCGCCTCTTCGGCAGACAGCGCGTCAACATCCCGATCGCGCAATCCTCCTGGCGCGCTCATGCCGCCGAGCCGACGAGCAGGCTGAGCGCGGCGGCGCGCGCCTCGTCGGTGACCCGGGCGCCGGCGAGCATGCGGGCGATTTCCTCACGCCGGCCATCGCCATCCAGCATCTCGACGCCGGTGCGGGTGCCTTCCGCGACGGCCGACTTGGCGATCCGCCAGTGCGTGTGGCCGCGTGCCGCCACCTGCGGCGAATGGGTGACGACGAGGACCTGCACCGTTTCCGCCAGCCGCGCCAGCCTTTCGCCGACAGCGGCGGCGACAGCGCCGCCGATGCCGGCGTCGACCTCATCAAAGACAAGGACCGGCACGCCATCGGCCCCCGCCAGAACCACCTTCAAGGCCAGCATCAGTCTCGCCAGCTCTCCTCCGGATGCGATCTTCGCCAGCGGGCCCGCCGGCATGCCGGGGTTGGTCGACACCTCGAAGACGACGCGGTCCCGCCCCGAGGCGCCTCCGACCGTGTCCTCGGTGAGCGGCTCGACGCGGGTCGTGAAGCGCGCCTTGCCGAGGCGCAGCGGCTCCAGCTCGGCGGCGACTGCCCGGTCGAATGCCGCCGCCACCGCGCGCCGGCGTTCGGACAACGTCACCGCCAAGCGGCGATAGGCGTCGGCGGCGGCGCGCTCCTCGCGCCCGCATCGCGCCACCTCTCCGTTGCTATCGTCGAGAACCGCCAGCCGACGGGCGAGATCCCCGCGCAGCGCGTCGAGCTGGTCGGCGGGCACCCCATGCTTGCGCGCCGCCGCGCGCAGGGCGAACAACCTCTCCTCCACCTGTTCGAGGGCCGCGGGATCGAGATCGCTGTCGTGAATCAGCCGCTCAAGCTGGGCTTCCGCCTCCAGCGTCTCGCAGAGAGCGCGATCGAGGCCGGCGACGATCGGCTCGATGCGCGGCCCCAACGCCGTGGCGGCCACCCGTTGCAGCACCCGCAAGGCCTCCCGCAGTCCCTCTGCGCAACTGCCGGCGCCGGCCCCGCGCTGCAGCGCTGCGGTGGCCTCGGCCAGGGCGCGACCCAGTTTTTCGCCGTTCTGCAGCACGGCCCGCCGCACCGCGAGTTCCGCTTCCTCCCCGGGTTGCGGCGCCAGCTTTTCCAGTTCCTCCAACGCGTGCCGCAAGAAGTCCTCGTCGCGCCGCGCCGCCAGCAGCCGCGCCTCGGCTTCCTGTCGGCGCGCGATGGCGGCGCGCCAATCCCGCCACGCGTGGCCCACATCGAAGACCATCGGCTTCAGCCCGCCGTAGGCGTCCAACAGTTCCCGATGGCTGGCGGGATCCAGCAGGCGTTGGCTTTCGAACTGTCCGTGGATCTCGACCAGCGCTTCGCCAAGCCGCTTCAGCAGCGCGACACTGACCGGCTGGTCATTGACGAACGCGCGGCTTCGCCCGTCCGCAGCGAGTTGCCGCCGCACCACCAGTTCCCCATCGCCGTCCGCGAGCCCCTGCTCCGTCAGCAGGGGCCACACATCGAGGCTGCGGTCCGGGGCGAAGTGAGCCGTGACGACGGCCTGGCTCGCGCCGGGGCGCACGAGGCGGGCATCCCCCCGGCCACCGAGAGCGAGCCCGAGGGCGTCGAGCAGGATCGATTTGCCGGCACCCGTTTCACCGGTCAGAACGCTGAGGCCGCGCGAGAAGTTCAGCTCGAGGCGGTCGATGAGGACGACGTCGCGGATCGCGAGGGCGACGAGCATTCGCCCCAGCCGCCTACCAGAAACTATACCACGGCCGCGAGCGGACCGGCGCTCCTGCGGACCCGCCGACCAGATTGTAGGCATCCGCGTACCATTCGCTGCCCGGGTAGTTATAGCCGAGGACGGCGGCCATGTTCCGCGCCTCCTCCTCAAGCCCGAGCGCCGAGTAGCACTCGGCCAGCCTCAGCAAGGCTTCCGGCGCATGCGTCGTCGTTGAATATTGCTCGACGACTGTCCGAAAGCGATTGATTGCAGCCAGGTAAAGGTTTTGCCCTTGGTAATAACGACCGATGACCATTTCCTTGCCGGCCAGATGATCTATGGTCAAGTCAAGCTTGACTCGCGCATCCCGCGCATATTTTGACTGCGGAAACCTCGCCAACAGATCTTCAAGCGCCTGTTTTGCCTTGATGGTCTGTTCCTGATCGCGGTTGACATCGGAGATCTGCTCGTAATGCGACAGGGCGCGCAGATAATACGCGTAGGCGATGTCGGGACTGCCCGGATGCAGATCGATATAGCGATCAAGGGCGATGATGGCGTCATCGTATTCGTTGGCCTGATAGTAGGCATAGGCTGACATCAACTGCGCCTTCCTCGCCCACGGCGAATACGGATGCTGGCGCTCGACTTCGTCAAAGGACTTGGCCGCTTTCTTGTATTCCTCGATCTCCATCTCGTTCATGGCCGTATTGTACAGCTCGTCGACCGGCCTCTCGACATAGGGTTTTTCATCGCTTGAGCCGCAGGCCGCCACGATCGTGACGGCGGCGACCGCCCCGAGGATCCGATATCGGCGCAAGACCTCCGTCTTCCACATGCGGCGTTCCCAGCTCTGCCATCGCCTATCCTTTGGCCAGTATACCACGTCCGCCACCAGCCGAGACAAGGCCCCGCCCACGGCTTTGTTCGGCCCGGCCGGCGAAGGCGGACGCGAGGCGGGCGGCGGCGGACGGCGGCACGCCGCCGCCCGCAGTGCCGGCCCGCCGCGGCCGGTGACGCCTAGTTCGCCTGCCGGCGCAGGAACGCCGGGATATCCAGGAGATCGTCTTCCGGCTTGGCGGCCGGCAGGCGCTCCTCGGCGCTCACCGGGCCGAGGCGCGGCGCCGCCTTGGCCGGGCCCTGCGTGTCGGCAATGAGCACCGGTTCGGTATCACCGCGCCCGTTGGTGCGCGGGCGCGCCGCCGGGCTGCCCGTCATTCGCGCAAACAGGTTGGCCATCTTGCCGCGCGGCCGGCCATGATCGCCCTCGCCGGCTGCCTCTCCCCGTCGCGAGTCCGCCTGGGCGCGGGAGACCGGCGCCGGCGGGATGAAGGCGTTGGCAGGCGCCGCCTCGTCCCCCCCGTGCGCCGGCCGTGTCAGGGCTGGCTGGACGGGCTCCATGGCCGCCGACGGCTCCATTGCCCCCTCGCCGGCATGATCATGCTCGTGGCTGGCGGCGATGCCCGTGTCGTACGCATCGGCCCGCTTGCCGAGGGCGGGATTGCGGACATCGCTCATCTGGGTGACGACCGCGAGCTTGGCCGGCTGCTGCGGCTTGTTCTGGGTGTCCGCCAGGGATTCCATGCCGGTGGCGACCACCGAAACGCGCACGCGGCCTTCCATCGTGTCGTCAAAGGTTGAGCCGAAAATGATGAAGGCGTCGGAGTCGACTTCGGAGCGGATGCGGTTCGCGGCCTCGTCGACCTCGAACAGCGTCATGTCGTGGCCGCCGGTGATGTTGATCAGGACGCCGCGGGCACCCTTCATCGACACGTCGTCCAGCAGCGGATTCGAGATGGCGGACTCAGCCGCGTCCAGCGCCCGGCGGTCGCCAGACGCTTCGCCCGTTCCCATCATCGCCTTGCCCATCTCGCTCATCACCGCGCGAATGTCGGCAAAGTCGAGATTGATCAATCCCGGCATGGTCATCAGGTCGGTGACACCGCGAACGCCGGAATACAGGACATCGTCCGCCATCTTGAACGCATCGGCAAACGTCGTCCGGTCGTTGGCGACGCGAAACAGGTTCTGGTTGGGAATGACGATCAGGGTGTCGACATACCGTTCCAGCTCCTCGATCCCCTGTTCCGCGAGGCGCATGCGATGCGCGCCCTCGAAGTGGAACGGCTTGGTTACGACGCCGACCGTGAGGATGCCCTGCTCGCGGGCGGCGCGGGCAATCACCGCCGCGCCGCCGGTCCCGGTGCCGCCGCCCATGCCGGCCGCGATGAACACCATGTTCGACCCGCGCATCGCCTCGATCAGCTCTTCGAGCGCCTCTTCGGCAGCGATGCGACCGATGTCCGGCCGCGACCCGGCGCCCAATCCCTGGGTCACGGTCACACCGAGCTGAACCTTGCGCTCCGCCGCCGATTGCGCCAGCGCCTGCGCGTCGGTGTTGGCGGCAATGAACTCGACGCCTTCCAGACGCGCCCGGATCATGTTGTTGACGGCGTTGCCACCGGCGCCGCCGACGCCGATGACGGTGATTCGCGGACGCAGCTCCGGGGTCGGAACGTTAAAGGAAATTCCCAAGTTGATGGTCATGCTCGCCTCCGATCGGTTGTTTGGTTAGCAAGTCCTCAGAAGTTCTCCCGCAGCCATTGTCCGAGGCGGCTCCAGCTGCCCGCGGACGAAGGCTCCAGCTTGACGGCGTCCTGCGCCAGGTTTTCCTTCGTCTGCGTCATGGCGTGATCGAGCAGGCCGATGCAGACGGCAAAGCCAGGCCCGGCGGCGACCTCCGGCAGCCCCTCGATGCGCCGTGGCCGGCCGATGCGAACGCGCTTTTGCAGGATGGCGCCGGCAAGATCGACCGCGCCCGGCAGCTGGCAGGCGCCGCCGGTGAGGACCGCCCGCCGGCCGGCGACCTTGTCGAACCCGGCGTCTTCGAGGCGGGTGCGCACCATCTCGAAGATTTCCTCCATGCGGGGAAAAATGATGCGAACGAGCAGCTCACGCGGGACGGTGCCCAGTTCCACCATGCCGTCGTCGGTGATTGGCGGCACCTCGATCATTTGACGGCTGTCCGACTGCGACGGCTGGCAACTGCCGTACAGCGTCTTGATCCGTTCGGCCTGTGGGATCGGTGTGGATAGGCCGCGGGCGATGTCGCGGGTCACGTGATTGCCGCCGACCGGCAAAATCTCCGTGTGAACCAGCTGGGAATCGAAATAGACGGCGACGCTGGTGGTGCCGCCACCCATGTCGATGAGGGTGACGCCGAGGTTCTTTTCCTCGTCGACCAGCGTTCCGATGGCCGCCGCGTAGGGCGACAGCACCTTGCCCGCGATCTCGAGGTGGCAGCGGCCAATGCAGTTGGCGAGATTGCGCATGGCGCCGGCGGCGACGGTGACAATGTGCAGATTGACGCCGAGCCGTTCGCCGAACATGCCGCGGGGATCGCGCACGCCACGCGCCCCATCGACGGAATAGCCCACCGGGATGGCGTGCAGGATTTCGTGATCGGTGGAGATGGATGCGGCGTAGCCGGCGGGGTCGAGAAGCCGGCGGATTTCCGCATCGCCAATCTCCTTGCCGGGAATCGCGACCTCGTGCGAGATCAGCTGCGATCGCGGCTGTCCGGCGGAAACATTGATGATGACATGGCGGATGCGTTCCCCCGCCATCCGTTCGGCGGCGTCGACGGTGGCGCAGATGCGCTCTTCGGCCGCTTCGAGATCGACGAGGGTGCCGCTTTTCAGGCCATTGGACGACTGATGGCCGACGCCGATGATGCGCAGGGTGTTGGAGGTCGTGAGCCGGCCGATGAGGCAGCAGATCTTGGTCGTGCCGATATCGAGCGCGGCCACCACACCGCTGCGCCACCACGGCTGCGCCGATGATTTCGCCTTTTTCTTCATCGACCTGCTCTCCCGCTGCCGCTTCTTTCTGGTTCAGGCATCGCGACCGCGCTTGCCCGTGTCCGGTTGCGGCGCCCCCGGCCCGCGCTGCACACCGACGCGGTCCGGCAATCGCAGGTCGATCGCGGCAACGGGCTTATCCAGCAGTCGATGTTGCCGTTGATAGGCGGCCAGACGCCGCCACGCCGCTTCCGCGCCGCTCTCCGGCAGCCGAACGTCGATGTTGCCCGCCAGCGTGACATCCCAGCGGCGATTGCCGACACGCACCGCCGCTTTGACCCGCTTCGCCAGTTCGGGCTCGGTCTCCAGCATGCGGATCAGCGCCGCGGCGTGGCGCGGCGCGTCATCGCCGACGACCAGCGGCAAGTGAGCATGACCGGCCACGTTTCCGGAGGACAGGACCTCGCCGCTCTCGTCGATGACGGCAAACTGGCCGCGGTTCTGCCAGATGGCGAGGGGCCGCCGCTCGCTGATCTGCACGAACAGCGTATCCGGAAGCTGGCGTTCAATGGATGCCTCGCGCACCCACGGCAACGCCAGCAGACGGTCGCGCATCGCGCCCAGATCGAGCGCCAGAATCGGCGTTCCCCGTTCCACCGCCATGGCTTCGGTGATGTCCGCCCGCGGCGTGTCGTGCCGGCCGATGACGAAAACCTCCGCCACCGCAAAGCCGGCACGGGCGGCGACGCCGGCGGCGGCGTCACGAACGTCCTCGCTGCTCGCGGTGATGGCATGCTGGGCCGCGGCAACGGCGGCGGCCACCGCAAAGCCGGCGACGAAGACCGCGGCGAGCCGGCGAGCCGGCGGCAGTGCGCCGATCGGCCCGGCGCCACGCCACGGCCAGCGAATTGTCATCGCAGATGTCCGCTGGCCCTCGGCGTTGCCGGAAGGCGCTCGGCGTTGATCAGGAGGGGTGATCGTCATCGATCGTACTCCGCGTTCTCCACCATCCAGGCGACCAGTTCGCCAAACGGAATCCCCACGTGCGCCGCCTGCTCCGGAACCAGGGAGGTTGGCGTCATGCCCGG
>JALOTH010000172.1 GCA_025458035.1 Rhodospirillales bacterium
GCGGCGAAGGAGTAGAGCGAGATGGCACACAAGAAGGCGGGCGGCAGCTCGCGCAACGGCCGCGACAGCGCCGGCCGACGGCTGGGCGTAAAGAAGTTCGGCGGCGAGCTGGTCATCCCCGGCAACATCATCATTCGCCAGCGCGGCACCAAGTTCCATCCCGGCAGCAACGTCGGCATGGGCCGCGACCACACGCTGTTCGCGTTGACCGAAGGCCACGTCGCCTTCCGCCGGAGCAGCGGCGGGCGGACCTTCGTGCTGGTCACCCCGCGCGAGGCGGCGCCGGCCTAGGCCCGGCGCGGCGTTGTTGCGAGGAGGCGGAGCCGACGAAGCAAATCAGGGCTCTTGCTGTCCTGGATCGCCACGCCGCTCCGCGGCTCGCGATGACGACGCCAGCCTCGACGTTCAGCCATGGTGAAGTTTCTCGACGAGGCCAAGGTGTATGTCTCCGCCGGCGACGGCGGCAACGGCTGTTGCTCGTTCCGCCGGGAGAAGTTCATCGAGTTCGGCGGCCCCGACGGCGGCGACGGCGGTGACGGCGGCAGCGTGATCGCCGAGGCTACCGCCGACCTGAACACCCTCATCGACTTCCGCTACCGCCAGCACTTCCGCGCCGAGCGCGGCCACCACGGCATGGGCGCGGACCGCACTGGCGCCCGGGGCAAGGACGTGGTCCTCACCCTGCCGGTCGGAACCCAGATCCTGGCCGAGGACAAGCAGACGCTGCTGGCCGACCTCGCCACGGCGGGGGAGCGCATGGTGATCGCCCGCGGCGGCCGCGGCGGCGCCGGCAACACCCGCTTCAAGTCCTCCACCAACCGGGCGCCGCGCCGGGCCGATCCGGGGACGCCTGGGGAGGAGGCGTGGATCTGGCTGCGGCTGAAGCTGATCGCCGACGCCGGGCTGATCGGCCTGCCCAACGCCGGCAAGTCGACCTTCCTTGCCGCGGTTTCGCACGCGAAGCCGAAGATCGCCGATTACCCGTTCACGACCCTGCATCCGTCGCTGGGGGTGGTAGAGGCGGACAGCAACCGGTTCGTGCTGGCCGACATCCCCGGGCTGATCGAAGGCGCCTCCGACGGCGCCGGGCTCGGCACCCGCTTTCTCGGCCACATCGAGCGCTGCCGGGTGCTCCTTCACCTCGTCGACGGAACCCAGGAGGACGTGGCCGCCGCCTACCGCACGGTGCGGGCGGAACTGTCCGCCTACGGCGCCGGGCTGGAGGACAAGCCAGAGGTGGTTGCGCTGAACAAGATCGACGCCTTGGCCGCGGCGGCGGTGGACGAGCGGCGCCAGGCGCTTGCCGCCGAGGCCGGGACGGACGTCCTGGTGACCTCTGGGGTCAGCCGCGCCGGCATCGAGGCGGCGCTGCGCAAGCTGTGGGCGGAGATCGCCGCCGCGCGCGCCGCCGATGGCGACGCCGCCGGCGAGCCCGCCTTCTCGCCATGAGCCCGCACCGCACCTCCACCAGCCTCGGCGCGGGGCGGCGGCTGGTGGTGAAGATCGGCTCGGCCCTTCTCGTCGACGAAGCCGACGGCACGATCCGCCGCGACTGGCTCGCCGCACTGGTCGCAGACCTCGCCGCCTGCCGCAACCTCGGACAAGAGGTGCTGATCGTCTCCTCGGGCGCCATCGCCGTCGGCCGCCAGCACCTGGGCCTCGACCGGCGGCCGCTGCACCTGGACGAGAAGCAGGCGGCGGCCGCCACCGGGATGATCCGCCTCGCCCACGCCTACCAGGAGGCGCTGGCCGCGCATTCGATCACCGTCGCCCAGGTGCTGCTCACCCTGGACGACAGCGAGGACCGGCGCCGCTACATCAACGCCCGGAACACGCTGGCGACGCTGCTCCGCTTCGGCGCGGTGCCGTTGATCAACGAGAACGACACGGTCGCCACCGACGAGATCCGCTTCGGCGACAACGACCGACTTGCCGCCCGCGTCGCCGCCATGGTCAGCGCCGATACGCTGGTGCTGCTTTCGGACATCGACGGGCTATACGACGCCGATCCACACGCGAACCCCACCGCCCGGCTGATCCCCGAGGTCCACGAGATCACGCCGGAGATCGAGGCGATGGCGGCGGGGACGGCCGGCGGCTACGGCACCGGCGGAATGGTCACCAAGCTCGCCGCCGCCCGTATCGCGCTGGCCGCCGGCTGCCGGATGGTGATCGCCGACGGCCATCCGCTGCACCCGCTGGCCCGCATCGACCAGACGACGCGGCGCACCTGGTTCATCCCCGCGGCCTCGCCTCAGGCCGCGCGCAAGAGCTGGATCGCCGGCACGTTGGCTCCCGCCGGCAGCATCATCGTCGATGCCGGGGCGGCGAGGGCGCTGGCCTCGGGCAAGAGCCTGCTTCCGGCGGGCGTGACCGCGATCGAGGGCGACTTCGGCAAGGGCGCCGCCATCGTCGTCAAGGACGGCCGCGGGCGCGAGCTGGGGCGGGGTCTCAGCGCCTATTCCGCCGCCGACGCGCGCCGGATCATCGGCAAGAAAACCGGTGAAATCGAGGATTGCCTCGGCTACCGTGGCCGCGACGAACTGATCCACCGTGACGACCTCGCCCTGCATCAAGGCGCATCGGAATGAGCCCGGCGGACCTCGCAGCCATCGACCGTCCTTCCGCAGCGTCTGCCGACGAGGTCGCCCGGACGATGCGCAGCCTGGGCGAACGCGCCCGTCAGGCCGCGGACGCTTTGGCCACCTCTTCGGGCGAAGCGCGGAATGCGGCGCTCGGCGGCGCCGCGCAAGCCATCCGCGGACGCGCCGGGCAGATCCTCGCCGCCAACCGCAAGGACTGCGACGCCGGCCGGACCAAGGGGCTGAGCATGGCGCTGCTGGACCGCCTGGCCCTCGACGCGGCGCGGGTCGAAGCGATGGCGCGGGGGCTCGAGCAGATCGCTGCCCTTCGCGATCCTCTGGGCGAGGCAATCGCCGCCTGGGAGCGGCCGAACGGCCTGCACATCGAGCGGGTGCGCACGCCCTTGGGCGTCATCGGGGTGATCTACGAGTCGAGGCCCAACGTGACTGCCGATGCCGCCGGTCTTTGCCTCAAGGCCGGCAACGCCGCGATCCTGCGCTGCGGCTCGGAAAGCTTCCGGACGTCCGGCGCGATCATGGCCGCGCTCGCGGACGGCATCCACGCCGCCGGCCTGCCGGAGGCGTCGGTGCAGCTGGTGCCGACCACCGACCGGGCGGCGGTGGGCGAGATGCTGCGGATGGATGCGTACATCGACGTGATCGTCCCGCGCGGCGGCAAGTCCTTGATCGAACGGATCAGCGCCGAGAGCCGGGTGCCGCTGTTCAAGCACCTCGAAGGCCTCTGCCATACCTACGTCCACGCCGGAGCCGATGCGGACATCGCCAGGCGGGTGGTCTTCAACGCCAAGATGCGCCGGCCCGGCATCTGCGGCGCGACCGAGACGCTGCTCGTCGACCGCGCCGTCGCCGCGGCCATCCTGCCGCCGATCCTCGAAGACCTGATCGCCGCCGGCTGCGAGATCCGCGGCGACGAAGAGGTCCAGGCGCTGGACCGGCGGGTTCGTCCGGCTGCCCCCGAGGATTGGGACACCGAGTACCTCGACGCGATCCTGTCGGTGGGCGTGGTCGACGGCCTGGACGAGGCGATCGCCCACATCAAGGCGCACGGCTCGCAGCACACGGAAGCGATCATCACCGAGGACAAGGCCGCCGCCGAGGCCTTCTTCCGCCGGCTGGACAGCGCCATCCTGCTGCTCAACGCCTCGACCCAGTTCGCCGACGGCGGCGAGTTCGGCATGGGCGCCGAGATCGGCATCGCCACCGGCAAGCTGCATGCCCGCGGCCCGGTCGGCGTGGAACAGCTTACCAGCTTCAAGTACGTCGTCCGCGGCGCCGGTCAGTGCCGGCCCTGATGCAGCGGCCGTTCCCGGTCGGCCGGCCCGGCTGAGCCTCAGCGGCGGATCATGCGCGCGATCGGCCTGCTCGGCGGCTCGTTCAATCCCGCGCATGCGGGCCACCGCTACATCTCGCTGGAAGCGCTGAAACGGCTGCGGCTCGACGCCGTCTGGTGGATGGTTTCGCCGCAGAACCCGCTGAAGGACGCGGCCGACCTCGCTCCTTTCCAGGCCCGGGTCGAGCACGCCCGCGCCGTCGCCGACCATCCCAGGATCCGGGTCACCGAGATCGAGGCCCAGATCGGCACGACCTACACCGTCGATACGCTGTCGGTGCTGGTCAGGCGATTTCGCCGCGTCCGCTTCGTCTGGCTGATGGGCGCCGACAACCTGGTGCAGATCTCCACCTGGGAACGCTGGCCACGGATTTTCGCTCTCGTTCCCATTGCGGTGCTGGTGCGCCCGTCCTATGCTTTTAGGGCGCAGGCGAGCATTGCGGCACGGCGTTTCGCGACGGCGAAAGTGGCCGAGGCTCGGGCGGCGGGGTTGGCTCGGCGAAAGCCGCCGGCTTGGGTGTTTCTCCACATCCGCCCCCATCCCGCCTCGGCGACGTCCATTCGCGCCAAGCGCTCCCACCGCGAGCACGTGTCGGCGCGCGATGCCGAAGACATCGCGGATCCACGAACCTAGGGAAGTTGGACATACCAGCGACCATTGATCCGACTTCGGGCCCGACTGTCGTGTTCGG
>JALOTH010000067.1 GCA_025458035.1 Rhodospirillales bacterium
CATGTCCTATCAGATTCATGGAGAGACCGGCGATTGGGAAGTCGTCATCGGTCTCGAAGTCCACGCCCAGATCATCTCCCGGTCCAAGCTGTTTTCGGGCGCTGCCACCGATTTCGGCGCCGAACCCAACGCCCAGGTATCGCTGGTCGATGCGGCATTCCCGGGGATGCTTCCGGTGCTGAATGCCCGCTGCATCGAGCAGGCGGTGCGCACCGGCCTCGGCCTTGATGCCGAGATCAACCTCGAAAGCGTGTTTGAGCGGAAGAACTATTTCTATCCGGACCTGCCCGCCGGCTATCAGATCTCCCAGTATCAGCGGCCGCTGGTCGGCGAAGGCAAGGTCACCATCGATCTTGCCGACGGATCGAGCAAGGACATCCGCATCGAGCGCCTGCACGTCGAGCAGGACGCCGGCAAGTCGCTGCATGATCAGCACCCGAGGTACACCCTGATCGATCTCAATCGCGCCGGCGTTGGTTTGATGGAGATTGTCTCGCGGCCGGATCTCCGCAGCCCGGAGGAAGCGGGCGCATACTTGCGAAAGCTGCGGGCGATCATGCGCTATCTCGGCACCTGCGATGGCAACATGGAACAGGGATCGATGCGCTGCGACATCAACGTCAGTGTGCGCAGAGCCGGTGAGAACGAGCTTAGAACGCGCGCCGAGGTCAAGAACGTCAACTCCGTACGCTTCGTCATGCAGGCGATCGAACACGAGGCCGTGCGCCAGGTGGCCGTCTACGAGGCGGGGGGCAGTGTCGTGCAGGAAACGCGGCTGTACGACTCTGCCCGCGGCGAGACGCGATCGATGCGCGCCAAGGAGTATGCGCACGACTATCGGTACTTTCCCGACCCTGATCTGTTGCCGCTGCGGCTGAGCCGCGAATATGTGGAGGGGATCCGGGCAACGCTGCCGGAACTGCCGGACCAGCGCAAGCAGCGGTTCATCGCCGACTATGGCTTGACCCCCTATGACGCCAGCGTGCTGGTGGCGGAGAAGGAGTCTTCCGAATACTTCGAGCGGGTCGCCCGTGGCCGCGATGGCAAGCAGGCGGCCAACTGGGTGATTACCAATGTGTTCGCGGTGCTCAACAAGGACGGCCGTGCCATCACCGAATCGCCAATCAGCGCCGACGCGCTCGGCAAACTTCTCGACCTGATTGCCGATGGCACCGTCTCCGGCCGGCTGGCGAAGGACGTGTTCGAGATCATGGCGGAGACGGGCGACGATCCGGCAGCGATTGTCGAGGCGCGCGGCCTCCGGCAGATTACCGATATCGGCGCCATCGAGGCGGCGATCGCCGCTGTCATCACGGCGAACCCCAAGCAGGTCGAGCAGTTCAAGGCAGGCAATGACAAGGTTCTGGGTTGGCTTGTTGGCCAGGTGATGAAGGCCACCCAGGGCAAGGCAAACCCCGGTCAAGTCAACGAACTGCTGCGCCGCGCGATCGCCGGTTAGGCGGCAATCCGTCGCCGCGGCTGATCAGAGTTCGGGGCTGTAGCCTTCGTGAAAGCCGACGTCGCCGACGCTGTTGCCGGCGAAGCGCCGTTGCAGTTCGGCGATGCGCGGCCGGTTGCGGATCAGCGCGTCGACGCAGTTGGGATCAAATTTGCGGCCGGCCTGCTCCTTAAGGAAGCGGAAGGCCTCATCAACCGGATACGCCTCCTTGTACGGGCGCTTGCTGGTCAAGGCGTCAAAGACGTCGGCGACGGTGACAATGCGCGCCTCGATCGGGATGTCGGTGCCGGCCAGATGGCTCGGGTAGCCATCTCCGTCAAAGGACTCGTGGTGGTAGGCGACAATGTTGCGAAGAATGGCGACATGCTCATCGCCGACGATGTCGAAGCGACGGGTGAGACTGTCCACCAGCTCCACCCCTTGCTTGACGTGAGTTTGCATCTCAAGGAACTCATCGTGGGTGAGGGGGCCTTCCTTGAGCAGGATCTTATCGGGAATGCCGATCTTGCCGATGTCATGCAAGGGTGCGAACAGGAAGACGAATTCGATGAATTCATCGTCGATGCCGACGTTCGTCGTTGCGGCGGCGAGGGTGCGGCCGATCAGTTCCGCGTAATGCGCCATCCGCTCCAGGTGGCCGGCGGTTTCGGCATCGTGCACATGGCCGAAGTCCTTGGCCCACTGCACGGCGGAGCGGACCTCGCGGGCCTTGTCGATGTCCTTGGCGATCATTGTCCCGATCAGCGCCGTGAACACGGACAGATGATGGATCCGGGTCGGGGCGAAGTAGTCGGGTTCCGGCGAGTCGAAAAACATGAATCCAGCGAAGCGGCCGCGGTCGTAGAACGGCTTTGTGTAGCTCGACCGGTAGCCGTGGTCGACGAGCTTCCGGTTGTGCGAGCCGGCGGGCGGCGCCCCGTCGTGGCCGCAGGCGGCGGCCAAGTCGCCGATGACCCGGTCGCCGCCGACCCGTGCCAACTCGTTGAGGGACGGCACCTCGGGAAGGCGGGCGTCATAATGGGTGAATGGCGGCTCGCCGTCGGTACTGTGCACGAACGTCCGCAGAACTTGCGTCGCGTGATCATAGGTGGCAATGGCAACCCGGCTGATCCCGGGCAGCGACTGCTTGATGCGGTCGTGAATAAGACGCAAACGCGCCTGGACGCTGACCTCGAGGCCGAGACCATCCAAGGGGTCCACCGACGTATCCTCCTCACCACTCATGGCCGACGCGACACGCGAGGCTCCCGTAAGACTATCGCGATCGGCCGGTGCGCACCAATGCCGAAGCTGCAAACCGGTGCCGGCCGTCGTACGACGGCTCGCGGTGCATCGCCGTCAGCGCGGCACCGCAACTCCCGCACCCGCGGCACCCGCTGGATCCGCCGATGAAACCGCTACCGACCCTGCGACAGCTGCGCTATCTCGTCGCCGTCGCCGAACGCAAGCATTTCGGGCATGCGGCCGAAGATTGCTTGGTGACCCAATCGACGCTGAGCGCCGGTATTCGCGAGTTGGAGACCGTACTCGGCGTCGAGGTGTTTGCGCGCAGCAAGCGTCATGTCGAGTTGACGCCAATCGGTGAGCGGCTCGTCGAGCCGGCGCGAACGATTCTGGCGGCGGCTGAAGACTTTGTTGATCTCGCGGCGATTGGCGCCAAACCGCTGACCGGCCTCATTCGCTTAGGCGTCATCCCGACGGTCGCACCCTATCTGCTGCCGCGCGCGCTGCCGCCGCTGCGCACCTTGTATCCCGATCTGCGCGTGTACTTGCGCGAAGAGCAGACGGGCGTTCTCATCGACGGACTGTGGCGAGGGCGGCTGGACGCAGCGCTGATCGCGCTGCCTTATGAAACGGGGCCGCTGCAGGCGGCGTTGCTGGGCAATGATCGGCTGCTGCTGGCCTGCCGCGCCGACCATCCACTGGCAAGCCGACCCACCGTCGACCGCGATGACCTGCGGGGACAACCGCTGCTGTTGCTGGAGGATGGCCACTGCCTGCGTGAGCACGTCCTGACCGCTTGCCGCGTCGCGCCCGGCCATGCGAAGGAAGACTTGCAGGCGACCAGTCTCGGCACGCTCATGCAGATGGTGGCGAACGGCCTTGGCATGACGCTGTTGCCGGAAATGGCGGTTCCGTATGAGCGGCTGCGCGCGTCGGGCATCGTTGCCATAGCGTTCGGATCGCCCCAGCCGACACGCCAGATTGCCCTGGTTTGGCGGCGTCGATCGGCGCGGGACACCGATTTCCGGCTGCTGGCGGATGCGTTGAAGTCGACATTGGCATCGGCTGATGACGGTGCGGCGGCGGCCGATGAAACCTCGGATGGGCATGCAGCAGGAAGCGGTATCGACGATGACAGAGATTGAAACGCCGGCTTCGGTGCAACGGGTACAGGCGGCATTGATCGCGGCGGGTTCGCGTTCGCGCGTCATCGAGCTGAAGGACTCGGCGCGCAGCGCTGCCGAAGCGGCGACCGCTCTCGGTGTGCTCGCCGGTGCCATTGTCAAATCGCTGGTGTTCCTCATCGGCGGAACGCCAGTGATGGCGTTGCTCAGTGGCGACCGGCGATGCCGTGAGGACGCGCTGCCGGCCGCCTTGGGCATGAGCGGCGTGGTGGCGCGTGCCGATGCGGTGGCAGTGCGCGCGGCGACGGGTTTCGCCATTGGCGGTGTCGCCCCGGTCGGCTTGGTACGGTCGCTACCGGTGGTCATCGATGTCGGGCTGGGGCGCTTTCCCATCGTTTATGCGGCGGCCGGACACCCGTTTTGGGTCTTTCCGACGACGATGTCAGACCTCGTCGAGCTGACCGGCGCGCGGATCAATGAGGATATTTCCGCAAGCGCGAATGCGGCCTGCTGACGCGGCGAGCGGCAGCGGCGCGCCGGTTGTGAAATTTGCATTGCGCTGACATGACACTGTGTGAAGGCAGGCCAACGGGTTAAGGGATGGGGCGGAGCCAACAAGAACGTGACGGTTTTAGGAAAGGCGAGGCCGGCGAAACCATACGACGCATCATCTCGGTGATTTTGCACCTCGTTGCGTCTTCGCGGCTGCATTAAGCCGTGAAAGTTGTGCACAATCGGGTCGTCAACGGCATCCGTCTGCCCGTGTGACATAACCGCCGCGGTTAAGCCATTTAATTCGCGAATTCAACGTGTTGCGTGCCCTCGTGGGCGGCAGCAGGGGCAGCGCTTGGTGCGTTGGCAGCAATCGCCTACGTGATGACGACGCCATCCACAGAGTTATCAACAGACAAGGCGAGAGTGTTGACGAGTTTGGGCTCGTTTTTACCCCAAATGGGGCATATAAAGGGATCGGCCCGTGTCGTCAACCACGCGGTGCGCTCGGCCATTGACAGCATGCTGATCACCGCCCATCTCAATTTTTATGCTGCATTGCAGCAATCGTGCGCGGTCGATGCCGCGGCGGCGGAAGAAATCGGTGATCCATCGCTGCCGATCGCGCGAAAGCACAAGGGTGAGACACCGATGCGTACGGCCGCGATGAGAGTTCTCGCCGTGGGGCGCAGATGAGGATACCAAGATGAATGATCGGACGTTTGACGGCAGCGATGGCTCAGCGGAGCCGAAACGGCTCACGGCGGCGGCCTTCGCCGATCTCGGGCAGGGGCAGATCGCTTATGTCAAGGCGTTGGTGACCGATGCGGGCACCCTGTGGGCCATCCATGGCGCCAACGGAGATCCCCTGGCCGTCATGGATAGCCGCGATATCGCGCTGGCCGCGCTGCGCCAGAACGACCTGGAAGCGTTCGGCGTGCACTAAGAAGGGACCGACCTATCAGAGCAGCGCGGTGCGCCGTACCGTCCTGCCTAGCCGCTATCTTCGCTTTCTACGCGGCCCAACTCGCCGAACTGTCCGTCAGCAGCGCGTACAGTGCCTCCGGATCATCGGTGCCACGCAGCTTTTCGCAGGCCGAGCGGTCCCGGAGAAGGCGCGAGACGCGGGCGAGCGCCTTCAGATGATCGGCGCCGGACGATTCTGGCGCGAGCAACAGAAAGATCAGGTCAACCGGCCGATCGTCGATGGCTTCGAATTCGATCGGATGTTCGAGACGCGCAAACATGCCATAGAGGCGATCGAGGTTGGGGAGTTTGCCGTGCGGAATGGCGATGCCATTGCCCACCCCCGTTGTTCCCAGTCGCTCGCGCTTCATCAGTGCGTTGAAGATGAGCTTCTCCGGCTCGCCGGTGATCTCGCCGGCGCGGCGGGCAAGCTCTTGCAGGGCTTGCTTCTTGCTCGTTGCGCGCAAGCGTGAAACGACGCGGTCGGGTTTCAAAAGCTCTGCAATTTCCATCGGTAAGCTTGCCTCAACCCTGTCCCGGGGTTTCGGGATCGATCCAACCGATGTTACCATCTGATCGGCGGTAGACGACGTTCAATCTGCCGTTGGCGCGATTGCGGAAAACCAGCGCCGAGAGATCGGCGAGATCCATGCGCATGACGGCGTCGCTCACGCTGAGCGTGAGGATTTCCGTCTCCATTTCCGCGATGATCGCAGGTTGCCCGTCCGCCGGCAACTCGTCATCCGCCGGCTCGGGAGCAAAGACCGCCATATGCGCCATCGTCGCGCCGCTTTCGTCGGCGGCACGATAGCGATGATGGTCATTGAGGCGGCGCTTGTAACGGCGCAACTGCTTGCCGATCCGTTCCAGCGCGGCATCGAAGGCCACGTAGGCATCGTCCTCGGCGGCATGACCTTGCAACGTCACCGTGCGGATCGGATGCACGGTGATATCGGCCCGGAACCGGTGAGCCTCGCGCGACATCGTGACGGTCGCATCGACCGCCTTGGCGAAGTACTTGCCAACCGTGGTCGTCAGGGCGTCTTCGACGTGCGCCCGCAGCGAGTCGCCAATGTTCAGGCCTTTACCTTTGATCGACACATCCATGCGAAAAGCACCTTGGTGGGATCATGGACCATGGGGGCCGATGCCACCATCCGCGGTTCCGTTGCGATAGCGCCGCCACCACCCGTTGGCGGGTATTCTTTGTCCGGTCCCGAAAGCCGCGGGACACTAGGATTGCGTCAAATTGGTGTCAAGGGGCCGTCCCCCGACGTTTCACAGCCTTCGTCAAGGAGCATGCGATTAGCATCCGTCTCCCTTCTCCCGCCGACGTTGCACCGACGAGGGAATGCCAAGCGCTTCACGGTACTTGGCGACCGTGCGCCGCGCAATGTCGATGCCTTCCGCCTGCAAGGCCTCGGCGATCGTGTCGTCGGACAGCACGCCGTTGCCCGCCTCGCCGTCGATCAGCGCCTTGATCCGATGCCGTACCCATTCCGCCGAGTGTCCGTCGCAGCCGGCGGTGGCGCCGACGGCATGGGTGAAGAAGTATTTGAGTTCATAAATGCCGCGCGGGGTCGCCACGAACTTGTTGGCGGTCACCCGGCTGACCGTCGATTCGTGCATGCCGATGGCTTCCGCAATGTCGCGCAGGATCAGCGGCCGTAACGCTTGCACGCCGTTCGTGAAAAACCCCTGCTGCTGATGAATGATCTCGGAAGCGACCTTGAGGATCGTCGTCGCCCGCTGATGCAGCGAGCGAACCAGCCAGTTCGCCGATTGCAGGCACTCGTTGATGTATTGGCGTTCGTCGCGATGGCGGATCGAGCGGCTGACCTGCGCGTAATACTGGTTGTTGACGAGCAGGCGCGGCAAGGTTTCGCTGTTCAACTCGACAATCCACCCGCCACCGGGCTGCGCGCGCATGAGCACGTCGGGGATCACCGGCTGCGCAATGCTGTCATCGAACGACGACGCGGGTTTGGGGTTGAGGGTGCGGATGGTCGCCACCAGCTTCATGATCGCCGGCGTGCCGACACCCGCAAATTTCGCCAGCGAAACCCAATCGCGTCTGGCGACCAGGTCGAGGTGCTGCAGGACGGAGCGCATCGGCGCCGTCAGCAGCCCGCGGTCGGCGAGTTGCAGGGCAAGGCACTCGGCCAGGGAGCGGGCAAACACGCCCGGCGGATCGAAGCGCTGCACCCGCGCCAGCGTCGCCTCGACGCGTTCGACGGGGCACCCGAGCAACTCGGCGATCGCCTGGCAACTACCGGCGAGATAGCCAGCCTCGTCCAGCATGTCGATGAGATGCAGGCCGATGATGCGGTCCGCGGGATCATCGATATCGATGGACAACTGCGTCATCAGGTGTTCTTTGAGGGTCGTCCGGCTGGACAGCATCTCCTCGAGGTTTGCTTCGCCGTCGTCGAAGCTGCCGCCGCGACTGGTCGGCATGCCGGCGTCCAGTCCGCTGCGCGCGCCCCCGTCGATCGGATCGCCCGCATCGTAGACGTTGTCGTAATACTCCACGTCCAGCGCCGCCTCGCCGACGCTGAGGGCATCGTCGCCGCTCACCGCCTCGTCGACCGACCGCAACTCGCCGTCGGACGCTGCGTCCGCCGCCGGCTGGGTGTCGTCTCCGGGCTCTCCGGGCGAGCCGTCAGGGTTGCCTTCCTGCCGCTCCAGCAGCGGGTTCTGTTCCAGCTGCGAGTCAACGAACGCCGACAGTTCGAGACTGGAGTATTGCAGCAGCTTGATTGCCTGCTGAAGCTGCGGCGTCATCACCAGACTTTGCGTCTGCCGCAGATCGAGCCTCGGGCCTAGCGCCACGGACGTTGCCCCTATCGGCTGAACGCGTCGCCGAGATACACGCGCCGCACCTCCTCGTTCGCGACAATTTCGTCCGGCGCGCCGCTCATCAACACCCTTCCATCGTAGATGATGTAGGCACGATCGATGACGTCGAGCGTCTCGCGAACGTTGTGGTCGGTGATCAGCACGCCGATGCCGCGATCCTTGAGGTGCTTGACGAGGTTGCGGATCTCGCCAAGGGCGATGGGGTCGATGCCGGCGAAAGGTTCGTCCAAAAAAATGAACTGCGGGTTGCTGGACAGCGTCCGCGCGATCTCCAGGCGACGTCGCTCGCCGCCGGACAGCGACACCGCCCGCGTCTTGCGAACGTCGAGCAAACCGAATTCCGTCAACAGGGCTTTCACGGTGGCCTTGCGCTGCGCCTTTGTTCCGGCTTGACCCTCGAGGACGGCCCGCAGGTTGTCTTCGACCGTCAATCCACGAAACACCGACGGCTCCTGCGGCAGGTAGCCGAGGCCCAAACGCGCGCGCCGGTACATCGGCAGCCGCGTGATATCGACGCCGTCGAGGACCACGACGCCGGCGTCCGGCGCGATCAGGCCGGTGATCATGGAAAAACAGGTCGTCTTGCCAGCACCGTTGGGACCCAGCAGCCCAACCACTTCGCCGCGCTGCAGGGTTAAGCTGATCTCCCGGGCAACGATACGCCGGCCATAGGACTTGACGAGGCCGCTGGCATAAAGGCCGCGGCGGCGGTCGAGCGAACGCGCCTGGGACGGATCGGCTGCCGTCTCCGCCGCCCGCACATCCAGTTCCATCAACTCGTTCACCGGGACCGTCCGCTGCCGGTCAACGCGGCGCCGTGCCCCGGCCTTCGCCGGAGGCGCCGGGCATGATCAATCCGCGCACCGGCCGATCCTCACTGGCGCACGACAACAGCCGGCTGACCCCGGCCTTGAAGTCGATCTCGCCGCGGCAGCCACTAAGCTGGTTGGCGCCGCGCGTGATCTTGACGTCGCCGGTGACGACGGCCGAGCCCGCGGTCACGTCGTAGTCGCCCCGGTTGCCGCGGATGACTTCCTTGGCGGTGACGACGCTGACATCGCGACTGGCTTCAATCCTGTGAACGCGGGTGCCGCCGTCCGCCTTGCGTTCGAGGTGGGCGGTGATTTCATCGGCCCTGATGAGGCGGTCGCCCTGCCGCGCCGCCGCGTCGCCGCGGGCGATGATGACCTGCGCCTTCGTTGCATACTCGATCTCGCGATTGGCGGAAATCATCTCGCCATTGCTGACCATTCGCGTCGGCGTACCGTGGAGCAGCAAGACACCCGTATCGAGATCGAACACGCCGCTGTCGCCCACGGCGGTCTGTCCCCGCGAAGCGATCTTCACGTTCCCCAGCGCGTCCAACTGCCAAACCTCCTGACCACCCTCGGGCCGATCCCGGTACCGGGCACCGAGAACGTCAGCGGTGACAGTGAGATCGCCGCGAACCGCGCGCGCATTGCCGCGCGCATAAACGATCTGCTGGTCACGAAACCATTCGATCCCCTGGTCAGCCTCGATTTCAATGGGTAACGCCGCCGTCGCCTCGGCAGGATCGCGTACCGCCGACGCCCCGCCGCCCGCCGCTTCCGGTGTCGACTCGGCGGCGCCATGGGCGGCGAGCGCGGTAACGATCAGCAGCGCCAGCGTGGTGGCCAAGCTCGTTGCAGCGGAGCGGTAAGCGGCCATGATTCAGTGCGACGAGGGCTCACGGGGCGTGATCAGCATCCGCGATCTGCCGGTGAAATTCACCACGCGGCCGTTATCGGTAACCCGAAAGCCTTCAGCATTGAGCGTGCCGAGCGGTCCTTCGACGCGCACGGGCTTATCGCCGCTGGCCTCGCCGCTCGGCAGATCGATCCGGGCGACGCTGGACCGCATCTGATATCCGGAGGGATCGGTGAGGGTCACGGCGCCGCTCAGGTCAACCTGTTCGGCGTGGCGATCGTACCGGCCATCGTTGGCGGTGATCGTCAGCCGGCCGCCGCCTTTCAAAGTCAGTTCACCGCGCGGCGCCGACAGCAGCATCGGCTTCTGCTGGCTGCCGATGTTGCGCACGACGGCCGCCTCGATCTGGAAGGGCCGCCCCTTGGCGTCGAATCCGGTCAAGGTGGTATCGAGCACGGCGTCCGAGCCTTCCGCAAGATCAGCGACCGCAATGGCGCCGCGCAATCGCAGACGCTCCGTACCCGGCCACAGGGTCGACCAAAATGCGACCAGCGTCAGCGTGGCGACGGCGATCAGCGGCAGCGCGACCTTAAGCACGGCGACGCGCGTTCGCCGCCAGCGACTGCCGAGCCGCGCCGGTGGCTCCGGCTCGGGTTCCCTCGCGGCCGCCGCCAGACTGACGGGGCGCACCGCCGGCCGCCTTGCCGTGTCCGGCTTGGCGACAGCAACCAACGGCAGCAGAGCGGATGAACCGGCGCCCACGTCAGGCTACGCCCGCCCGCAGGCAGTCATGAACGTGCACGATGCCGACGGGGCGGTCATCCTCGACGACGAACAGATTGGTGATCGCGCGCGCGTTCATCACATGCAGGGCTTCGCTGGCCAGCGCATCGGGGCGGATGGCCTTCGGGTTGGCGGTCATCACCTGCTCTGCGGTCATCGAAACGAGGTCGGCCGCCATGTGACGGCGCAGATCGCCGTCGGTGATCACGCCGAGCAGTTGACCTTCGTCACTGATGACACCAGCGCACCCGAACCCCTTCGCCGTCATCGTCAACAGGACGTCCGCCATCAGCGCCGCCCGATTCACGATGGGCATCGTCTCGCCGCTATGCATGATCGCCGACACCCGCAGCAGCCGGCGGCCGAGCTTGCCGCCGGGATGCAGCACGCGGAAGTCCTCTGCGGAAAATCCCTTGCGTTCGAGCAGGGCGACGGCGAGCGCATCGCCAAGGGCCAGCATCACCGTCGTCGAAGTGGTCGGCGCAAGGCCCATCGGACAGGCCTCCGGTGTCGACGGCAGCAACAGCGTCACATCGGCCGCCTCGCTGAGTGTCGAGCCGGCACGGCCGGTAATGGCGATCAGCGGAATCTCAAAGCGTTTGGCATAGGTGACGAGGTCGGCGAGTTCCGTCGTTTCGCCTGAGTTGGAAAAGGCGATCACCGCGTCGCGATCGGTGATCATCCCCAGATCACCGTGACTGGCCTCGGCGGGATGGACGAACTGTGCCGGTGTTCCCGTCGAGGAAAATGTGGCGGCCACCTTTGTCGCGACATGGCCACTTTTGCCCATGCCGGTGACGATGACCCGCCCGCTCGTCCGCTCAAGGATGGCGAGCGCCCGGCCGAAGCTCTCATCAAGGGATTTCGACAGCGTCTCGATCCCCGCCGCCTCCAACTGAAGGACGCGGCGGGCCGACGCCAGGCCTGTCTCCGTTTTCGCCCGCAATGAAGGTGCGCTGAGTGTGGTCACGACAATGTCCCGTCCGGGGGCGGTTCCCGCAAGCTCGTTATGGACCCGTTGAGAAGCCGGTCAGCCGCCGCTAGCAAATTCGACCCGTTGAGAAGCCGGTCAGCCGCCGCTAGCAAATTCGAGTCCACGTTGGATTATGGCCCGCACTGCCGATAGGGGTCAACGCCCGCAGATCGCCATCGCGCCGCTACACCTTATACGCGAAAACATCCTCGTCAGGCCAGCCTTCGATATCGAGGCGGGCGCGCATCGGCAAGAAGGCAAAGCATGCGGCGGCAAGATCCTGCCGGCCTTCGCGCGCCAGCATCTGATCAAGGCGGTCACGCAAACGGTGCAGATAGAGCACGTCGCCGGCCGCATAGCGCAGCTGTTCCGGCGTCAGCTCGGAGGAACCCCAGTCGCTGCTCTGCTGTTCCTTTGACAATTCGACGCCGAGCAGCTCCCGGCACAGGTCCTTCAGGCCGTGACGGTCGGTGTAGGTCCGCACCAGGCGAGACGCGATTTTTGTGCAGTACACGGGTTCCGTCAGCACACCCATATGCACGTAGATCGCTGCGATATCGAATCGGCCATAATGGAACAGCTTGGTCGTCCGCGTGTCGCTGAGCAATCGGATCAGGTTCGGGGCGCGGTAGCGCTCGTCTGCTCGCAGTTCCGGCGGGAAGTGGACGAGATGGCAGGTGCCGTCGCCGCTGGACAGTTGCAACAGGCATAACCGGTCGCGGAACGGCCTGAGGCCGAGCGTTTCCGTGTCGACGGCAACGCCGTCCGGGAAGCTGAGCTCCGCGGGCAGATCGCCGCGGTGAACGTGAATCATCGGATCGCTGGCGCCCACGCCACTACCGTCCTGTCGATGTGCACTGCTGGAAACGTTGCCGCGGATTCGTGTGCGGTGGTGCCCAGGAGAAGACTCGAACTTCCACGACCTTGCGGCCACAGGTACCTGAAACCTGCGCGTCTACCAATTCCGCCACCTGGGCCAACGCTGCGGTTGCGTTGAACACCGACAAGAGCTAATGGGCGGAAAGCACTGCTGTCAATCCCGAAGCCGCGGAAATTCCGCGGCAGGAGGCCTGAACCAATGGAACGTCGGGTTGTCACCATCTTTGGCGGGTCGGGCTTTGTCGGCCGAACGCTGGTGCAACGGTTGGCGGCGGCCGGCTGGATCATTCGCGTGGTCGTGCGCGACACCGAGACGGCGCAAGCGCTGAAGACTGCCGGTGACGTTGGCCAGATCGTGCCGATGCGGGGCGACATTACCATGCCGCCGACCGTGGCCGCCGCCGTTGTCGGGGCCGACGCCGTCGTCAATCTCGTCGGGATCCTCTACGAAAAAGGCCGCCGCACATTCCAGCGGCTGCACGTCGATGGAGCCGCCAATGTAGCGCGAGCGGCGCGTGAAGCCGGCGCGCAGCGCCTGGTCCAGATGTCGGCACTGGGTGCCGATGCCGCTTCGCCGGCGCGCTATGCGCGAACCAAGGCGGCGGGCGAGGACGCGGCCAAGGCAGAGTTTCCCGGCCAGTTCGCGGCTTTGTCGCGGGTACTGCCGGCGCTGCCGGTGTTTCCGACACGATTTCAGCCGGTCTATGTCGGCGACGTCGCGGACGCCATCATGCGCATTCTCGACCATCGCGATACGGCCGGCCGGGTGTACGAGCTGGGAGGGCCGCGCGTCTACAGCTTTCGCCAACTCATGGAGATTGTGCTGAAGGAGACCAAGCGGTCTCGCATGTTGCTTCCGGTCCCGCTCGCCGTTGCCCAGGTGCAGGCGTTTTTCCTGCAGTGGCTGCCGGTGCCACCGTTGACACCGGATCAGGTTCGGTTGTTGCGGACTGACAATGTCGTGAGTGCCGGGGCGCTCGGTTTGCAGGATCTCGGGGTTGCGCCGACGGCGGTCGAAGCGATCGTTCCCACCTACCTCGCTCGCTTCCGGCCGGTCGCCCGCCAGCGGCAGCGATCGCTTTGACGCCCGCCGCCAGCGGTGTCAGCGGGCCAGTTTTTTTGCCTGCCCGCTGACACCATGCGGCGAAGGCAAAACCCGTTACCGGTGGCGGCTGCGCAGTCTCTGCAATGATGGCATTCGCCGCTCGATGCTGGTGAACAGTATTGCGCTGGCAACGATCAGAACAACGATTCCCTTCGCGTACAAGAGAGCTCCCATAACGCCTCCGATGTTTGCAATTAACTTATCCTACGTCGTGGGTAGGTGATTGGATCAGGCGCCGCCGAGCATCGCCCCGCCGCCGCGCTCCGGCGGTCACGGCGTGGCGCCGAACCGTGCCGCGATCATGGCGTTGAGGGCTCGCATCCCCATCGCTTCACCACCCTTCGGCCGTCCCGGCCGCGCCTCCAGGTTCCACGCCATGACGTCAAGGTGCATCCACGGCACCGTTGGCCGGATGAAATCCTCGAGAAACAGGGCGGCAAGGATCGCCCCGGCAAACGGGTGATCGGGGGCGCTGTTGACGTCGGCGACCGCGCTGTCCAGGTGGCGGCGGTAGGCGGGCCATAACGGCAACCGCCAGACCGGGTCAAAGATGGCCTCGCCAGCGGTGATCAGCACGGCGGCCAGGGTGTCGTCCGTGGTGAATACTGCCGGCAGTTCGCTGCCGACGGCGACACGCGCCGCGCCGGTCAGCGTCGCACAGTCGATGAGCAGCGCCGGCTGCTCGCTTGCCGCTTCCGCCAGGGCGTCGGCGAGGATGAGGCGGCCCTCGGCATCCGTGTTGCCGATCTCGACCGTCCGACCACTGCGGCTGCGGATGACATCGAGCGGCCGCATCGCGTTGCCGCCGACACTATTCTCGACCGCGGGAATGAGCACCCGCAGCCGGATCGGCAGGTGGGCAGCCATCAGCATTTGCGCGAGGCCGACGACGATGGCGGCGCCGCCCATGTCCTTCTTCATCAGCTTCATGGCCGACGATGGCTTCAAGTCGAGGCCGCCGCTATCGAAGCAGACGCCCTTGCCCACCAGCGTTACCTTCGGCCGGCCCGGTTCACCCCAGACAAGGTCAACCAGCCGCGGTGGCCGGCTGCTGGCCCGGCCTACCGCGTGGATCATCGGATAATTGTGCGCCAACAGGTCGTCGCCGACGATCACCTCGGCGCGGGCGCCGTGCCGATCGGCAACCGCCAGTGCGGCGCCAGCGAGCTCCGCCGGCCCCATGTCTGCCGCCGGCGTGTTGATTAGATCGCGGACCAGCCAGGTGGCCTCGATCTCCCGCGTAACCGACGTCCGGTCGGCGCCGGGCGGCCAGAGCAGATCCGGCAATCGGCGGTCGCGGGCGCGGTAGCGGCCGAAATGGTAGCACGCAAGGCCCCAGCCGAGCGCCGCGGCGTTCGCCGCCGGTGTGTCCAGTGCTGCGTCAATGCGGTAGGCGCCGGGCGGCAGCGCCTCCGCGGCAGCGGACCAGTCCCAAGGGCCGGGGCTCGCTGCGACGCCCAGCAGTGCGCCGCCAATCGCGCCTTCGCGGTCGGGGATCACGCACACCTGTCCCGCATCGGCGGTAAACCCTGTCGACGTCACCCAGCGGGCAGCGGCGGCCGGAGCCTCGGCCAGCCAACGCTCCAAGCTTCCCTTGCCGACCGGCGTGATCGGGATCGGGCTGTCGGCGGCCTCGATGAGGTGGGTTTCGCGCACGGTGATGTCCGCTCGTCTGCCGGCCGGGCCGTCAAAGCTCGCCCGCCGGGCGCAGCCCGATTTCGCCATAGAAGCGGGCGGCGCCGCTGTGCAGTCCGATCGAGACGCCTTCGAGCGCGCGGCTAAGCCGGAAGCGGCGGTCGGCCGCGCCCGCCGTCAGCGTTTTCGCGTTTCGAGGGTCCCACAAGGCGCGGGTGATGTTGTAAACGAGGTCCTCATCCATCTCCGCGGCGACAACCAGCAGTGCGGCAACGGCGATCGTTGGGGTGGCGCCAACGCCGGCGTAGGTTCCGGCCGGAATGACCGCGCCGGTATAGAAGCTGTGCTGCCGCCGGAAGCTGGCCGCGACATCACCGCCGATGGCGAGCAGGGTGACCGGTAGCCGCTCCGCCGCGTGGCTGATCGCAGCGATAGGATAGCCGCCGACAATGGCGAAAGCCGCCAGCCGGTTTTCGACGAGGCCGTCGCCGGCGGCATCGACCGGCTCAAGGATCACGTCGAGGTTCTGCGGGGTGATGTCCACGGCGGCGAAGAGCTTGGTCGTGGTTACGCGGGTGCCCGAGCCGGGTTCTCCGAGGGAAACGCGCCGCCCCTTCAACTCGGTGAGGGATCGAATGGCATCGTCGCGGCGAACGACGATATGAATCTGCTCGTCAAACAGGGTGCCGATGGCGCGGAGGTTGGCGAGCGCCGGTTTGCCGCTGAACGCGCCAGCAGCCAGGGTGATATCGTGGGCGATGTCAGCCTGACACAGCCCCATGTCCAAACGGCGCCGGGACACGAGGTCCGCGTTCTCGACGGAGCCTTGCGTCGACACGGCGGTGGCGATGACCCCGGCAACACCACAACTGCCGCCAAGCTCGCAGCTGACGCCGCCGGGCGGGCTGCTGATGGCGTTGGCGATCAGGCCACCGACGGGAAAGTAGGTCCCGCCGATGCCGCCGGTGCCGATGCGAATGAAGCGCGGGCCATCCGACGCATGGCCGACCGCCGGCAACCCCACCATCGCGAGCACCAGCAGGGTCAGGAAACGGAGGGCGCGCAAGGTCGGCATCGCGGTCCTCGAACGGTGTGAGAAAACGGCGGTAAGCGGTGACCATAGCCGAGCCGAACCGTACGGCCAAGCGGCGCGGGCGGTTTCAATCCGGCACCATCAGCCGCGCGGCAGCGACGACCCGGGCGAGCGATCTAAGCGGCGGAGCCGGTCGCTGGCGGCTGTGTCATCACCCGTTGAAGATGGCGGAACCGGCGGTCGCTGAGCGGTATCGAGGCGAGATAGGCGATCTGCGTCAGGATCAGCGTCAGCCACGGGTCGCTGACCAGGGCAGCGACATAAAGGCCGACGACGATCATCGCCGGCAGCACCCAGCGCTGCGCCAGTTTGATGCGCTTGAAGGCAAACGTGCGGACGCGGCTGACCAGCAGCATGGCGCCAGCGACGATGACGACGGCAACGAAGGCGGGCGAACGAAACAGATCGACTTCGACGCGCAGCCAAAGGACGAGCGGCAGCAGTGCCATGCCGGCCCCGGCCGGTGACGGCATGCCGGTAAAGAAATTGCGCGTCCATGATGGCGCCGCGCTATCGTCGAGGTCGGTGTTGAAGCGGGCGAGGCGCAGTGCCGCGGCGATGCACCAGACGAGAACGAGCGCCCAGCCGAAGCGGCCGGCGTCCTCCAGCGACCAGCGGTACAGGATGAATGCCGGCGCAACGCCGAAACACAGGAAATCCGACAGGGAATCGAGTTCGGCGCCGAACCGGCTGGTTCCTTTGAGGATGCGCGCGATGCGCCCATCGAGGCCATCGAGGATGGCGGCGACCAGAACGGCGAGCACCGCGTGCTCCCAACGCTCCTGCAAGGTGAAACGTAGCGCGCTCAGACCCGAGGCCAGCGCCAGCAGTGTCAGGATGTTGGGGATCATCCGGTTGATGTGAAGCTCACGCAGCCGGGTGCGGCCGCTGGCGAAGCCGGTGCCGCCGTGCCAGCGGCGTCGCGCCGGTTCAGCGTCGCTCGGCATGGCGCGGCGCTTCGCGGCCGGTCAAATCGGCGATAACGGTTTCGCCGCCGACGGCGCGCTGTCCAGGTGCGACGAGCGCCACCGCCTGCAACGGCAGGTAGACGTCGACGCGGCTGCCGAACCGGATGAGGCCGAACCGGCGGCCGGTCTCGGCGGTCTCTCCTGCCCGCATCCAGCAGCGGATGCGCCGCGCGATCAAGCCGGCGATCTGCACAACCACCACATCGCCGTCCGACGGGGTGGCGATGACGAGGCTGTTGCGCTCATTCTGTTCGCTCGCCTTATCCAACTCGGCGCTCACGAAGGTGCCCGGGTGGTAGGCGACGCGGGCCACCGTGCCGCTGACCGGCAGCCGGTTGATGTGCACATCAAGCACGCTGAGGAATGTGGAAATCCGCAGCCGGGGTTGTCCATCGAGAGCGAGTTCCGGCGGCGGCAGGGCGGGCCCGACCGAGGTAACCACGCCATCGGCCGCAGCGATGACGAGATCGTCGGCAACGGGGGTCATCCGCTCCGGATCGCGGAAGAACAGGGCCACACCAAGGGTGGCCAGCACCCCCAACCAGCCAAGCGGCGCCGCAATGAGGGCGAGGACGAGGCTGACCACCGCCGCGACGGCGACGAATGGCCAGCCCTCGCGATGAATTCGCGGCAGCCAGGGCGGCAGCACGGATGGCGTGTCCGGCGCCGTGGTGGCGCGGCCGGCGGAAGAGGGGGTGGTCATTGCGTGTTCGGCAGCTGAAAAACCTGACCGGGATAGATCAGGTCGGGATCGTCGATCTGATGGCGGTTCGCGTCATAGATGATCGTATACGCCGTTCCCTCACCGTACATCGCCTGCGCGATGCGCCACAGGCTGTCGCCGCGCTCAACGACGACGTGGCCGTCACCGGGGCGTGGCGGTACCAAGGCTGCGCCGCCGCCATCGATGCGAAGGGGAACGCGCACCCGAGCGACCACGTCACCACGGCCCGTGACCGCATCGGCGCGCAGGCTGTGTTCACCGTCCGGCACGGGTGCCTGTAGCACGAACCGCCAGAGTCCCAGGCTGTCCGCGGTCGCTTCACCCAGCAAGGCATTGTCGAGGTACAGGCGCAATCGGCTGTGCGGGGGGGCGCGCCCGCTTATGGTGAGCCGCCGATCGGTTCCACCGTAAACGGTTTCGATCGCCAAGGCCGCACCGGCATCACCATCGGTGGGCTGCAGGATCGTCGATGGCGAGTTGCCGCTGCGGGAGGCTTTGACCGCGAGCGGCGTCGTCGCGGTCTCGCCCGCGGCCGCCTGTGGTGGCACGACGATGACGACCAGGTCGTCGCCGACCCTGGTGGACCCGCCTGCCCCCACCATCTCGACGGTCAATTCGTGGGTACCCGGCGGTAGCGGTTGCGTCGGCACGACGATCCACTCGCCGCGCTCGTCGGCTTTGCCTTCGCCGACGATGCTCCCGCCGCTGCGGATGGTGACACGCGCTAGCGGTGCGCTACGTCCAGCGATTACGGCGGCACCACTGGGCTCCACCCTCACCACGTCGAAACTGGGGCCGGCTTCCGGCGCCGGTGCCGGCGGGGGAACGGCGAGGGGGCCGGCGGAAACCGCCGGCGGCGATACGACAGTGGCGGGAGGTGTCGACGGCCGGTCCGATACCACCATGTTCAGGACGATGGCGACGATCACGGCGAGCACGCCCGAGCCGACAACAATGAGGGGCCGGATAAGACGACCGTCGGATGCGGCTTCCAAGTTCACCATGATCACGCCAGACCTAATATGCTTTGCATCCGACGGCAACCAGCAGCGTAAACAAACCTGTTTCCACTCGCGTTTTTACGCCATGCGGAGGCAGTCCAACAACGGTCCCAACTGCCCCGCGTACCGGTCGATGCGCTCGGCGCGACGGAGCAGCAGCGGCGAGGGCGCCGCGGCGGACCGCTGAAGCGGATTCGGCAGCACGGCGGCCAACAGGGCGGCCTGCCGCCGGCTGAGGTCCCGTGCCGGTCTGCCGAATGCCTGTCGCGCCGCCGCTTCCGCGCCGTAGATGCCGGGGGCGAACTCGACGACGTTGAGGTAGACTTCAAGGATCCGCCGCTTGCTCCACAGCATTTCGATCTGTGGCGTCATCCATGCCTCGATGGCCTTGCGCGCCGGATCGCGGCCCGGCCAGAGCAGAATGTTCTTCGCCGTTTGCATGGTAATCGTGCTGGCGCCGCGCGGTCGCTCGCCATCCAGCCAGACGCCGATCTCACGCTGCAGCGCCTCCCGGTCGAATCCTGAATGACGGCAGAAGCGGCTGTCCTCGGCAGCGATGACGGCCGCGTGCAGCGTCGGGGCGATGCCGTCGAGCGGCCGCCAATGCCTGACGATGGGATGGCCCTGAGCGGCACGGATCAGCATCAACGGGGTCAGGGGCGGATCGGCGACGGCATAAAGCCCGATAACCAACGTCGGCGTCAGCGCAACGACGATAACGGCGCCGAGCAGCCATCGGCGGACGCGGCGGACAGCGCTCATCCGCGGTTGACGCCGCGCCGGAGCGATCGCTTTTCGCCTTCGCTGCCGACGTTCACCGCTCCTGCCAGACGGGCGGGCGCTTCTCGCGGAAGGCGGCAAGCCCCTCGCGGGCGTCGGCGCTACCATAGACCTGCCGGCGCAGTTCCAGCATGCGGGCGGTGATCGCCGTTGGAATGGCGAGAGCGTCTTCCAGCAGGCGCAACTCTTCCTTGGCTGCGGCGACACTCAGGGGCGCGTTGAGCGCGATCTGCGCCGCGACACCCAGGGCGAAGCCCTCGATCTCGTCGGCGGTCTTGACGTGATTGACAAGCCCCAGCACCCAGGCGCGGCCGGCGTCGATGGGCTGCGCGGTGTACAGCAGTTCGCGGGCGACGGCCACCGGCACCGAGCGCAGCAGTGCGAGCACTCCCGAGATGTTATAGATGAGGCCCAGCTTCGCCGGGGTGACGGCGAAGGTGGCGCTGGCGACGGCAACACGCAGGTCGCAGGCAAACGCCACCTCGCAGGCGCCGCCCCACACACCGCCCTCGATCAGGGCGATAACGGGTGCCGGGAACTCACGGATGCGGCGAACGATACCGTGCAGGCCTTCGCCGCCGCCATAGGGCTCCGGCCCCTCCGGGGGCAATTCGTCGACAAAGGCGCCGGATGACCACACCTTGGCGCCGCGCGGCGCACGCAAGATCACCGCGCGGGCGCCGCCGGCCGCGAGCGTGTCGAAGGCGGCGCGCAGCTCGGCGCAGAGATCGGCGCTGAAGGCGTTGCGCCGCGCGCCGTCGTTCATCGTCAGAATCCCGAGGGTGTCGTGGTGCTGGAGTTCGATCAGCGGCATTCGGTGTCCTTTGCGTCTTTGACGGGGCGATTAACCGGCCGGAGTGGGCGGAGTTTGGCGTGCGATGACAATCGCGCAGCGGTCGAACGCGACGATCAGTGCAGTGTCTGCGGATAATGGCGGCGCAATCCGTCGACAGCGAGGCGGGCCGCCGCCAGGTGCGGATTGAGGCGCAGCGCCGCCTCGAACGCCAGCAGCGCCGCCTCCGGCGAGCCGTTGCGCAGGCAGATCTGCGCGAGCCCCGACAGGGCGCCGAAATGGCGCGGCTCCATTTCCAGCGTGCGGCGGATATCGCGGGCGCTGTCGGCGTTGCGGCCGCGCAGGAACGCCAGTGTCGCGCGCTTGTTCCAGGCTTCCGGCCAGAGCGGATGCGCGCGGACGAGGTCATCCAGCATCGCCTGTGCCTCCTCAAAGCGCTTCGCGGCGATGGCGGCGATGGCGGCGTCCATGTCCGATGAGGCGGCCGCGTCGTCGTGGTGTATCCACAGCGCCCAGATTTCGTCCTCGACGGCGTAGGCATCGGCCGCCGGCGCATCTGCCTGCAGCCGGGCAAACAGCTCGTCAAGGCGTGGCGGCAGGATTTCGATCGGCTCGATCACGGGCAGGCGCGCCAGCAGCCGAAGGATGTCATCGATCATCGCCGCAGCTCCGAACGGCACGAATTTCAGCGGATGTTAATAACATGGTGGGGATACTGCCATCGGAAACCGGAAAGAGGTGACGATGGCGACCGCCGAGCTTCCCCTGTTTAGTGCCTTGCAGCGGCGCGGCAATTGGCTGGCGCAGCGGCAGGTCGCGATCGCCGAAAACATCGCCAACGCCGATACACCCCACTTTCATCCGCGTGACCTCAAGCCGCAGCGCTTTCGCGATCTCATCGAACCCGCGAACGCCGTCACCTTGGCGGCAACCAGCCCGGGGCATCTGTCGCCCGCCGGCGGCGGTGGCGCCGCGGGCAAGGCCGCGCCCAGTCGCGCCGTCTACGAGACGGCTCCGTCGGGCAATGCCGTCGTCCTCGAAGAACAGATGGCCAAGATGAACGAAACCGCCATCGATCATCGCCTCGTTACCCAGCTTTATAAAAAGTTCCTCGGCATGATGCGCCTCGCGGCGACGGCCCGCGGCTGAACGCACCGCCTGTGATGGATGGACGCGCCATGGACGATATCCTGAAAACCCTCAATATCTCGGCGGCCGGCATGCGGGCGCAGGGCAGCCGGCTGAAAGTGATCGCCGAGAACCTGGCGAACGCCAATTCGTTACCGCAGCACGCGCAAGATCAACCCTACCGCCGTCGGGTCGTCGTTTTTCGCGACGTTCTCGATCGCCAACTCGACGTTAACACCGTGAAAGTGCAGGCGGTCCGCACCGATCCCTCGCCGTTCGTGCGCCGCTTCGAGCCGGCGCATCCAGCGGCCGACGCCGACGGCTACGTCGACGCGCCGAACGTCAAGTCCCTCATCGAAATGGCCGACATGCGTGAAGCGGAACGCTCCTACGAAGCGAACCTGAGCGTCATCAAGACGTCGCGGACGATGCTGTTCGACACCATCGACATCCTGCGCTGAGGCACTGCGCCCGGCGCCCCGCAAGGAGCAATCCCCTGATGCCGACACCGATTTCCAGCTATGCTTCGGCGCTCTCCGCGTATGCACAGGCGGCGAGGGCCCCTGACCAGCTCACCGCCGCCCCATCGCCGGCGGCTGCCACCGGTGCCTCCGGCAGCTTTGCCGACACGATGAACGCGTTGTTGCAGGACGCCGTCGAGACGGGCGCCGGCAGCGAGCAGAAGGCGATGTCGGCGATTGCCGACCGGAAAGATCTGGCGGGCGTCGTTACCGCCGTCGCCGAGGCGGAGGTGGCGCTGCAAAGCGTCATCGCGATTCGCGACCGCGCGGTCGAAGCCTACAAGGATATCATGCGGATGCCCATCTGACGGCGGCGATCGGCGCCACCGGGGACAGGGTTTGGCAGGCATCCGGCTGAACAGGGACGGAACGACGCATGGATGAGATGGCGGTCCTCGAAGTGAGCCGGCAGGCGGTGTGGGTGATGCTGCTCGTCTCGGCGCCGATGATGGTGATTGCCTTGGTCGTCGGCGTCGCCATCGCCCTCATTCAGGCGCTCACCACCGTGCAGGAAATGACGCTGACCTTCGTTCCGAAAATGGTGGCGATGCTGGTCATCGCCATCGTCACGCTGCCGTTCATGCTGACGACGATGGTCGAGTTCACCCACGGGCTGTTCGATCGCATCGTCGCCGGCGGCTAGAGCGGGGCGACACCGATGCTGCCGCCTTGGTTGGCGTCCGCCGACCTGTTCTCCCTCTTCCTCGTGTTCGTTCGCGTCGGCACCGCCATCGCCGTCCTGCCGGGTTTCAGCGCCGCCTACGTCGCCGTCCGCGTGCGGCTGGCGCTGGCGCTGGCATTATCGCTGCTACTGGCTCCGGCGTTGGCCGGGAGTTTGCCGGCGATGCCCCCATCACCGGTGGCGATGGCCCTGCTCATCGTCGGCGAGGCGCTGGTTGGCGCCTTCCTCGGACTGATCCCGCGCATCGCGATGGCGGCCCTGCATGCCGCCGGGACCTTCGCCGCCTTTTTCGGTTCGTTCACCAGCGCCGTCGTCCAGGATGCCGTCGCCGACCAGCAGAGTTCGACACTTGCCGGCTTTTTTCTGACGGCCGGCATGGTGCTGGTGTTCGTTACCGACCTGCACCACCTGATGTTGCGGGCATTGGCCGAAAGCTACCACGTGTTCGCGGCCGGAGGCCCGTTTGCCAGCGGCGTCGCGGCCGAGGGCGTGGGCCGTACGCTGACCGCCGCCTTTGCCTTGGGCTTGCAGCTCTCGGCGCCGTTTTTGATCGTCTCGATCGCCAGCAACGTCGCGGTCGGCCTGCTGGGGCGCCTGATGCCACAACTTCCGGTACTGTTCTTTGGGTTGCCGGCACAACTTTCGTTGCATATATGGGTCTTGATGCTCGCCTTTTCAGGCGTCATGATCATGTTCCTCAACCAGTATTCGGAGATACTGGGGGAGATGATCGGGCGCTGACGGGCGGACTGACGCGTTGGCCGAACACGACGACGCACAAAAAACCGAGCAACCGACACAGCGCCGTCTCGATCGCGGACGCGAGAAGGGACAGGTGGCGCTGTCCCAGGAGGTCAAGAGTTGGGCGGCGTTGGCGACCGCCGCTCTCGTCGTCGCCGTCGCCACGCCCATCGCGGTGGGGCTGCTGCTGCCAACTCTGACCCGCTTTCTCGCCGAGCCGGAAACCGTTTCGATCCAGTCCGAGGGGTTGCGGCAGGCGGCGCTTGATGTTGCGCTGCCGTCGATGGCGGCGCTCGCGCCGATTGCGTTGCCCATCGCCGCCGCCGTCATCTGCGCCGGGCTGATGCAGGTCGGCGTCATGCTGGCTCCGGACAAGATCACGCCGAAGCTGAGCAACCTTTCGCCGCTGAAGGGGCTGCAGCGGATGGTCTCGCTGCCCGCCGTCATCGAGCTGCTCAAGGGATTGGTGAAGCTCGCGGTGGTCAGCGCCATCGTCGCTGCGGTGACATTACCGCTGGTCCGTGAAGTTGAGGTACTGCCCGGCGTCACGCTCCCCGGCCTCGTCCAGCGCGTGCATGACTTGCTGATCGCCCTGCTGTTCGCCACGGCAGTCGTCATGACCGCCGTCGCCGCGCTGGACTACGGCTTTCAGCGGATGACCTTCCTCAAGCAGATGCGCATGACCCGACAGGAGGTGCGGGACGAGCACAAGGACAGCGAAGGCGACCCGCAGGTCAAGGCGAGGATCCGGCGCATCCGCATTGAACGGGCGCGCCGCCGAATGATGGCGGCGGTGCCGAAGGCGACGGTGGTGATCACCAACCCGACCCACTATGCGGTCGCCCTGCTCTATGACAAGCAGACGATGCCGGCGCCGAAGGTGGTGGCCAAGGGCACCGACGCGGTCGCCCAGCGCATCCGCGCACTGGCGGAGGCGAGCGACGTGCCCATCGTCGAAAATCCGCCGCTCGCCCGCAGCCTGCATGCCAGCGTGGACATCGATGCGGAGATCCCGCCGCAGCACTATCAGGCCGTGGCCCAGGTCATCAGCTACCTGGTCAAGCGCGGCCGCCTCAGCGGTGCGCGATCGACCTGATGGGGAGAATCGGTGATGACGGCGCCGTTTGATCGCGGTTCGACGAGCCAGGCGACCGTCGGCGCCGGGGGCAATTCGCGACGGCCGATCCGCATCACCGACGCGCGCCGCGCCCGCTACCTGTTCGAGGATTCGCCGATCGGCATTGCCGCCCTTGATCTCGCCGGTGCGATCGTCGATTGCAACCGCGCTTTCGTCGAGATGCTCGCCGCCGACCGGCAGACCGTGCTCGGCCGGCCTTTCGTTGACGCGGTCAGCCGGGAAGACCGCGACGACATCCGCGGTCAGCTGTCCAAGCTGGTTTTGGGGACGATGTCGGCGGCGCAGCTTTCGGATATTCGCCTCGCCGGTGGCAGTGGCAATCGTCGGCTGTCGCTGCACGCCCGTCGCATCGACGATCTCAATGAGCCGGTGGGCTTTATCATCCAGGTTCTCGATGTCAGCGAGCGGCGAGCCATCGAGGGCCGGTTGCAGCACTCGCAGCGGATGGAAGCGATCGGCCATCTCGCGGGCGGTATCGCTCATGATTTCAATAATTTGTTGACGGCGATGCTGGGCTATTGCGATCTGTTGCTGGGTCGCTTGCCCCCACAGGATCCGTCGGTCGAGGACGTCGCACAGATCCGGGCCAATGCCTGTCGCGGCAGCCTGCTGGTTCGTCAACTCCTCGCCTTCGCCCGGCAGCAGACCTTGAAACCGCAAACCATCGACGTTGACGGCGCCCTTGGCGAGTTGTCGAAGATGCTGACACGGCTGCTTGGTGCGAGTATTCAACTCAAGCTTGAAGCCGGCGGTTGCGGCTGCGTCAGCGTCGATCCGGGTCAGTTCGATCAGGTGATCGTCAATCTCGCCGTCAACGCCCGCGATGCGATGCCCGATGGCGGGACGCTGACGATCCGCACCACTCGCGTCGACCTGCCGCACGCCATTCACCGCGGCGATGACGTGGTCGCGCCGGGGGCGTACCTCCGCATCGAGGTTGCCGATACGGGTGTTGGCATCCCGAAGGAGATCATCGGCAACATCTTCGAGCCGTTTTTCTCAACCAAGCCGCCCGGCGCCGGCACCGGGCTGGGGCTGGCCACCGTCTACGGCATCGTCCGCCAGACCAACGGCCACGTGTTCGTCGACAGCGCTCCCGGCGAGGGGACGACGTTCAGCATCTATCTGCCGGCGACCGCGGCGCCGGCTGCGCGACCGGCGGCCACCGCTGGCGGCCTGCCTCCGGGGAGAGAACCGGCGGCTGGCCCGGCTGACCGGGATGATCATCCGCCGCCGGCGCCGGGGCGGCCCCCGGCACGGATCCTGCTGGTCGAGGACGAGGACTCGATACGGCTGCTGGCTCAGCGTGTCTTGCAGCGGCAGGGGTATGAGGTCGTCGCCACGGACAACGGCGAAACGGCCTTCGCCACGCTGGCGGGCGACCTTGCGGTTGATCTGCTGTTGAGCGATGTGGTGATGCCGGGACTGGATGGCCGGCATCTTGCCCGTCTCGCCCGCGAACGGCGGCCCGAACTGCGGGTCATGCTGATGTCGGGCTACGCCGAGCACGAGCTTGGCACCGATCTTGAGGCGACGACGTTTCTGGCGAAGCCGTTCAGCGTTGCGGAACTGACGGATGCCGTCGCCGGGGCGCTGACGTGCGAGGTGCCGCGACCGGTCACCTATGGATGCCGTTCGGACCGGCCGGCTCCCGATGGTCGTCATGATTGGGACGGGTGAGCCGCCGGTCCCGCCGTCGGCGGCATGATCCGGGCGACAGCCGCGTGCGAAATCTGCGTTGGGACGTTGCATTTGCGGCGCGACGCCGCCACTGTCCCGATGAGGTGGGCCGGTCATAAGCGGGCGCGTAGCTCAGTCGGCAGAGCATCTGACTTTTAATCAGAGGGTCCCGGGTTCGAGTCCCGGCGCGCCCACCAATCAAATCAACGGGTTGCGGTGTTCCCGGCGGCGGCAACACCCCTATCGATCACGGTCCGCCGCGCCGTCTGCCTGCGGTCGCGGACGACCTCGCGCTCAACGCCAATGAGGCCGCGGGCGCCGTGCGAAAGTCGCGGCAGCTTGGCAACGGGGCCTGACCATCGACCCACTGCCAGAAGGACTCAGCGTCGCGGGCGAACGCCAGCAGTGGCTGCGGCACCAGGCGAGCCCGTGGCAGTGCCGCCGCGACGCGGCGGTCGATATCGGGCCACAAGGTCAGCAGATCGTCACAGCCGACGACGCCGCGGCAGTTGGCGGCGCCGCAGCGGCATGGCATCGGCTCGGTGGGGTTGAGGGTCGCGTACTCGCAGGTGAGCTCCTCCCCGGCCGCGATGTCACGCACCGCGATCTCGATGTCATTGCCGACGCCCAGCATCGCCGGTTCACAACTGTGGTTGATATAGCGGCCATGGTCCCAGCACAGGACGACGCGGCCCTGGCCGTCGGTGTAGGCGTAGCGATGCAGGATCGGTTGATAGGGCGGCGGGAAGGCGGCAGCCTCCGCCGGCGTGAAGACGATGTCGAGGCGGCAGAGCACCCAGAGGATGGTGCCGCACGGGATCGTCTCACGGGCGAACACGCCGTAGCCGACGTCGGAATTGACAAAGCGCAGTTCGGTGGCGGGATGGATCATGGAATGCTCATGCGGTGCTGAGGGTGGCGAGGCGGGCACAATGCACCGCCTCCATGCGGGCGCGAAGCTGCGGCGCGTGTTGCAGGAGAACTTCGAACTGACGGCGTTGCAGTGACAGCAACGTGCACGGCATCAGGGTGCGTATGGTTGCCATCCGTGGCGCCGAGCGCAACAGCGCCATTTCGCCGAAATGGTCGCCGTCTTCGAGGATCCCGACGCGGCGCGGAGCCTCCCCGGATTGCGACACCAGCACCTCGACCGCACCCCGCACCAGCACGTAAAAGCGATCACCATCGTCCCCCTGCTGGATCACCATCCGCCGCTGCGGGTGAAACTCGGTGACGAACAGCGGCGCAGCGAGGTCAAGGGTGGCGTCGTCAAGCTGGTCGAAGAGCGGCACATGCCGCAGCCGCGCCGGCGTAACGGCCGCGGCAAGGCCATCCTGACTCACCTGGAAACCGCTCTGCTTCGCCCACAGACGCGCGTAATGACCGTTTTGCGCCAAGAGATCGCGGTGACGGCCGGATTCGACGATGCCCCCCCGATCGAGGACATGGATGCCGTCGGCGTCCACCACGGATGCCAAGCGATGGGTTACCGCCACCACCATCCGCCCGTGCCCGATCCGCGCCAACGTCGCGTTGATCGCCGTCTCGGTGCCGGGATCGAGTGCCGAGGTCGCCTCGTCGAGGATGAGAATCCGCGGATCCCTGACCAGGGCGCGGGCGATCGCCACGCGCTGGCGCTGCCCGCCGGACAACCGTCCGCCGTGCTCGCCGATCAGGGTGTCGTAGCCTTCGGGAAGCTGAACGATGACCTCGTGGATCTCGGCCTCGCGCGCCGCGGCTTCGATCTCGGCCGGTGTCGCATCGAGGCGCCCCAGCCGGATATTCTCCGCCACGGTGGTATTGAGGAGGAAGCTGTCCTGGAAAACGACGCCGATCTGCCGCCTCAGCGAGTGTTGCGAGGCGGCCCGCAGGTCCATGCCGTCGAACGTGATGCGGCCTGAGCTTGGTTCGTGCAGCCGCATCAGCAGGCTGAGGATGGTGCTCTTGCCGGACCCGCTCGCGCCAACGAAGGCGACCGATGCGGTGGCCGGGATGGCGACGCTGACGCCGCGCAGAATCAGCTCGCTTTCAGCGTAGCCGAAGCTGACATTTTCGAACGCGATGGCGTGAACGAGCGGCGGCAGATCGACGGCACCGGGCCGGTCGGTGACACTGGGGGCGACGGCAATGCCGCCCGCCGCATGCACCAGCGTCGGCACGAACTGGGTGGTGTAGGCGAGCGACAGCGAAGCGTTGAGGAACAGGGCGAGAAACGCCGTCAGGGTGCCGATCGTCATCATGTCGATGGCCGCCATCCAGGCGCCGATGGCGAGCACCAGGACCTGCAGCAGCATGATCCCCAGTCCGGCAGACCGCTCGACCATCGCCGACAGGAAGCCCACTCGCCGCGCGCGCGCCATCAGCCGGACGTTGTGCCCGTCGAACTGCCGTGTCGCTTCGCCCTGCAGGTTGAGCGCCTTGACCAGCGGCTGGGCCTGCACGTTTTCCTGCACGACGGCGAGCAGCGCGCCTTCCTCCTGCTTGCGATGGTAGCTGGCGGCCACCGCACGCCTGGCGAAGATGCGCGGGGCGAGAAGGCAGAAGGGCCACGCCAGCACGGCGACCAGCGCCAGGCGCCAATCCAGCAGGAACAGAAGGCCGGTGTTGGCGATCACGTCGAGGGCCGGCAGGACGCCCCATGGAATGGCGTTGATGAGCGCCGTCTCCACCGAAGCGAGGTCATTGGAAAAACGCCCGAGGACGTCGCCGGAACGGGAACGGCCGTAGAAATCCAATGACAGGCGTTGGAGATGGGCGAACAGGCGGGCGCGCAACTGGCCGAGCGCCGCCGCCGCGAGGCGAGCAAAAACAAAGTCGCGGGCAAGGCCGATGACCGAAACGGCGAGCCCGCCGACGGCGAGGGCGATGACGATCGCGATCAGCAAGCGGTGGTCGCCGCGGATCAGGCCGTCATCGATGATGAACTTCAACGAGAACGGCAGCGCCGAAGCGAACGCCATCTCGACCACGATGCCGAAGCCCACCAGCCACGCGCTCGGGCCCTGCGATCCGATCAGCCGCGCCAGCCGGGCGACGAGGCGTGCAATCGGCAGGTGTCCCGCCGCGGCGCCGGTGTCCGTTTCCGCCAACGCCGTGTCGGCCATTGAAGTCCTTCCGCTGCTTGCCAACACTCGTCGCGGCGAGGCTTCGCCGTGCGGTCAATCGATGGATCGCGAGTATGGCGTGGACCCATTCCGGGACCAAGGGGCGATCTGTCGCGGCCGGCGATGGGGGCAGTCGCTGAAGGGCGAGGGGCGGTTCGTTCGGGCGCGGCTACTGCGGTGGCGGCGAGCGCAACATCGCCGCCACCGCAGCGGTGACAACCGGCAGGAAAATCTCCCGGCTGGCCTCCGCCGTCGGGTGAACGCCGTCGGGGAGCAGGTGCCGGCGGTCGCCTTGCGCCAGCGCCAGGTCCCAGCGGGGATAGGCATCGATCAGGTGCACGCCCTCGATGGCGGCGATCCGGTGATATAGGGCGTAGTATTGCGCGAGTTGCGGCCGGATCCAGCCGCGCGGCCCGAACGCCGGGTTGGTCGTCACCAGCGCGATCATCACGGCGGGCAGCGCCGATCGCAGCGCCATGATGATGGCACGGTGGTTGGCTTCGCTGCGTGCCAGGGTTGTCAGATTTCGGATGTCCGCATCGTTGATGGCAAATTCGACCAGCACGAGATCCGGCTTCAGGGCGATCACCTTATCGACGGATGCCAGTCCCCAGTCGGACCCCACACCGCCCGCGGCGACGCGGCGCACATTCAACGTTTCGCCACCGCCGGCACCGATGGCGCTGGCCAGTTCGTCCGGCCAGCTGCCCCCCGCGGTCAGGCTGGTGCCGAACGCGACGAGCATCCGTTCCGCCGCGGCCGCATGCGCCGGCAGCAATACCACCATGATGACCAGCAAGCAGCGGGTCAGCACCGGCATCGGCGGCTAGGCGAGGCCGAGGTCAACGAGATTGCTTTCGGTGGCGTCCGCCTCGTCGAAGCGCCCATAGGCACCGACAGAGATGCCGCTGCGGAGGACGCGGGCGGGATTGCCGGCGACGACGCAGCGGGATGGCACCGATTTGGTGACCACCGATCCCGCACCGACGACGCAATTGTCGCCGATCTCGATGCCTGGCAGGATCAGGCTGCGGCCGCCGATGAAGCAGTTCTTGCCGATCCGCGTATGAAGGTAAAGGCCACGGGTCCGATCGTGACACAGGATGCGAGTTTCGAATGCAAGATACGAATAGGCGCCGACGTGGACGCCTTGCGGAAAAGTCGTGTCCAGTTTTGCGCTCAACG
>JALOTH010000173.1 GCA_025458035.1 Rhodospirillales bacterium
ACCCGCTTCCGCCGCAACCAGGACATGCTGATGCAAACGCCGGACTCGACGCCGGAGCTGTTCGCCAGCGACTTGGGCGCGGCCCGCGCCATCGTCGAGACGGCGCTCGCCGAGGGCCGCGACGCCCTCAGCGATGAGGAGGGGCGGGCGATCCTCGCCGCTTATCGTCTGCCACTGGCCGCACCGGCATCGGCCTCACCCGCCGCCGGCGCGCATTTCGCACAGCCGCTGCGCATTGCCGTCGGTATCGACGCGGCGATCGGTCCGGTCATCGTGTTCGGCCCAGGCGGCTTGCCCAAAGGCATCGCCATCGATCGCGGCGTCGCGCTGCCGCCGCTCAACCTGACGCTGGCGCGCATGCTGATGGATGGCACGCGCATCGGCGGCGTACTCGCCGCGCTGGCGCTGGCGCTGGTCAAGGTCTCGCAGATTCTCACCGATCTGCCGGAGGTCGTCGGCCTCGACATCGATCCCCTGCTGGCGGACGCGCACGGCATCGTCGCCGAGGGCTGCCGCGTGCGCATCGCCCCCGCCGGCGCGCATCCCCATCGCCGGCTCGCCATCCGCCCCTATCCGCGCGAACTGGAAAAGCTGGTGACCACCCGCCGCGGACAGACCCTGCTGCTGCGGCCGATGCGCCCGGAGGACGAGCCGGCCCTGCGCACGTTCGTTCGCAACCTCGATCCCAATGACATCCGGCTGCGCTTTTTCAGCCCGATCAAGGAACTCGATCCCCGCTTCGCGGCGCGCCTGACGCAGATCGACTACGACCGGGAGATGGCCTTCGTCGCCGTCGATCCGGCGGCGCCCGACGGCGGGCTGTGGGGGGTGATGCGGGTGTCCGCCGATGCCAACGCCGTCTCCGCCGAGTATGCCGGCGCCGTGCGCTCCGACCTCAAGGGCCATGGCCTCGGCCGGCTGATGATGGAGGAGATCATCGCCTACGCCCGCAGCCGCGGCATCGAGGAGATCTGGGGCTCGGTGCTGGCCGAAAACACGCCGATGCTGGCGCTCAACCGCAAGCTGGGGTTCCAGATCAAGACCGATCCCGATGACCGGTCGGTCGTCCATGTCAGCCTCAGCCTCGCCGGGCAAGCCGGCACCCCGCCGCCGACGCCACCGGTTCAGGGGTCGTGAGTCTCTTCGAGCACCGCCCGCGCCAGCGCCAGCGACGGCGCCCGGCCACGGCTGAGCGATGCCTCATCGAGACGGGCGGCGATCCGCCGCGCCGCGTCGAACGAGCGTTCCATGCGGGCGACCAGGTAGCCGACGACGGTGTCGGCGACGCGCAGCTGCCGGTCCGCGAACAGCTTGACGAGGATGGCGGCCAGCAGTTCATCGTCGGGCGGGCCGACCGCCACCGCCGGGCAGCCGGTGAGCCGCGAGCGCAGATCGGCGAGCCGCAGCGGCCAGCGCGCCGGCGCCTCGATCGCCGTCAGCAGCAGGTGCTTGCCGCTTTCGCGGGCGCTGTTGAACAGGTGCAGCAGCGGCCGTTCGCCGCCGGCGGCGATGGCGGCGTCGGCATCGTCGACGATGACGGCGGCGGCGCCGGCCAGCAGGTCCTGCGGCAGCTCGCGCTCCAGGTCCGCCGCCGCTGCCTGGCGGGCGCCGGAGCGGTGGGCAAAAACGGCGGCGAGGTGAGTCTTGCCGCAGCCGGGCGCGCCGCAGACGATCAGCGCCGGCGCCGGCCAGTCCGGCCAGCGATCGAGCCAGGCGACCGCATCGCGGTTGGACGGCGCGACGAGGAAATCCTCCCCCGCCAGCGACGGCCGATGGGGAAAGCGCAAGGGAAGCTGACGATCAGCCATCGATGCCGGTGGATTCGCCCCCCTCCGCGTCGGCGGCCGGCGGCGCGTGGGCGTAAAGCCCGCTGGTCCGGTAGCGCTCGATGGCGAAACGGACGAACACGCCGATGACGGCGGCGGCGGGCACGGCGATGAGCAGGCCGGTAAAGCCGAGCAGGCTGCCGCCGGCGAGCAGCGCGAACATGATCCACACCGGATGCAGGCCGACCCGGTCGCCGACGAGCAGCGGCGTCAGCACGTAGCTTTCCAGCACCTGCCCGGCAGCGAAGACGGCGACGACGACGCCGATGGACGACCAGTCGGAGCCGTACTGGCCGACGGCAACGCCGAAACTGAGGGCGAAGCCGACGATCGTGCCGAAGTAGGGGATGAACGAGATGAAGCCGGCGCCAAGGCCGATCAGCAGCCCGTAGTTCAAGCCGACGACGGTGAGGGCGATCGCGTAGAACGAGCCGAGCGCGAGGCAGACGAGGGCCTGGCCGCGGACGAAGCCGGACAGGCGGGCGTCGATCTCGCGGACCTGGGCGCGGATCACCGGCGCCGTGCGCGGCGGCAGCAGGCCGTCGATGCCGGCGACGATCCGGTCCCAGTCGCGGAGCAGGTAGAACGCCACCACCGGGGTGATCAGCACCAGCGACAGGAACGCGACGAGGGCGATGCCGCGGCTGACGATGTTGAAGAGGAAGGTCGCCAGCGTGTTGACGACATTGCCGACGTGGCCGACGGCGGCGGTGCGCAGCCGTTCGAACTGCTCGGCGGAGAGCTGCGCCTTCAGGTGTTTCGCCAGCGGGCTCAGCGTCTCCGTCAGCGCCGCGACGCGGTCCGGCAGCGCCGAGACGAGGGCGATGATCTGCGCCTGCAGCGCCGGGACGACGATCAGCAGGCTGACGCCGAGAAGGACGAAGAAGGCGAGGATGATGAGGGCCGCGGCAAGGCTGCGCGGCAGGCCGGCCCGTTCCAGGCGGTCGGCGAGCGGATCGAGCAGATAGGCGATGCCCATGCCGGCGAGAAACGGCAGCAGCACGGCGCGCAGCCCGTAAAGCACCAGGCAAAGCCCGATCAGCAGGCCCGTCCAGACCCAGAAGCGCCGTTCCGCGGTCATGGCGTCAGCATCGGGATCGCCGGCCCGGGCCGTGCCGGCACCGGCGCCTGCGCCGCGGCGGGATCGGCCACGGCGTCGGCGGCTTCGCCGAGGCGCAGTGTCCACGCGTCCGGCCCGGTGGTCAGTGCGAGGCCGCTGATGCGCAGCACGTTGGCGAGTTCCTCCGGCGAGGTGGCATAGACGAGGTTGATGCGCACCCGATCGCCGGCGAAGAGCACGACGTTGACGCCCTCGATGGCATCGATGCGGCCGAGCCGCTTGCGGACGTCGAGCCACTCGCCGAGGCCGTCGACGATGACGTCGGTGGCGGCGACGGCGGTCGGCTTCGGCGTCGTCCGCCGCTGACCTTTCCACGCGGCGTCGAGGACCAGCGCGGTTTCCTTCGCACCCCGTTTCAACAGCGACGCCGCATCCTCGCCGACGCGCCCGCGCAGGGTGACCGGCGTCGACTCGCTGCGGCCGGCGCGGTCCTGCCGGTTGAGGATGAGGCGCAGCTCCAGCGCCTGCTCCGGCTGCGGCGGCGGCACGATCTCGGCGATGGCGACCACCGTCTCGTCCGCTTCGAGGCGCTGCGCCAGCGCCGACAACGCCGCCGCATCGCCGGCGACCGCCTGTTCCGCCGACAGGGACAGCCCGTCGCTGGCGGCCGGCGTGCGCAGCGGCCGCAGGCTGGTGCCGGCCTCGCCGGCCCATGCCGCCCGCCACGGGTTGCCCTCCTCCCACAGCAGCAGCCCCGCCTCGGACCGGAAAACCGGCACCACCGCCGCCGGCGGTGCCGGCTGGGTGACGAACGACACGCCGTTGCGGCGCAGGAAGTCGCGCACCGGCTGCGGGCGGAAGTTGAAATTGAGGACGGCGATGTAGCGCACCCGCGAAGCCTTCTCCTCGCTGATCCAGAAGTCCTTGATCAGCGGCTCGATGGCGGTCTGCGCCGGCGCGGCGAGGCGGGCGCGGTCCTCGGGCGCGGTGATCCGCTCCAACAGCAGTTCGAAGGCGCGGCGCTCGCCGCCGGCGATGGCCTTCTCGCGCGCCGCCTCGGCATTCTCCGCCGTCTCATCGACGCGCACGTCCTCGACGACGAACAGATTGCGCACCTGCGCCGCCCCGGGCATCGCCGGCAGCGCCATGAACAAAGCGGCGAGGGCGGCGACCAGCGATCGCGCCATCCACCGCCGGCGGCGCAGCGACAACACCAACGCCGGCATTGCAGGATGTCCCCGAATGGTTATCCTCCACTCCTGAACGGCACTCTAGCAGGCTATCGGGGGCGGATCATCAGCGGGCTCACCTATCAGCAGGCCGGGGTCGACATCGACGCCGGCAACGCCCTCGTCGATGCCATCAAGCCGCTGGCGCAGGCGACGCGGCGGCCCGGCTGGCTGGGCGGCCTCGGCGGCTTCGGCGCCCTGTTCGATCCGCGCGCCGCCGGTTACGCCGATCCCATCCTGGTCGCCGCCACCGACGGCGTCGGCACCAAGCTGAAGGTGGCGATCGCCAACGGCTGCCATCACGGCGTCGGCATCGACCTCGTCGCCATGTGCGTCAACGACCTCGTCGTGCAGGGGGCGGAGCCGCTGTTTTTCCTCGACTATTATGCGAGCGGCCGGCTGTCGCTGGAGACCGGCGGCGCCGTCGTCGCCGGCATCGCCGAGGGCTGCCGGCTCGCCGGCTGCGCGCTGATCGGCGGCGAGACGGCGGAGATGCCGGGACTGTACGCGCCCGGCGACTATGACCTCGCCGGCTTTGCCGTGGGCGCCGTTGACCGCGGCCGCCTGCTGCCGACGGGGCGGGCGGCGGCGGGCGACGTGGTGCTCGGTCTCGCCGCCGCCGGCGCCCATGCCAACGGCTTTTCGCTGATCCGCCGCATCGTCGAGGCGGGCGGCTTCGATTACGCCGCCGCCGCGCCGTTCGCGCCGGCGGTCAGCCTCGGCGAGGCGCTGCTGGTGCCGACCCGCATCTACGTGTCACCCGGGCGGAGCGGGCGGACGAGGTCGGCGCCCGGCTGACGGCGGCCGGCGAGCGGGTCTTCGCCATCGGCCGGCTGATCGCCGCATCGCCGCAAGAAGCGCCGTGCGTCCGCCTGGCCGGCACCGAAACGGCGTGGGCCGGCTGAGATGGCGGCGGCGGGGCGGCCGGCGTCCGGCAAGCTGCGGCTCGGCGTGCTGATCTCCGGGCGCGGCAGCAACCTGCAAGCGCTGATCGACGCCGCCAGCGATCCGGC
>JALOTH010000068.1 GCA_025458035.1 Rhodospirillales bacterium
CCCTGCTGGCGGCGGCGTTCCGCGCCGTCGCGGCGCAAGACGGCGAGCGCCTCGATGCCGTCGCCGAACGCGCCGACGTGTTCCGGGCCACGGCGGAGCTGGCCCTGGAGAGCCGCGCCCAGGGCAAGGCGTTTCTTGCCGCCATTGCCGCCGGCTGGCCCTCGCTGATCGACGACGCCGGCGGGGCGCTGGCCAGGCTCGTCCGGCGCGAACCGCCCGCCGGCTATGCCGTCGCCGTTGGCGCCGCCGCCGCCGCCGCCGGCCTTCGCTTGCGTCCCGTGGTCATCGGCTTTGTCGCCGCCTTCGCCGCCAGCCTGGTTTCCGCTGGCGTGCGGCTGATCCCGATCGGCCAGACGGAGGGACTTCGCGTGCTCGCGGCCCTCGAGCCGGTGAACGTTGCCGTCGCCGATCGCGCCCTGGCCACGGAGCTGGCCGATCTTGCCAACGCCACGTGGATGGTCGATCTGTGCTCGGCCCGTCATGAAACCCAAACCGTCAGGCTGTTCCGCTCATGAACGTACCGTTCCGTGTTGGTGTCGGGGGTCCCGTTGGCTCCGGAAAAACGGCGCTCCTCGACGCACTGTGCAAGGCATTGCGCGACCGCTTCGATGTCGCCGCGGTGACCAACGATATCTACACGCGGGAGGATGCGGAATTTCTCACCCGCTCCGGCGCGCTCGCCCCGGAGCGCATTGTCGGCGTCGAGACGGGTGGCTGTCCGCATACGGCGATCCGCGAGGATGCGTCCATCAACCTTGCGGCCGTCGACGACCTGTCGGCGCGGTTTCCAAAACTTGACATCGTTTTCATCGAGTCCGGGGGCGATAACCTGGCGGCGACGTTCTCGCCGGAGCTTGCGGATATCACCCTTTACGTCATCGACGTTGCCGCCGGCGACAAGATCCCCCGCAAGGGCGGTCCCGGCATCACCCGTTCCGACCTGCTGATCATCAACAAGATCGACCTCGCGCCGCTGGTGGGGGCGAGCCTTGAGGTGATGGAGCGGGATGCGAGGCGCATGCGTGGTGAGCGGCCGTTCGTCTTCACCAACCTGAAGGTGGGTGACGGGCTGCCGGCGGTGGCGGAGTTCATTCTCCACAAGGGTGGTCTGGCCGCAGCGTTTGCCGCAAGCCACCCGGCATCGTCAGTCGCGCATCAGCCGGCGGGTGATGGCGAAGAATAAGGGGTAGGGCAGGGCGCGCAGCAGTTTCAGCAGGGTGACCATCTGCCATGGGAAGGCAACCTCGAAGCGGCGGCTGGCCAAGCCATCGGCGATGCGGCGTGCGGCAACGTCGGCGTCGATCAGAAACGGCATCGGAAACGGGTTCTTGTCGGTGAGCGGCGTGCGCACGAACCCGGGGTTGACCACCGAAATGGCGATGCCCAGGGTGTCTAGCTCCGGCTTCAGCGCTTCGCACATGGTGATCAGCGCCGCTTTCGTCGCGCCGTAAGCGGCCGCCGACGGCAGACCGCAGTAGCCGGCCACCGAGGCGACGACGGCAATCTGTCCCCGCGCGCGCTCGCGCATCTGCGGCAGCACCGCGGCGATGCCGTTCGCAACGCCAAGAACGTTGACTTCCATCAAGGTGCGGAACGGCTCGACGGAGAACGTGCGCGCGCTGACGGGGATGTGCGTGCCGGCGTTGAACACGGCGAGGTCGATGGGGCCAAGATCGGCGCGAATGGCGGCGGCCGTCCGTTCGTTGGCGGCCGCATCAACGACATCGAGTGGATAGGGGAACACGCGGCCGCTGGAGGGACCTTTCGTATCCTCCGCAAGCCGGTCGAGGTCAGCGACCGTCCGCGAACTAGCCGCCACCACCCAGCCGCGGCGTGCCAGCTCGAGTGCCAGGGATCGGCCGATGCCCTTGCCGGCCCCCGTGCACCACGCAACGCGGGCGGTCATCGGCGAGCGGAGACGTCGGCCGCGCAGCGCTGACAAACGAAATCGATCACCGAGCCGTCGCGGCCGGCAAAGCGCAGCGCCGTCCAGCGACCATGGTCATCGTACCACACTTCCGTGCTGAGGGCGCCGGTGTAGGCATAGCGGCGGACGGGCGCGTTCGCTCCATTGATGCGCTTGATGTCGGCGCCGCGGTCGACGATCACCACATCGTCAATGGTGCCGGTCAGCGTGTTCAGCACCTGCCGGTCGCCGAGGACCCCCGCGTACCAGTGATTGGTTGAAACGATGGCGGCGCGGCTGCGCACCGTACCGCTCGGGCCGCGAATGACCAATTCCTGGCCTTCACGAACCGCTTCGATTACCGACCGGTCGCCATCATCGTCGATGTCGGTGCGGGAGGAGATCAGGCAGCCGCCGCGCCAGACATCCGTCGACGCGTAGGTGTAGCGATAGACGGCAATGCCGACGACGCGCACGGTGACGTCGAAGCGGCTCTCGGCGATCAGCTCGCCGCCGCGGCGCGCGAAGGCCACCGTGTGCCGGCCGACCGATTCACCGTTGCGCTGAACGTCGAAACTCATCTCGCTACCGTATAGCACAAATGGGTCCATCACAGGGCGATGGCCACCGGCCTCGCATGCCGGCGATCCGGCGTCGGTCGACGCCGAAGCGGGGTGCGCGATGGCGGAGATCCCGGCGGCAACGGCGATGGCGGCCGCGAGGGGACGCCATCGGATACGAAAGCGGTCGGACATGGGTGCCCCGCTCAGATGCGCAGGAACGGGTTGACGAATAGGCCGATGGTGCCGGTCAGCTTGAGCGGCGCGTCGAGAACGACGAGACACAGGCACTCCCCGTCGTCATCGACCCTCGGCTGGTGGCGGTGGGAGGCGTCCTTGGCGTCGAAGTCGCCCCGGGTGAAGCTGACGCCGCCGTCGTGGTAGCCGCCCGCCAGTACGACCGTCCACTCCTGGCCACGGTGTCCGTGCCGGGGTACCAACGTTCCCGGCTTCAGGCGCATCAGCGATACCTTCGGCCCTTTCGCCGGCAGCGGCAGCCGCACCTCCTCGTACATCCGCCCGACGGTTCGCCACGGCAGTTCCTTCAGGCTGCGCCCGACATAGGCATGCAGCGGCTTCGGCACCACGCGTCGCGTTTCCGCATCGAGCTCTGGCTGACGCGGTGCGATGACGATCGGCTCGTCGAGGCGGGCTAGCACGGCATCGAGCGCCCCGTGGGAAATCGCCATCGGCTCGGCGACGTCGACCAGTGATCCGCCGGCGGCCTCCAGCATAGCAATCTCCCGCGCACACCGGCTGCACAGGCTGGCGTGCGCGGCCACGGCGAGCGCCTCGCCCTCGCTCAGCGTTCCGGCCGCGTAATCGAACAGAACATCGGCGGGAGGGTGATGATGGGTCATACCCTGGCATCCTCTGGCAGAGCGGCGCGCATCCGCGACAGGGCGAGCCGTATTCTGGACTTGACCGTACCCAGTGGCAACTTGAGCTCACTGGCGATGACGCTGTGGGACTTGTCTTCAAAGAATGCCATTTGAATGATCTTCATCTGCTCTGGTGGCAGGTCCTTCATGACCTGGCGAACCACCTGACCATGTTGCGAGAGACTTACGCTTTGCTCCGGACTTTCACCGTCATCGGCCGCCTCCGCGACTTCCGACAGTTCCACCTCGGGATATCCTTCGCGGCGAAACAGATCGATGCGCTTGTTGCGGACGATGGTAAAAACCCATGTCGACACGGTTGCCTTGGCGGGATCGAAGGTCTCAGCCTTCCGCCAGACGGTCAGCATCGTTTCCTGTGCCAACTCCTCCGCCGCCGCCGCATCGACGCCGCGCCGGATGCCAAAGCCCTTGAGCCGTGGCGCGAAGTGCTGGAACAGGGCTGCAAAGGCCGCCCGGTCCCGGTTCACCGCCACGGCGTGAACGAGAGCACCCAGTTGCTCGTGAGTCAGTGACTGTCCCGCTAGCATGGTCGAGGCCCGCTTTGCGCTGGCAACCATTGGCTGCGTTCGCGGTGGGCGCGTGCCGATGCCAAGCGTTGCTGTGTCCATACCTGCCCGTCGACCATATGCTGACTACTGAAGGCTCGTTACGCAACAGGCGCCGTGATGGATCACCACCCGCCGATCCCGCGCGCGCGATCCCACCGCCATCAGCTCCCGGCTTTGGTGAAGGCCTTGAGCGTGGCGAACAGATCGCCGTCGGTGATCACCCGTGGCACCTTGTTCTGACCGCCAAGCCGGCCGCGCGACTTCATCCATGCCGCGAAGGTGCCGGCCGCCACCGCGTGCACCTGCGGCGGCGCCATGCCGAAATCGCCGCATCGATGCACGCGGTAGTCGTCGTTCTCGGCGGCAAGGCCGGTGTCGAGATGGGCGGCGAACTCGGCGACCTGCGCCGCTGCCGGCCGATCGCCGCCGCCGAACTCGATGATGAACAGGTGACCGCCCCGGCTGTTCTCGCCATCGGGATAGACCGCGCCCACCGCATAGTCCGTAACCGGCCGGCCGATCGCCGCCGCCGCGGCCGCCACCGCTGTTTCGATTTCCTCGCCGATCAGGTGCTCGCCGAACGCCGACAGGCTGTAGCTGGTGCGGCCGGTCACCAGCAGCCGGGGCGGGTTCAAACTGATGAAGCGCACGGTATCGCCGATGATGTACGACCACAGACCGGCGCAGGTGGTGAGGACGATCGCGTAGTTCACGCCGGTTTGCGCCGTGGCCAGCCAGTGACGCGTCGGCCGGTCGCTGTCGAGGTCCTCCACCGGCACGAACTCGAAGAACAGGCCATTATCGGCCATCAGCCGCAGCCCTTCGCCATCGCCCCGATCGGCGGCGGCGATGAAGCCTTCCGACGCCGGATAGACCTCGCGCGTTTCCGCCGCGCTGCCCGCCAACCGCTGGGCGAAAGCGCTGCGATAGGGAGCAAAACTGACGCCGCCGTGAACCAGGAGTTCAAGGCGGGGAAAGGCGTCGACGAGTCGCCGGCTGCGGTGCGGCAACAATTCGGCGAGGCGATCGAAGAACAGCAGCAGCCACGATGGCGTGCCGCCGATGGAGCGGATGTCGCGGGCGAGCGCCGCCGGTGCGAGGCGGGCGATCTTCTCCTCCCAGTCCGCGATCGTTTCCAGGTGCCGTGGCGGAAAATAGACGGGGCGGAACCACCACGGCACCGTCTTGCCGGCGATGCCGGACAGATCGCCGGCCCAGATGCCGGGCGCCAGTTCGCTGAACGCCGTCGAGCCCCCCAGCATGAAATTGCTGCCGCCACACAACCGGCTGTGCGGTCTCGCCGCAAGGTGAAAACAGATCACATCGAGACCGGCGCGCCGGTTGCCGCGGATCATGTCGCGGGTGCATGGAATGTACTTGGTCACGCCGGTGGTGGTGCCGGAGGTTACGGCGAAATACGGAATGGTTCCTGGCCAGGTGACGTCGGCGACACGCGGAAACGACGGCCGCCAATAGGTGTTCCACAGATCTTCGTAGCGGCGCAGCGGCACCGCCCGCTGGAAGTCCGCGACATCCCGGAGGGAGGCAAAGTCATGATCGCGGCCGAACCGCGTCGTCTTGGCGCGCGCCAGCAGACGGCTCAGCTGGCGCTGCTGCGCCATGACCGGGTCCATCCGCGCCAGCCGGCGCAGGCGTGAGGCGGCGTAAAGCCGGAAAGCGGGTGTCAGGTCGATCACACCGACAACTTAGGCAGCAAGGGCGGGCACGGCAACGCGATCGCGGCGCCGTCGCCGGTTGCCCGATCAACGCTTGCAGGTGCTGAGGCGCCTTTCTATAAGCGCGTGTCGCCAACGGGCCGACCACCCCATGTTCTTCGCCATCCCGTTCCCCGCCATTGACCCGGTTGCAGTCGAAATCGGGCCGATCGCCATCCGCTGGTACGCCCTCGCCTATCTGGTGGGATTGGTGGTTGGCTGGCTGTACGCGCGCAGACTCGCGACACTGCCGCCGCGCGCCGTCAGTGCGCAGGACGTCGATGATTTTCTCACCTGGGCAACCCTCGGCGTCGTCCTTGGCGGGCGGCTGGGCTACGTGCTGTTCTACAAGGCCGGCTACTATCTCGATCATCCGCTGCAGGCGCTGCAGATCTGGCAGGGCGGCATGTCGTTCCATGGCGGCCTGCTGGGCGTCATCGTCGCCGGCGTGCTGTTCTGCCGGGTTCGCAGGCTGCCGACGCTGGCCTTTGCGGACCTGATATTCACCGTTGCGCCGCTGGGGTTGTGCCTCGGCCGCATCGCCAATTTCATCAACGGCGAGTTGCCGGGGCGTATCGCCGATGTTCCCTGGGCGATGGCGTTCCCCGGCTACGGGCCGTTCCCGCGCCATCCGAGCCAGCTTTACCAGGCGGCGATGGAAGGCCTGCTGCTGCTGATCATTCTGGCGGTGCTGGCGGCACGGCCGTCCATCCGTGCCCGTCCCGGCCTGCTGTCGGGGGCGTTTCTTGTCGGCTACGGCGTCTTTCGCATCATCGGCGAGGTGTTTCGCGAGCCGGACGCCCATCTCGGCCTCCTGCTCGCCGGGGCGACGATGGGGCAGCTGCTGTCACTGCCGATGCTGGTCATCGGCGGCATCCTGATCGCGCGCGCGCTGCGGCGGCCGCCGCTGCCGCTCACCCCGTGACGCCGCTGGCGGCGCGCCTGGCGGCGCGCATCCGCGCAAACGGACCGCTCGGCGTCGATGCCTTCATGAACGCCGCCGTCGCCGATCCCGAGTTCGGCTACTATGCCGCGCGCGACCCGCTGGGCGCGTCCGGCGACTTCATCACCGCCCCGGAGATCAGCCAGGTGTTCGGCGAACTCATCGGATTGTGGTGCGTCGCCCTCTGGCAGCGGCTGGGCGAGCCGCCCGTCGTGCGGCTCGTCGAGTTCGGCCCCGGCCGCGGCACGTTGCTCGCCGACGCGCTGCGCGCTATCGAAAGCACGGCCGCCGGCTGCGCCCGCGCGGTGCGGCCGGTGCTGATCGAGATCAGCCCCCATCTGCGGGCTCTGCAAGCGGCGGCCCTCGCCACAAGCCCTGCCGCGCCGCTGGCAACGTGGCACGACCGCTTTGCCGACGTCGCCGACGGCCCGGCCCTGATCATCGCCAACGAGTTCTTCGACGCCCTGCCCGTCTGCCAGTTCGTGCGGTGCGGCGATGGCTGGCGGGAGCGCTGCGTCGGCCTGGACGCGGCGGGGCAGCGCTTCGTCTTTGTCGAAGGCGGCCCGGTGCCCTCACCGATGCCCGACGACGGGGAAGGGCTCGCGGCGGAGGGCGCGATCGTCGAACGCTGTCCAGCCGGCGAGGACCTCGCCGCCGCCATCGCCGCGCGGGTCGTGCAGGCGGGTGGCGCCGCGCTGATCATCGACTACGGGCATCCGCACCTGCATCCCGGCGATACCGTGCAAGCGGTGCGCCGACATCGCTTTGCCGAGGTACTGGACCGGCCGGGGGAGGCCGATCTCAGCCATCACGTCGATTTCGGCGCGCTCGCCGCCGCGGCGCGGGCGGCCGGCGCCGCCGTCTTCGGCCCGATTCCGCAGGGGCTTTTTCTCGGACGCCTCGGCATCGCGGAACGCGGCGAGGCGCTCAGCCGCGCGCAGCGGCAACGGCAGCCGGAGATCGCGGCAGCCATCCGCCGGCTGATCGACCCACGGCGCATGGGGGTTCTGTTCAAGGCGCTGGCGATCACGCCGCCCGATATTGGCACGCCACCGGGGTTTGCCGCTGCGAGCGCTCGCCGGCCCGCCGAACGTTGATGAACGTTGCCGCCCGCCGCGGCCTCACACCACGGCGAGCGTCGCCAGCAGCCAAGCCGTGCCGATCGAGAACAAAATCAACAATTCCCGCCACTTGTCATTGACGAATGTGCGCATTGCCACGGCTCCCCTGAAGCCACGCCGCGTGTTGCCGGCTGCTGACCGTTTCGATGCAAAAGGGTACCCCAAATTGGGGGAAAAGGAAACCAATATCGCCAATAACGCTAAAAACTTTCCGGCTATCCGTCGTCTTGCGTTCTTGGCCCGGATCGACGATCGGAATGACCGAGCGGCTTGTCCGGAGCCACGACGTCGCGCACCCGCTGCTTGAGTTCGGTCAGCGGCGGGAAGCCGCCGTCGCCGCGTCGCGACCAGATCGGCGTGCCGTCGGCAAACCGGATCTCGAAGCTGCCGCCTTGCCCGGGGATGAGGGTGACACCGCCGATGTCGTCCTCGAAGGTGATCAAGAGTTCCTGTGCCAGCCAGGCCGCTCGCAGCAGCCAGCGGCAGCGGGTGCAATACTCGATCTCAATGAGCGGACCTTTCCTGATCATCGTGCCTCCCGCTCGCCCGATCGCCACCCAATATAGCGGGCGGATCGCGATCCTGGGATAACGGAACGGCATGATGGCAGACGCAACGTTTGATTTGCCCCGCTACTGGCTGGCTCACGGCACCCGCATCGGCTGGTTTCTCGGCCAGTATCTGGCGGCGGCGACGCTCACCGGGCGGGTTGCGCCGCGGCCCGAACGGCCGGCGCCCCGCCTCGGCCGGCTGCTGGCCGATCTGGTCGGTCTTGTGCGGCAGGATGCCGCCAACATCGCTGCGGGGCTCTACCGGCAGCCGCGCGATCTCGTCAAGACGCCCGCCGACTGGCTCACCGATGCGGCGCTGTACTTCAGCGATCTGCCGGTGGTGAACGCACGGCGCCGTCGGCGCGGCAGTGACGAGGTGCCGGCGCGGGCCGGCCGCCGGGGACTGCCGGACTACTACGTGCGCAATTTCCATTTTCAGACCGACGGCTATCTCAGCGACTGGTCGGCGCGGCTCTACGACCAGCAGGTGGAGGTGTTGTTCATAGGCGGCGCCGACACCATGCGCCGGCAGGCGCTGGTGCCGATCTCGGCGTGGATGCGCCGGCGGCGGGCGGCGGCGGTCACCATGGTGGACGTCGCCTGCGGCACCGGCCGCTTTCTCGGCAGCCTGCGGGAGAACTATCCGGAGGCGACGCTGATCGGCGTCGACCTGAGCCGCCCGTACCTCGAGGAGGCGGCGCGCCACGCCGATGGGGCGTCACCGCCGCTGCTGATGCAGGGGGCGGCGGAACGCCTGCCGCTGGCCGATGCCAGCGTCGATGTCATCTCGATGATCTATCTGCTGCATGAGGTTCCGTGCGACGTGCGCCAGCGCATCGCCGGCGAGTGCGCCCGGGTGCTGCGCCGCGGCGGGCGCCTCGTTGTCGTCGATTCCCTGCAGTACGGCGATATGGCCGGTTTCGACGGCTTGCTGGACAATTTCCCGGTGGCGTTTCACGAGCCGTTCTATGCGTCCTATGCCCGTGACGACCTCGACGGCCGGTTCGCCGCGGCGGGCCTCCAGCCACGGGGGACCCGCCGGGCGTTCCTGTCGAAGGTGTTCGTCTATGATCGCGAGTAGTCGGGCGGTGGCGCGTTAGAGGAACCAGCCGACCATCTCGCGCCACCGACGATAACCATGGGCGCGGCCGTTCCAGATGCGGAGCATGTGCCAGACGCCCTTCTGCCAAAGGAACTCGCTCAACCGCTTGTTGTCATCGAGGAACGGATCGTGTTCGCCGATGACGATCTTGATGTCGAGACGGCGTAATTGCGCCAGCGTCGCCTCATCGGTCATGTTGGCGATATAATGATTGGGCATGTTGAAGTAGATGTTGTCATCGTAATAGCCATCAAACAGATCCCGGAATCCCTCTGGCGCGGTCGTCAAGTCGTATCGCCCACTGAAGGCGACGATCCGATCAAACAAATGCGGATTTCGGAAGGCTATGTTGACCGCATGATAGGCGCCAAAGCTGCACCCATGGGAAATGACGTATGGATTGTCGTTAATGGCGCGGCTGAATGGAAGAACGTCTTCGATGATATAGCGTTCGTATTGCAGGTGGCGGAGGATGCGGTCCCGCGGTTGGCACCAGTTGCAATAAAAGCTCTCCTGGTCGATGCTGTCGACGCAAATCAGTTGCAGCCAGCCGTTCTGCAGGTGGCGATCCAGCGCCGCCACCATTCCCATGTTCTCGTAATCGAAGAAGCGGCCGACCCGGGTGGGAAAAACGATGACGCGGGCGCCGGCATGGCCGAACACCAACAGCTCCATGTCACGCTGCAAGCCGTGGCAATACCATTTGTGATATTCCCGTTTCATTTCGGTTTCACAAATGTTTCTAGCTAGAGCCACCACGACGCGTGCGGTCCTGCCAATAAATATGGGGTTGGTTACCATGCTGCGGCGCGGCAGAAAAGCGTTAAATTCCGTTGATCACGGTTCCGGAAACGCTTTAATATTCAGGAATTCGCTCAAAGAAATTTGCGACGATTTCGTGACACTGTATGCGTGGCCGCCGCACGTGATCTTCGGCGCCCCCCTCTCCCGCCCATGACCAACCCCTTCGCGGCCGAGGTCGCAGCCTTGCTGGCCCGGCCGGCGCCGCTCGCTCACCGGCGTGCGCGGGTGCTGTTCTACGGATCGTCGACGTTCACGCTGTGGCACGATATGGCGAGCCACTTCCCGGACTTTGCGGTCATCAATCACGGTTTCGGCGGTTCGACGCTGGCCGATTGCCTCGCCCACTTCGACCAACTGGTGGCGCCGGTGCGGCCGTGCGCGTTGGTCGTTTACGCCGGGGACAACGACCTCGAGCAGGGGGTCAGTCCGGAACAGGTTCTCGCGCTGGTGCGGACGATGGTCGGCCGGAAGCGCGATGCCCTGGGCGACACGCCGATGGCCTACGTGTCGATCAAGGTCAGCCCGGCGCGCCTGCATTTCATGCACCGGATCGGCTACACCAACCGCATCATCGAAGGCGCCCTCGCCGGCGAGGCCGATGTGCGGTTCGTCGATACCACGCGGCGCATGGTCGGGCGCGGCATGGCGGCATGGCAACGCTGTTACGGCGACGATCCGCTGCACATGAACGAAACCGGCTATCGGATCTGGGGCCGAACGCTGAGCGAATACCTGGCGCGGGCGATTAGCGGCGCTGCGCCACCCGGCTGACCGATTCGCAGCCTCGGGCCAGGGCGGACGGTGGCGGAGCCGGGGGACGGCCTTGCAAAGCCCGCGTGGCGGGGCGTTTCCGTCAACATTGAGTTCGGTTTAGCGGCGCTGGCGGGGAATAATTGAATCATCTTGCCAAGGTCGTGTGTGTCGCGTTCATACTCACCGCGATATGTTGAGCGCATCGACCCTGGGCGAAGGACCGCCGGCGGCGCCGGGCGCGAAGATGGGACGGCACCGCTGATGTCAGCATCCGAGGTCGCAAAGGCAAAGCAGGCGGTGTTCGCACAGGCGAGCTTTCGCGGCGGCCTGTTCACGCTGATGGTGCTGCGGGTGTCCGACCCGAAGGATCAGGACTTCTTCACCGGTGTCATGGAGAAGCTGGCGCAGGCGCCGAACTTCTTTCGCCACGCGCCGATCGTCCTTGATTTCGCCGATCTCGGCGAGGCGGCGCCGTTCAACGTCGCCGAACTGGTGCGCCGGCTGCGCCAGCATCAGTTGGTGCCGTTCGCCGTGCAGAACGCAACGGAGGAACAGCAGAAGGCGGCGGTGGATGCCGGGCTCGGCCTGCTGCCGGAGGGACACAAGCCGCCCGAACGCGACCGCCGTGGCGAGGCCAGGGCGGAGTCGCAGCCGGAGCGGCGGCCCGTCGCCGGCGGGCTGTCGGCGGCGCCGGCAACGGCGCCGACCCTCGTCGTCAGTCAGCCGATCCGCTCGGGCCGGCAGATTTACGCCGAAGGCGGCGACCTGGTGGTACTGGGAACGATCAGCCCCGGTGCCGAACTGCTGGCGGACGGCCATATCCATGTCTACGGCCCGCTGCGCGGCAGAGCCCATGCCGGCGTCGCCGGCAATGCGCAGGCGCGGATTTTTTGCCGCAGTCTGGAGGCAGAACTGGTGTCGATCGCCGGCTTCTGGCGCGTTCGTGACGACATGCCGGAGGACCTGATCGGCAAGCCGTCGCAGCTCAGGCTGGACGGCGAGCGGCTGGTCATCGAGGCGGTGCCGTAGGTGTCGGTTTCAACGGAAAGCGGCAGGTCCGCTTTCCCCGCAGGTGGAGGATAGCGTTGGCTAAGGTCATCGTCATGACATCCGGCAAAGGTGGCGTCGGCAAGACGACCACCGCTGCCGCATTCGGCGCCGGGCTCGCAATGCGGGGCCACCGGACCGTCGTCATCGATTTCGACGTCGGGTTGCGCAACCTCGATCTGATCATGGGTTGCGAGCGCCGCGTCGTCTTTGACTTCATCAACGTCATCAACGGCGATGCCCGGCTCAATCAGGCGCTGATCCGCGACAAGCGGATCGGCGAGTTGTGCATCCTGCCGACCAGTCAGACGCGCGATAAGGACGCGCTGACCAAGGAGGGCGTCGAGCGCGTCCTTGAGGAGCTGAAGGCCGATTTCGACTACATCATCTGCGACAGCCCGGCCGGCATCGAGCGCGGAGCGCTGATGGCGCTGTACTGGGCCGATGAGGCGGTGATCGTCACCAATCCCGAGGTCTCCAGCGTGCGCGACAGCGATCGCATCCTCGGCGTGTTGCAGAGCCGCTCCAAGCGCGCCGAAGAGGGGGCGGAGCCGGTCAAGGAGCACCTGCTGCTGACGCGGTATGATGCCGAGCGGGTGGAGCGCGGCGAGATGCTGAAGGTGGATGACGTGCTCGAGATCCTGGCCATCCCGCTGCTCGGCATCATCCCGGAAAGCCAGTCGGTGCTGAAGGCGTCGAACCTCGGCCAGCCGGTGATCTTCGATGAGGTTTCCCCCGCGGGACAGGCCTATGCCGATGCCGTCGGCCGCTTCCTCGGCCATAGCATCGAGCACCGGTTCACCCGTCCGGAGCGTCGCGGCCTGTTCCAGCGACTGTTGCGGAGGACGGCATGAGCATTTTCGACTTCTTTCGGCCGCGCGGCCAGCCTTCCGCGACGGCAGCCAAGGAGCGGCTGCAAATCCTGCTGGCGCACGAGCGGTCGACCGCGGCGGCGCCGGACTACCTGCCGAAGCTGCAGCGGGAGATCATCGATCTCGTGACCAAATACGTGCAGGTGGCGGACGACAAGATTTCCGTGCACTACGCCAACGCCGGCAGTGTTTCGACGCTGGAAGTCAACGTCGAACTGCCGGTGATGGAGCCGGCCGCGCCGATGCGCCGCAGCTTCGGCTGAGCCGCCGGCGCCGATCGCCGGAACGGAGCGCGGCGCACCCACCGGCGCGCGTGCGGGTTGTCGCGGGCGAAGCCGCCATGCGACGCCGGAGATCCGCCTTTTCGCTTTCCTGCGACTTTGCTAGGGTCGAAGAGATTGAGATCCCTGGGGATGCCGAGCGCGGAGGCGGCGGCCGGCCCTGCAACGAGCCAGCAACGGGAAGGCCGCGAACGCGTGACGGCAGGGCAGCGGAGGGCGAAGGCGCCGGTTGACCGGCGAAGCGGTCAGCCGTGAGGGCATTGGCGGCGGTGGCGACGGCCATAGACCGGACCAACGACCTCATTGGGCGGGCGGTGGCGTGGCTGACGCTGGCGATGGTCCTCATCGCATTTGGCGTCGTCGTGCTGCGCTACGTCTTCAGCATCGGCTTCGTCTGGCTCCAGGAATCATACGTCTGGCTGCATGGCGTCGTGTTCATGGTGGGGGCCGGCTATACGCTCCTGCATGAGGGCCATGTCCGCGTCGATATCCTCTACCGGGACGGCAGCCGGCGCTTCAGGGCGTGGGTCGATCTGCTCGGCAGCCTGCTGCTGATGCTGCCGATCCTGATCATGATTGCCATCGTCTCCTGGCCGTATGTGGCCACCTCGTGGCTGCGGCTTGAACAATCCCGCGAGGCCGGCGGCCTTCCCGGCCTGTTCCTGCTGAAATCCGTCATCCTCGTTTTCTGCCTGCTCATGGCCTTGCAGGGATTGTCGCTGATGCTGCGCTCCATCCTCGTTCTCGCTGGGTCCGCCGACGCGAGGGCGGAGGGGCAGCGCGACAATCCGGGAGACTGACGGTGGGACCCGAGATCATCAGCATCGCCATGTTCGCTGTCGTCTGCGTCGTGCTGATGATGGGCTTTCCGGTTGCCTTCAGCCTGGCCGGGACAGCGCTTGCCTTTGCCTTTATCGGCTCCACCCTCGATCTGTTCGACCTGCGCCTCCTCAGCGGGCTGTCCTCCCGCTACTTCGGGGTGATGGTGAACGAGGTGCTGGTGGCGGTGCCGCTGTTCGTCTTCATGGGCGTGCTGCTGGAACGGGCCCGCCTGGCCGAACAGTTGCTGGAGACGATGGGGCTGCTGTTCGGCAGCGTTCGCGGCGGCCTCGCCATATCCGTGATCATCGTCGGCATGTTGCTCGCCGCATCCACCGGCATCGTCGGCGCGACGGTCGTCACCATGGGACTGCTGAGCCTGCCGACGATGCTCAAGGCCGGCTATGATCCGCGCCTCGCCACCGGCACGATCTGCGCGTCGGGGACGCTCGGCCAGATCATTCCGCCGTCCATCGTCCTCGTCCTGCTTGGCGACATCCTGCAAGGCGCCTATGCCGAGGCGCAGCGGGCCGTTGGCAACTGGGCGCCGGCGCCCGTCTCCGTCATCGATCTGTTTGCGGGCGCGTTCCTGCCGGGAATGATCCTGGTCGGCCTCTATATGATCTGGGTCTTCGTGGTCTCGCTGCTGCGGCCAAAGGCGTGTCCCGCCTTGGTCGAGAGGGGCACGCGCGTCACCGATCTCGGTCATCGGGTGCTGACGGTGCTGCTGCCGCCGACGACGCTGATCCTCGCCGTGCTGGGCTCGATCCTCGGCGGGATCGCGACGCCGACGGAGGCGGCGGCGGTGGGCTCGATCGGCGCCCTGCTGCTCGCGGGGCGTAGCGGTTTCGTCGCCGAGGCGCGGGTAGCGGCAGGTCGGCACGTGCCGTTTCCGTGGCGGCGCCCGCTGCTGATTCCGTTCTGGATCGGTCATCGTCTCGAAACCGGCACGGACACGCCGATCTATGCGGCGGGCCTCGCCATTCTCGGACAGATTGCCATCACCGCCGCGTTCGACCTCCGGATGCAGCGGGAGGTCGTGCCGACCGCCGACCTCATCGCGTTCCTCGTCGCCGTGGTTCTCTGTGGCGTTCTCCTGTGGGGCCTGCTGGTGGCGCTGTCACGGGTGTATTACGCGGCCGTCCTCACCGACGTCATGCGAACGACGCTGAAGGTCTCCAGCATGGTGTTCGTCATTCTCCTCGGGGCGTCGGTGTTTTCTCTGGTTTTCCGTGGCCTTGGCGGCGATGAGCTGGTCAAGGACGCCATTCACGGGCTTCCCGGTGGCGTCTTCACGGCGATGCTGGTGGTGATGGCCGTGATGTTTCTGCTCGGCTTCTTCCTCGACTTCATCGAGATCATTTTTGTCGTCGTGCCGATCGTCGGGCCGATCATCCTGCAGCTCGATGTCAAT
>JALOTH010000174.1 GCA_025458035.1 Rhodospirillales bacterium
ATCTGGCCTGATCGACCACAACTCCGCTTACACATGGATGGCGTGGGTCGACCTCGTGTCCGATACGGACAACTACGGGCATATCTGGGCGGCTGTAGGGGACAATTTTGATTATTACGGAAATGCCGACTGGGTCGGGACGAAAAGCGACGGTGTCGGTGCTCGTCTAGCATGTTACAACGGCGGGTCAAGCGGAGAGATATACGGCTACGATCTGGTGGTGGGTACCCCAACCCATCTGGCTGTTGTACGGGAATCCGCAACCAGCCTCAAGCTTTATCAGGATGGCTCTTACGTAAACAGCGTCGGTGTCAATGTTTCTACACGAACCTCGACTCAGCGCGAGCAACTCGGGGAGTTGTACGGCTACCCGGCCCCGGCCCGCATGACTGCCATGAAGCAGTGGCAGGCCGCGCTGACGGCGGATGAGATCGTCGCCGAAATGAAAACGGTTCGCCCGCTGCGCCTCGCGAACCTGCACTCGTGGCATCCGGCGATTGCCAGCGACAAGGCAACCGCGTTAAAGGATTTCTCCGGCAACGGTCGCGACTGGACCGAGCAGGGCACACTGAGCGTTGCGTCTGAATCACCCCCGGTTGGGTGGGGAGGGCGCACGGTGATCGTCCTGCCGGTAACGGGGCCGGCGCCGCAGTTGCTCGCTCCAGTTTCCGATGTATCAGCCGGCGGCTGGACCGCCTCGAGCGGGTCAGACCTCTACGCCATGCTCGACGAATCGGCGTACAACGATGCTGACTACATCGTCTCCAGCACAGCCAGCGCGTGCACGCTAGCCTTTGCCGCCGGCAGTGATCCCGGCGTCAGCACCGGGCACGTGTTGCGTTACCGTCTGCTCGCCGGCAGCGGTTCGGTAACGGCGAAATTGAAGCAGGGTACCACCACCATTGCCACCTTTGGCCCGCACACCCTGACCGGCGCAGCGCAGGACTTCGCGCAGACCCTGTCGGCAGGGCAGGCCGATTCAATTACCGACTACTCGGCGCTGCGCGTCGAATTCACCGCGTCTTAAAGGAAACACCATGGCAGACGGCGTAGCAATCACCGCAGGAAGCGGAACAACCATCTTGACGGACGACACCGGGGCCGGCGGGCACGCGCAGGTCATGAAGCTGGCGATCAGTACTGACGGCAGCGGCACGCTGATTCCGGCGGATGCCACCGTCGGCCTGTCGGTCAATGTGACGCAGGCGCTTGCCGATGACTCCGGATTCACCGCCGCGACGAGCAAGGTCATGCCCGCCGGGTTTATGGCGGACGACACCTCCACCGATAAGGCGATGCCGGCGTTGCCCGGATGACGCTTGACCGTCGCCAGATCGTGCAACTCGGTGAATCATCGGCAAAGGATGTCAAGGGCGGCGGCTCAAAAACCGACACCAGTGACCAGTCGATCATGGCTGCCGGCGGCGCCGGGGTCTACAACTACCTGCAATGGGTGACGGTCTACAATGCCAGCGCCACCAACACCTTTGTGAACGTCAAGGACGGATCTACCGTAGTTGCCGTGTTGCCGCTCCCTGCGTATGGGGGCTGTATGTTCATGCCGCCCCGTCCAATTCGCAGCACGGCGAATACGGCATTCAACCTGGCGACCGGCGGATCGGTGACGACTGCCTACCTCTACGGCGGTGGCTACACTGCGACGGCCTGATCATGCCAGCGCTCAACTACACGGCAGCGTCGACGACCTATACCGCGCATTCAGCGTGGGCCATCGTCCAACTTTGGGGCGGTGGCGGAACCGGCGGAGGAGTCGCGGCGACCAACGGCAATAACGGCGGTGGCGGTGGTGGCGGGGAATACCGCGCTGCCGTGGTCACGACCACGCCGGGCAGTACCTATACCGTCGCCGTTGGACAGACCAGGACCGGCGTATCGAACGGAACCGCGAACGGCAACCCCTCAACATTCGCCTCGACAACGGTCGTTGCCAATGGCGGCACGGGCGGCACCGCGAACGCTTCCGCTGGTGCTGGAGGCGGCGCAGGCGGAACCGGGGGAACTGGTGCGCTTGCGAACTACGACGGCGGCCGTGGTGGGAACCGCAACGGCACGACCAACTCCGGGCCCGGTGGTGGCGGCGCGGGATCTTCGTCCGCCGGAACGCAAGGATCGGATTCTGCGGTAACTGGCGGCGCAGCCGGCACTGGAAATCCCGGCGGCAACGCTGGCGGCGCGGGCCGCACGTCGGCCGGCGCAGGAAATGCCGGCGGCACTTACGGATCAGGCGGTGGCGGCGCACGTACCGCGTCCGCTGTCGCCCGTGCCGGTGGCAACGGCGGCGCCGGCTACGGGCGCGTCTATTGGAGTCCGCCCGCTTTTCTCTGCTGCCTGGGCTGCGGCTAGTCTATGTCGATTCTGTTACTGCTCGCGCCAGGAGTTGCGGCGACTGACGCCAAGGTGGCTCGACAGTGAAATACTGGACCGGCGCCGCCTGGACCGCGAAGCCGCTCAAGCGCTGGAACGGCGCGGCGTGGGTGCCGGCGGCGCTCAAGCGTTACAACGGCGCTTCCTGGGTGGCCGCGTAACGCCCTTCCGGGCTCCGGGAATCCGCCCCTGCCCAATCCCGTCCCCCTGACCGGGTTCGCGCGCGCGTGAAACACTCGGGGTGTCATCCCATACCGACACCCATTAGGAGATTTCACCATGACGACTCAAGCCGGCATCATCCGCGGCACCGCGTACCTCGGCAAGGGCAGCGGCGCGCTGCTCGCGGCGGGTAATGCCTCGAAATGCTCGTATTCGATCGAGACCGAGGACAAGGAGCTTCCAGACTACCAGAACCCCGGCGGCGGACTCGACGACAGCTTCACCCGGCTCAAGTCGTCGAGGATCGCCTTCAGCTTCCGCCACCTCAAGAAGCACATCCTCGAGCTGGTGACGGGCGGCACGTCGACCGCCGAGACGGTCACCACCGTGACCGACGAGGCGCACAACGACGTCGTGCTCGGCGGCCTGATCGCGACAGCCAAGGCAATGGACACCAGTGTCGCGCCTGTGGTCAAGGTCGGCGCCGCAACCAAGGCGGCGGGCACCGACTACACCGTCGTGCGCGCCGGCATCATCCTCCCGGCGACCGGCGGCACGATCCTCGCCGGTGACGACGTGCTGATCAGCTATACCTCGATTGCCGCCGGCAAGATCCAGGGCATGCTCAGCGTGGCCGACGACTATCACGTGATTTTCGACGGCATCAACGAGCGCACCAATCTGCCGATTCTCGCGGACTGGTTCCGCGTGCAGTTCGGCCCGGCGAAGAACATCGAGTTCATCGGCGACGACTACGTCAGCTTCGACGTCGAGGGCAAGCTGCTCAAGGACGAGACCAAGACCGGCACCGGCGTCAGCCAGTATTACACGCTGCGCATCGGCGGCCTGACGAACTGACCATGCGGGTGATTCGCGAAATAGAGGTCGCGGGGCGCGCGGTTCAGGTACGCGAGCTGACGGTCGGAGAAATCCGGGCGTGGCTCAAGGACGCCTCGGCTCCCGGCGGCGACCTGATCGACGCGGCCCTGTTCGACGAGTTCAGCATCCCCGACCTGTGCCGGATGACCGACCTCAAGGTCGGCGAAATAGACGCGCTGCTGCCATCCGAAATCCGTACGATCGCCGCCGTTGCCCAGGAGGTCAACGCCGATTTTTTCGCGATGCGCGGTCGGCTGGCCACGCTGGGGCGCAGCGTCATGAGCGCGCCCTCGCCCCCACCGTAGCGCTGCTGGCCGGCGCCGGCCACCGCGCCGCCTGGGGCTACCCGTGGGGCGTTTTCGTCAGCGCGTGCGAAGCGGCTTCCGGGAAGTGAGGACGGCGCCGAGCGCGGCGATCGTCAGCGGAGCAAGGTAGGGCCATGACGGACCGGCGCACAGGATCAGTAGCAGCAGCGCCGGCAGCGTGTAGGCGAATGCGGCGAAAAAGAGATATTTCATGGCATATTCCGGCGGCTTGAACCTGAAACTGGTGATCGACGGCTCCAATACTGGGGCCATTCGGGCGCTGACGCAAGTAGCGTCGGAGGCGGCGAAAACCGGCGGCGGCCTGTCGCAGATCGACGCCGCCTCCGGGGGTTTCGGAAAGACGCGCGCGGGGCTGGAATCGATCTCGAATCAGTTGGCGACGATCCAGCGCCTGGCCGGCGGACTGGCCGGGATCGCCTTCGGGGTTTCCGGGCTCGACGAGCTCAAGCGCCTGAGCGACGAATACAGGTCGGTTGAGAACCGGATCAAGCTGGCGTCGACGTCGTCCGACGACTTCAAGGCGGCGCAGCAGGGCGTTTTCGAGGTCGCGCAGCGTAATGGACGCGAACTGGCGGCGACCGGAACGCTGTACAGCCGCATTGCCGAGCCGGTGCGCGCCATGGGCAAGACCAGCCAGGACGCCCTGACCATCGTCGACGCGGTTTCCGCGTCGCTGCGGATCGCCGGCGCCTCTGCCAGCGAGTCGGCGTCGGCGCAGTTGCAGTTCTCGCAAGCCCTGGCGTCCGCCAACCTGCAGGGCGACGAGCTGCGCGCGATTCTCGAGTCTGCGCCGCCGCTCGCCAGGGCGCTGGCCGCGGCGATGCGCGTCACCGTCGGCGACCTCAAATTGATGGGCGCCGAGGGCAAGCTGACCAGCAAGATCATCGCCGACGCCATGCTGGAACAGGCGGATAGCCTGAAGGAGCGGGCCGGACAGATGGAATCCACCGTCGGCGAGGCGATGACACGGGTACGGAATGCCTTTCAGCAGGTTTTCGGCGAGAAAACCGCCGGCGGATCGGGAAAGATCGCGGCCGGGATCAATACCATTGCCACGAACATGGAAAACTTGGTGAACGTCGCGACGGTTGCCGGCGCCGCCCTGCTGGCGGCGTTCGGGACCCGCGTCCTGGCGGCGGTCGGCGCCAAGATCGCCGCCAACGCCGCACTACGGGCAAGCGAGATGGGCAACGCGCAGGCGGCGCTCGCTGCCGCGGCGGCGAATGTCCGCGCGGCCGAGGCGCAGGCGGCCAACACCCTGAGCACGGAAGCGCTGACGGCTGCCAAGGTTCGACTGGCGGCCGCCGAACGTGCCGCGACCGCGGCGTCGGCGGGGGCCGGCGCGCGTGCCGGAGGCGCGCTGCTCGGCCTGGTCGGCGGCCCGGTCGGCGCCATCGCGACGGCGTTGACGCTCGGCATCACGGCCTGGCAGATCTGGGGCAACAAGGGCGAGGAAGCGGCGGCCAAGGCCGGCAAGTCTCTGGCGGATTTGGTGAAGGAGATCAAGGACTTCGCCGACACCATGCCGGAGAAGGAGAAAATCAAGAAATACGAGGAGCTTGCGGCGGCCATCGCCAAGGCGCGCGAGGAGGAAGCCAGGGCGCGCGATGCGGCGAGAAAGGCGGCGCAGGCGGACCTGAATATCGCGACGCAGGCGCAGGTCGAGGGAGCCGTCGCCAATGATCCGGCGGTCAAGAAGGTGAGCACTGACCGGGTCGCCGCGGAAAAGGCACTGCAGGACGAGTTGACCGAAATCGGCAAGAAGGCGGATGCCGAGCGCCTGTTCCTGAAGAAGGCGCTGGTCGAGAAGCAGAAGGCGCTCAACGGCGAGCTGGTAACCGACGAGAAGAAGGCGCTAGAGCAACGTGTCGCCGATTACTCCAAGGCTGCGGAGGCGGTGCGTGGCGCCTGGGAGAAATCCATGGACGCGGTCAAGGCCAAGCGCGAGGAGGCGCTCGCGGCGCCGGGCAAGACCGCCGATCTGCGGGATAGTCTGAAGGCGCGAACCGACGCCGTCGCGCTGGCCGGGATGTCGGAGGAGGACAAGCAGGCATTGCAGGCGCAGCAGGCGATCGATGCCGGCCAGGCGGCGCAGGACTTGCGCAACCGGGCGTCGTTCGACCTGACGATTGCCTACACGAAAAAACTGCGCGGCGAGCTGGACGGGTCAAAAAAGGCCTTCGATTCCGCCGAAAAGGACCTGAACAAGGCGTTTTCGCAGGCGGAAAAGGCGGGCGACACCGGCCAGATGGGAGAAATCGCCGACCGGCTGACCGACATCTCAGCGGAGCGCGGGAAAATGGCGGCGGCGGAAGCCACCCAGCTCGAGCAAACGGCGGAGTCACAGCGTCAGAAAATGCTCGAGCTCGACGGCCAGGCGACGGAGCTCAAGAACAAGCTGGCCGGCATGGAGGTGGACGTCAAGATCGACCGCGCCGTCGCCGCGATCAAGACACTGCAGAACGAGGCCGAGCGCCTGAACGCCATCCTGGCCGGGCAGAAACCAGGCGCCGTTGCAGCGCCCGACGCCACGCCGGCCCCAGATGCCCCCGCCTTTGCCTACGGCGGCCCGCTCCCCGGCCACGCCCCGCACGATCGCGCCGACAACCGGCTATTCTGGGGCACCCCCGACGAGTGGGTGATCCAGCGGCCGGCGGTGCGTTACTACGGATCCTCGTTCATGGCGGCGATTAACGCCATGAAGCTGCCGAAATTCGCCATGGGTGGACAGATCGGCGGCAGCGCCATCGACCGTTTGCGCGTGCCGGCGATGCCGGGCGCGGCGCACTCGAGCGCCGCCGCGCGCAACCTGACGCTGGTGCTCGATGGCCAGCGCTACGGCGTTTCTGCCGGCGACGATGTCATCGGCCGCCTGACCGACCACGTCGCCCGCGAGGCGCTGCGCAAGGGAGGCCGCCGGTGAAACTGCTCAAGATCGGCAGCTTCGAACTGCCCGTCTACGCCGGCCTCGACCTGGCCCAGCGCTACGAGCCGATGGGCGGTGAGACGATCCTGCGCGCGGTGTCCGGGCGCGGCATCAAACAAATGACATGGGCGAAGACCCGCGTCACGACCAGCGGC
>JALOTH010000069.1 GCA_025458035.1 Rhodospirillales bacterium
CCTGAAGACACGCCTTGAACATATCCGCGATCAGCGCCTGCGCGATATGGTGATGGCGGACATCGGGACGCTGAAAGCGCGCCGGGCCGATGAACTTCGCCGCTTGACCGCCGCTCTCCACAGTCATGCCGACCTGGCGCGGCGCTTCACCCTGGTGCTCAGCGTACCGGGGATCGGCGAGCGCACCGCGCTTGCGCTCACTCTACGCCGCCGCATTGCCCGCCGCCTTCCGCTGGAACGCGGTGCTCAACGCCCTCTACCGCCGCCTCACCGAACGCGGCAAACCGCACACGGTGGCCCTGGTCGCCTGCGCCCGCAAACTCCTCGTCTTCGCCAACACCGTCGTCGCCCGCGGAACCCCGTGGACCGAACGGCCAGCCGAAGCTTAATGGTTGCTACGCGGGCTGCGCGGGCTCATGTCCGACGGCGGTCTGGTTACCGCCGAGTTTCAAGCCGGAGCCGTCGGGAAAAAGCTAGCTTGTGCGTGTTTCCTCGACGCCCGATCCTCAAGCGCAGCCTTGCGCTCGGTTTCGCTGCGGAGTTCCCCACTCAGGACAGACATAAAGTCCTGCCACTGATCCATGGCTTTCAACTCAATAAATTTCTTCTCCGGAACACTGTAAAGCGCAACCTTCTTGCCCTGTTGGAGTAGGCGCAGCACGTTAAGCAGCGTTCCCGTACTCTTGCCATCCCATATCATAAAGCCGTATGTCGCCTCGCGGGCCATCACCCGATCTTTGGCGGCGTAAAACAAAAATCCGCTGCTTTGCGTGCCGGCATCAATGAAGCGTGTCTGCCAATTCCCGACGTTGTTCCGGCAAACCGAGCCTGAGCAAAACACTTCAACATCTTCGTAGAGCCTGCTGAACAAATACTGCTGCACCGCCTTGTCTGCGCCGTTCGCATCGCCAACAATGACGGGCAGACGTTTCTGTATGATGGCATCCAGCCTTTTGCGGATCGTTGCACCAAGGCGAGAAACGCGCCGCGAACCACCGATGAAAACCTTGGTCATTGAAGACTCCGTGTGCGAGTGATCGTGAGCGCGTACACGTCGGCGGCTTCACCCTGTTCATAGAGCGCGGCCGTGATGGCATCCATCGTCGCCCCCGACCGGAAAAGATCATCGAACAACAAAATCGTTCGGCCCTTCGTGACCGCGGGATCGGCCATGTGCACGCCTTGCAGTGCGCGGCGGCGTTCGTCGAGATCGAAAATATTCTTTAGCTGCTGCGTGTCACGGCTTTTCGTGACGCATTCGAACAGGGGCAGGGGCAACTGCGCGCTGATCCCACGCGCAAGCGACATGACGGGTTGAAACGTGCGGGCACTCGTCGGCGGTACGGGAACGATCAATTCCACGGGAGGATGCCATACCTTCAAGAAGGAGACGGCGACGGCGACAAGCACGTCCACGACGGACGTGTCCCCTTTGTACTTGAGCCTATAAAGCAATTCTCCCACTTCGGACCGGGTCGTATCGAATTGCATGTGGCCGAATTCATCGTGTCCAATCGGCACGGCGCTGAGCGTATGAAGGTCGAGCGCATAGCCGTCCCGCCATTTGCCGCTGAGATACCTTGGTGTTATTTTTGGCATTGCTTACCCAACCAAACGAATTCGGCTCGCTTAGACCCGATTAACCGCACTAAAGTGGGTCCAAAGCGCAGCGAAATCCGCCGCATAGGGTGCCGGCCCCCGGCCGATCTGGCGCGTTGCGCTTCGCCCCGACCCCATCCTCCGCGGTCGCGTGAACGCGCCAATACCCGCAGCGCCTTACGCTGCTGCTCATCCGCCGTGACCAGAGGTCTCTCCACCATTCCCCATCCCCGCCCACCACCGCGAAAATAGAATCACACCCCCGATATGCCGGTCAAGGCGCCGGGTTGTGCTTGGCGACAGTTTGACAGCCATTAAGCGTGTTAATTTCTCCAATCGCCGCGTTATCAAACTTGGCATTGCCGGCCGCGGGGCGCGGGCAGCAGCGCTTCATCGCGCGGGATCGCGGCGGCATTAAGCGTTCGGCAACGACGGTGCGCGTAACGTCCGGCAACGACACCGACGTCAAGGGTTTGTTGCCATGCCGCGCGTCAAAGGCGCCGAACGCCGCCTCTATCGGGACCTTTCGGGCCTGCTCGCCGCCCTGCGTGCCCGCCCGCTGGCGGAGGTGGAAGCGGCGATCGAGGCGCGCTTCCGCCGCTACCTCGGCGATCCCGCCCACTCCCCGGTCGACACCCTCTCGGTCACCTTGAGCTGGCAGTTGCCGGAAGGCGCCGAGTCCTGGGCGCTTTACGAAACCGAGTTTCGCGTCGAAGCCCGCGCCCACCCCGCCGGCGGCGCGGCACCGGCGCCCGCGACAGCCGTGGCGGCAGGCAACGTCATCCCCTTCCCCGCCTCATCCGCCGCCGACCGCCGCCGGCGGCAACGCTGACAATTCAAGGCGCTGCCGCCAGCCGCAGCGTCTGCAGCCGCCGCCCGCCATCGCCCACCAGCGTGAACGCCGCCCAGTTGACCGGGTGCGCCGTTTCCGGCGCCTGCAACAACAAAAGCTGGCCCGCCTGCAACGCCTCCGCCAGGGTCAGATTGCGCCGGACCAAGCCGTCGAAGGTCGCGGTCATCAGCCGCACCGTCGGCTCGTCGGCGATTTCCCAGTGGGTGACCATCAGCGAGCGGGCGCCGGCATAGAAGAAGGCGCGGGCCAGGCCGGACAGGCTTTCGCCGCCGGTGCGCTCGCCGGCACCGCCGGTGTTGCAGGCCGACAGCACGACGAGATCGGCATCCATCTTCAAGGTGATGATTTCACTGGTGGTCAGCAGGCCGTCATCGACCGCCGCGGCGCCGCCGCCACGGCGCGAGGTGAGCAGCGCGGGTTCGGCGAAGCAGCCGAGCTGATACGGCAGGATGCCGTGCGTGGCGAAATAGACGACGCGGTACTCCTCCAAGGGAGCGGCGAGCACCGCCTGCTCGGTGAACGCCGGCCCCAGAATGAGCGAGCCGTCGCCGGCGGCCAGCGTGCGGGCGACCGCCCGCAGCTCGCCGGCGGTTCCCGGCAGCCGCGGCGCGTCGGCGACCGCCTCCACCTCCGGACGACAGATGGGCGGCAGGCCGCGGCTCGCCATCAGCGCCTCGGCGTCGCCGCCGGGGACGAAGTCGCCGAAGCCGATCATCGACTGACGCGCCTGCGATGGCGATGACGACTGCCGCAGATTGACGAAGGACTGCACCGACGGCGCCAGCGTCAGCGGGTGGCTGCGCGCGAACCACGGCAGTTGCCCATAGTCGCCGGCGGCGCCAGCGGCGGGCTCGCGGGTCAGCAGCAGGGCGAATGGCAGGCTGAGGAGCGGTCCGCTGGGGACCGTGATCAGGTGGCGGGCGGCGGCGAGGCGGTCTTCGATCGGGGCGAACAGCGCCTTGTACAGGCGGAACGCCTCCGCCCGGTCGAATGGGCCGCCATAATCCTTGCCGAAGGGCTCGCGCAGGCGTGCCACCATCCGGCGGGCGTCGCGCTCGCTGAGCGCCACCTCGTAGGCGACGATGCCCTGCCGGTCGATGAAGAAGGCGATGGCGTTTTTGGGGCCGACGAGGATGTTGAAAATCGCCTCATCGGCGGCCAGCGCCTGGGTCACGTCCCGTAGCGACACGCTGCGATCGACGAGCTGGCCGTAGCGCGGGGCCGCCGCCTGCACGGCACGCTCAAGTTCGCCGATGCGCCCGTTGGTTTCGGCGAGGCGGGCCTCCAGCTCCAGCAACTGGGTTGGCAGCACCGCCGGGTTGGCGGTGGCCCGCGTCAGCGTCTCGATCAGCTGGTCTCGCCGCGCGCGGGCATCTTGCAGCTCGCGGATGAGCCGGCTGGCATCCTCATCGGCGCTCGCCAAGCGCGCCGTCGTCAGGGCGATGGTCTGCTCGGTCACCGACCCGCGCACGAGTTGCACGACCTCGAACGCTTCGCCGAACAGCGCCTGCTGGCGTTCCGGCTGGCGCTTGGCTTCGCTCAGCACCAGGGAGAAGAACGGAGCGACGGCATCGAAGCGCAGGCCGTCATCCCGCTTTCGCGTCAGCTCGAAGCCCGTGCGGTAGGCCGCCAGCGCTTCGTCGGTGCGGCCTTGCTGCGCGATGAGCCGTCCGAGTTGCAGCCAGGCGTTGATCTCGCCACGCGCCGCGAACGACAGCCGCGCCTGTTCCTCGATGCCATCGCGAAGCAGGCGTTCGGCGGCGGCCAGATCGCCACGGCGCTCGGCGATCTCCGCCTGCAACCACCGCATTTCCGGCAGCCAGCGGCGGGGCACGTCGGGGCTCGCCTCGAAGACGATGATGCCTTCGCTCAGGACTTTCGCGGCCTCGTCCGGCTGATCCGCGCGGATCAGCATGGCTGCCTCGGTGAACTTGCTCTGCACCACGTCGCCATAGGCAACGCTGTCACCGAGCGTGGACAAAACGTTGCCACTCGCCTGGAGCCGCCCGCCGCCGCCAGCCACCGGCAGGCTGAACGCGTCCGCGCCGTCGCTGCGTGTCAGTTCAAGGCGCTGCTGCGATGCCTGCTGCGCCAACGTCGCTGCCTGGTCGAAGGCCCGCTGATTGGCAAAATGCAGGGCCCGATAGCTGATCAGCCGCGATTGAAGCGTCGGGTCCAGCGCGCCCGCGACCGCCGCCTCCGCCCGCACGAACAGCCCGTTCGCCTCGTTGAAGCGCTCCTGATTGCTGAGTTCGAGAGCGAGATGCATGAGCACGAAGGCGAGGCCATCGTTGTCCACGGTCGCCGCCGTCTGCAGCGTCGCCAGGGCTTCTCGATAGCGGCGCTCGGCTTGCGCATGATCGCCTTGAAAATTGTGGTACTGGGCGAGGCGCAGCAGATCGAAGTAGACTTGCAGATCGCCCATCGAATACTTCGCCTTGGCGATGCGCGCCTCGAGTCTGGCGATCTCCGCCGACTGCGCTCCCGTCTGCGTGGCATTCTGCGGGGCGATGCGGCCGGCGAGCACGCCGATCGCCCGCTCCACCGCCGGCATCGCCGCCGGGATGCCGTCAGCGAGAAAAGCCTCGCCGTCGACCGTCACGACCAAGCCCTGGTAGGCCCAACTGCCGCGCTTGAGCGCGCAATCGAGGCTGGCGGCCGCACCGGCGAACCCAACCGTCGTCGGCTGCGGCGGCTGGCAGGTCAGGAAGCCGTCAAGGCGCTCCCGCCACCAGCCGGTTTTGGCAATATCCACCGGCGCGCGGCCGTCCGCCGCCCGGAACACCTGGCCGCTGGGCTCCTCCCATGTCCCACAGAAAATATCGTAGGCGGATGCGGCGCTGCCCTTGACGACCTCATCCGGTGCCCGCTGTAGCCGGCAGGCCTCGCCGAGCAGGTTGTCGCCGACGCTGACGGCGGCCGGCAGGGCGTCGCGGTTGGCGGTGGGCGATGTCGCGCACGCCGCCAGCAGCGCCGGCAACGCCGCCGCGGCCAGTCCGACAGCGAACGTGCGGCGGCAACCTTTGGCGCGTCCGCCACCACCGGCCGGCTCACGGGCCATCGGCACGGGGTGTCGGTCCTACGGCGACCACAGTGAGCGATTGCCGCCATTGGCGAACAGAGGATCGCCGAGCCTTTCCGCCCGCTGTTTCGGGATCGGCGACACGCGGCGCGGCTCGCCCGTGCTTTCGCCGAGCACCTGCGGCTGTCCGTGCGCCAGATCGGCCTGCTGCGTTGCCGCTCGATCCTGAAGGATATCCTCCGGCTGGGTCACCTGGCTCTCGACGGGAATGACGGCGTCCCTCAGATCGTCCAGCGGCGGCGGCGGGTTGGGCGGTTGACCGCCCGTCACCGTCAACGTTCCGTTGCTGACGTCAAGATCGTACCCCAGCGCCGACGGCGCCGGCGGCGGCGCGAACGTGATGGGATAGCCGCCAGCGGGGCTCAGGACATTCGCCGTCGTGACCAGTTGCAGTCCCGTGCCGCCGCCGGCGAGCGCGTCCTCGAGGGTGTCGCCGTCGATCAGCCCGCCGCTCTGGAACGTGAACGGCGGATTGGCCTGCCCCACCGGCCGGCTGGCGTTGGCGACCTCGAGGGTCAGTGTCGGCACAACCTCGTAAAGAAAGAAGTTGCCGCCGGCCGGCAATGACTTGCCCGCGGGTATCCCCGTCTCGGCATTGCTGGCGTTGAACGGAAAGCCATAGCGTTTGCCAAAGCTGCCATCATAATTGCGCTGATCTGAGCGCGGATCTTGCGTGTAAATGAGGAACCGGCCGCCGGCTCCGGCCGGATTGGCGATGAACCCGTTGATGCCAAGCTCGCTGTTGTCGAGCGTTTGGGCGCTGATCAGAATAGACGTACCGGCTCCCGTCCCGACCAACGACTTCTCGACCGTCAGCCCGCCGTCGATAACGAGACGGATGGCATCGGCCTGCGCTGGCCGATCCGAGAAATCAACGGATCCGATCTGGCCGTTAACGAAGGCCAAATCCTGCTGATTATGAAACGCCACCGTTGCGATGGGTGCGGTCACCACATCGATCGGCTTGAACGTCAACGCGTCGACCGCGTTGGTTCCGGACAGCGAGATGTCCGGTACGCCGCCGCCGCCCGAGGCCATGGCAACGATGCCAAGGGCCGGTGCGGAGATCCCGGTTCCGGCGTCCTGGTCGATAAACGTGCCGCCGAGCAGCACCGAGCCGCCGGCTCCGCTGACGGTGATATCGGCGCCGAGGTTCAGCGCGCCGCCGACCCGCGACTGCAGCGGCGGGCCGACGTCACCGACGTCGCGCGCGACACTGGCGAGTTCCACCGTTGTCGCCGCTTCGATCGGTGCGGCGATGGTCAACGTACCGCGGTTGACGGTGACGAAAACGCTGTCCGCGGCGATGCCGGAACCGCCGTTGGCATCGCCAACGGTGAGGTTGCCGACATTGTTCAAACGAACGTTGGCGAAGTCGCCGTTGCCAACGGCTGCCGGACCCGCGGTGACGCTGCCCACGGTGTTGTTGGCCCGAAGCTCGGCAACGCTATTGGGTGCCGTCGCCCGCAGGTCGAGGTGTGCGGCGCTGATCGCGCCGGCGCCAACCTCGCGGATCGTCGCGGCGGACAGGCTGACGTTTCCGGTCGTGACCACCGGTTGCGCGAGGGTCAGCGTGTTGCCCGCCTGCAAGCTGAGATCGGTGCCCATGGCCACCGGGCTGACCACGTCGACATTCCGCGTCGCCTCGATGATGACCGGCGACGTCGCGGCGGCCAATACCGATGTCAGCACGAAGACGGGGCCACCACCCGCCGGGTCGGGGTCGGCCGCAAACACCGGCGGCACGCGTTCGCTGCCGGGGTTGCCGCTGGATGCGGTGATCTGCACATCCGTCGGGTCAATGAGCCAGGAGCCAGCGGTGCCCCGCGGCGCGCGCGTATCCACCCTGGGGGTCAGCCACAGTCCGCCCGCCGATGAGGTCTCGATGAAGCCGCCATCGCCCCCCAGCGGTCCACCGCGCGCCGATAGCTCGCCGCGGACATCGGCGTAGTCCCGCGCCCAGACGACAATGCGACCGCCGTCGCCGACAGCCGTCGCATCGGCTTTCAGAACCGCGTTTTCGGCAACGCCGGTCAGCGAGGCCGTTCGCACGTTGCCAGAGCCGCGTTGGTCGCCGCCGATACGCAGGGTCCCGCCGCCGGCGCTTCCCGACGCGTCGATGACGGCAGCATCCTCGATGATGACGCGATCGCCGAGGGCATCGATGCGGCCGCCACGCGCCGCCGGATCGGTTGCCGTGGCATCGAGCCGGCCGCCGATGCGGACGGTCCCGCCGTCGCCACCCGCAAGGACGATGGCTCCGTTCCGCTCGGCCACCGTACGCGCCTCGATCACGCCGCCGACGTTGATCACGTCATCGACGATGCCGGCTGCCGCCGCGGCGGCGATCAGCACATCGCCGCCGTCGTTGTCGATGCGGCCGCCCATCTCGACCCGTCCGGCATCGCCCGCCATGCGCTCGACGGCGCCCTCGCCGACGGCGAAGTGGAGAAGGCCATCACCCTGCAAATCGAGGGTGAACGTGGGCGTCCCGGCCAGAACGACGGTACCGAGCCGCCCGATGATCATGCCGTCGTTCCGCACATGCGGCGCAACCAACGCGGCAAGGCCGGTGTCGGCGACGGAAATCAACCCTTCGTTGGCCACCGTCGCGCCGGCCACCGGCGACGGCTGGGTAAACGCGTAGTTTGCCTTCATGAAGTCGGTATCGAGGATATCGGAAGTCGTCGCCAGAAATCCGCCCGCCGAGATGGTGGCGGACGGGCCGATGAACACGCCGTTGGGGTTCACCAGCCAGACATTGCCGTTGGCGGTGAGCGTGCCGAGGAGGTTCGACGGCGCATCGCCGGTCACCCGGTTCAGGGCGATCGCGTTGCGCGAAGGCTGCTGGAAGCGAACGGCTTCCCCCTTGCCGATACTGAAATCCTGCCAGTTGATGATGGCCTTGGCGCTGCCCTGCTGGATGGTCGTGGTCTTGCCGCTATCAACGATGGTCGCCTGTCCGGCGGCGACCGACCCACCCCGCGGCTTCGCCAGCGCCGGGCCGCCGCCAAAGCCGGTGATGAGGGCGCCAAGCATCGTCGTCGACAGCAGCCATGCCATCCTCGCAGGGCGCGTCGCGCCGTGTGCGAAGCCGACCCCGTTCCCTATCAAAGCGCCGTCCGCCATCCTCGTTGTCCAGCCAATTCAGCCGTCACCTCTCAGGTTCGCCCATCAGAACTGCGCCACCGCCCGAAACAGCACCTGCGGATCCTTTGAAAAATTGGACCGTTCGCTGTTTTTACTGATCGGCTTGGCTACGGTGACATCAATCGACAGCGTTCGCAATGCCGATATCCGGATGCCGCCACCGGCCGAGGACAGATCCTCGTGGCCGCCGCCGCTGCGGTTCCACACGTAGCCGGCATCATAAAAGACGAAGAGCTGATAGGTAGGGACATAGGAATTGTCGAGGCGGTGTGTCAATTGCAGCTCGGCCGTATAGCCGATGCCGTGATCGCCGCTGATCTCACCGAGATCGTAACCGCGGCCATACTGGGTCATCCCGACGTCAAACAACTCGGAGACCAAAACGTCGTTGATGATTGCGTACTGACCGCCGGCGGTGCCGTAGGCGGCGAGGGAGGCGGGTCCTCCCGGCATTTCGATCTGGCTGATCAGCGGCTGGAGCCGCGAGACGGTGCCGGTGACCGCGGTGTGTTGGTTGGTGGCGTCGGGCCGCGACTTGAAGTCGTCGCTCTCCTTCGTCGCGTTGAACAGCGGCACCCCCTGGCGCAGTTGCGCCTGCACCGCGTTGCTGCCCCGCCAGCCGTCGCGAAAGCTGACTTCCGCATCCGCGTAGAGCACCCGCGATCGGTCGCGGGTGAAGCGTTCGCTGTTGAAGATGTCGGTATCCAGGTTCTCCCAATCGAACCCGATCTTGCCAACGACACTGATGTCGCGGGAGCGGTGAAACGGAAAGCCGACGGCAACATCCACCAGCAGCGTTCGTGTTTCGAAATCGAATTGGCTAATGACAAATCCCGGGCGCGACACGCCGTAGGATGCCAGCGCTTCGACGAACAGCCCGTGGGAGCCGATCCGCCACGAGGTCGCCGCCTGCGTCACCCACTGGTTGTCGGTACTGCCGTCAATGCTGAACGGGTCCCCGAACGGCCGGCTGATCAGCCCGACCAGACTGACCTGCTCGCCAAACCGGGTGAACGCATTCGTCGAAGCGCCGACCGCGCCCTGCCACAGGCCGCTGAATTCGGTGCCGTAATTGTCGAGGACGACCAGTGCATCGAACGGCTTCCGGCCAACGCGAACGACCAGCTCGGCCGCCCCCACCTCGTCCCGCGACGGGCGCAAGATGCCCTGGGCGCTGACACCGGGGATGTCGTTGGCCAGCAACAGATAGTGCTCCAGCGTCGACAGCCGAATGGGCCGCCGGCCCGTAACATTCTCCATGTAGGCGCGCACCAAGGTCTCGACGGCACCGACATCGCCCTCGAATTGCAGGCGATTGATGAAGCCTTCGATCACCTGGATACGAAACTGCCCGTCGGTGATCGTCTGTTCGGGCACGATCACGCGGGTGAGGAAATAGCCGTCATCCCGGTACGTCTTCTGAATATCGGCGGCGATTTGATAGAGATCGGCCAGCGACACCTCCTGCCCCAGCAGGCTTTCGTAGAGCGGGCGGAACCGCTCCGGCGGGTAGGCGCTCACGCCGTCGATGGTAAAATTCGCAAGGCGAAACCGAATGAGCTTGGCGCCGGGCGGCGCGGTGGCCGGCGCCCCCTGTGGCACCGACAGCGCCGGCGGTGCGGGCGGTGGCGTGATCGGCGGCAACCCTTCCAGCCGCACGTCCGGCAACGCCGCCGGCGGGACTTGCGCGCGCGAAGGCGAGGCAAGGCCGAGCCCGACGATCAGCACGGGAAAGGCCGCAGCGACCGCTGTGACGAGGTGACGACGGTCCGTGATCTTTGCGATAGCCGGAACCTCGCTGCAACGGGGGGCATGCAACGGCCTGGGTCCGAAAACATTACCCAAACCAATCAACGCCGAGAACTCTCAAGTCACGGCCCGTCGGGCGTTGCGGCAGCGGGTAGCCGACGCACCGGCTCAGCGCCGCCGACGACGCACTGGTGCGGGCCGCCCGTGCGCGCTAGCCTGACTGTGCCAGACTCTGGGGAGCCACTGATGGACAACTCGGGACGCAAACCGTTCGCCCATGCCTTCGCTGAAGCCGCCCTTGCCGTTGCCGGGTTGGAAGTCACCTTGCTGACGTTGCGCGAATCGGGCGTCGTCACCAACGCTCAGGTCGTTGAAATCCTGATCAGGCTGCGGGGCGTGATCGGCGCCATCGATGCCGATCCGTCGACGACAGCCTACGACATTGTCGAAATGATGCACAACCGGCTGAGGCAGATGGCGCAGTTTCTCGCCGTCGACCTGCGCGAAAACTGAGCGAACGCCATGGACAGGACGGCCGACGGACAGGCGATCATCCGCGCCCTTGAGCTGATTCCCCACCCCGAAGGAGGGTGGTACCGGGAAACCTACCGCCATACCGGCGCCCCCGGCGAGCGCGGCGCATTGACCCAGATCTACTTTCTTCTCCTCGCCAATGAGCGATCGGCCTGGCATCGTATCGATGCCATCGAGGTTTGGCATTATTACGCCGGCGCACCGCTGGCCCTGGCGCTATCGGAAGACGGCCTCACCATCCATCGGCTCATGCTCGGCATCAACTTCGCGCACGGCGAGGTTCCCCATGTCGCCGTCTCGCCGCTAACGTGGCAGGCGGCGGAAAGCCGGGGCGCCTGGACCCTGGTGGGCTGCACCGTTGCGCCGGCGTTCAGCTTCGGCGGCTTTGAACTGGCTCCTGCCGACTGGGCGTGGCCGTTCGCCGCTGCGCGCCGGTAGATCCTCGCCGCGGCTGGCGACGGCGCTCCGTCAACCCGCGCCGGCACCGGCTGTCGCCGCCGCTTGGTCAAGGTACCAGGCGTAGGCACGCGCCAGTCCCTCCTTGAGCGGCGTGCGGTGATGCCAGCCGAGGGCGTGCAACCGGCGGCAGTCAACGAGCTTTCGCGGCGTTCCGTCCGGCTTGTCGGTGTCGAACCGCAAGGTTCCGGAAAAGCCGACGACCTCGGCAACCGTCTGCGCCAGTTCCCGTATCGTCACCTCGTCGCCGGTGCCGATGTTGAGGGGGATCGGCCCCGAGTAGTTCCCCATGAGGAAGACGAGCGCATCGGCGAGATCATCGACGTAGAGAAATTCCCGCCTCGGTGTGCCGGTGCCCCATACCGTCAGCGTGTGTTCGCCGGAAACCTTGGCGGCGTGCGCTTTCATCAGCAGCGCCGGCACCACATGGCTGCCCTCCAGGTCGAACGTATCGCCCGGCCCGTACAGATTGGTCGGCTGCGCCGAAATGAAGTCCGCTCCATACTGTTTGCGGTAGGCTTGGCAGAGCTTGAGGCCGGCGATCTTGGCCACCGCATACCACTCGTTGGTGGGCTCGAGGGGGCCGGTGAGCAGGGCCTCCTCCGGCATCGGCTGCGGCGCGAGGCGCGGGTAGATGCAGGACGAGCCCAAAAACAGCAGCTTTTCGACGCCCGTGCGCCGGGATGCCTCGATGATGTTGGCGGCGATCACCAGGTTATCGTAGAGAAACTCCGCTGGCCGGCTGTCGTTGGCGTAGATGCCGCCGACCGTCGCCGCGGCGATGAAAACCGCCTGTGGCCGGTTGTCCGCCATCCACCCGTCAACCTCGGCCTGGCGGCGCAGATCGACCCCATCTCGTCCCGCCGTCTGTACCTCGCAGCCTTCGCTCGCCAACCGGCGGACGAGCGCCCCCCCCACCATGCCGCGATGGCCGGCGACCCACACCCGCTTGCCCCGCAGCGGGTAGACGGCGCGGTGGCTATCGTTCATGGCGGGTCCGCTCGTGGGCGACGGTTTCGAGGTCGGCTTTGACCATCTCCTCAACGAGGTCGGCAAAACCGATGCGGTGGCGCCAGCCGAGATGCTGTTGTGCCTTCGCCGGATCGCCCAACAGATAGTCGACTTCGGTCGGTCGGAAGTATCGCGGGTCGATCTCCACCAGCACGGCGCCGCTGCGACGATCGCGGCCCTTTTCCGCGATGCCGTCGCCGCTCCAGGCGATGTCGCGGCCGACACAGGAAAAGGCACGTTCGACGAACTCGCGGACCGTGTGGCTTTCGCCGGTGGCAAGAACGTAATCGCCGGGCGTGTCCTGCTGCAGCATCATCCACATGCCTTCGACGTAATCGCGGGCGTGCCCCCAATCGCGCTTGGCATCGAGGTTGCCAAGATAAAGCCTTTCCTGCAAACCCAGTTCGATCGCCGCCACCGCCCGGCTGATCTTGCGGGTGACGAACGTTTCACCGCGAATCGGGCTTTCGTGATTGAACAGAATGCCGTTGGAGGCGTGCATGCCGTACGCTTCACGATAGTTTACGGTGATCCAGTACGCATAGATCTTGGCGGCGGCATAGGGGCTGCGCGGGTGAAAGGGCGTCCGCTCGCTCTGCGGCGGCGGCGTCGAGCCGTACAGCTCCGACGTCGAGGCCTGATAAAAGCGCACCCGTTCGCTCATCCGCAGGATGCGGATGGCTTCCAGCAGCCGCAGTGTCCCGAGGCCGTCGGCATTGGCGGTGTACTCGGCGGTCTCGAAGCTCACCTGGACATGGCTTTGTGCGGCAAGATTGTAGATCTCATCCGGCTGGGTGTCCTGGACGATGCGGATCAGATTGGTCGCATCGGTCAGGTCGCCGTAATGCAGGAAGAACCGGGCGTCGGCGACGTGCGGATCGACGTACAGGTGGTCGATGCGGCCAGTGTTGAACGATGACGACCGCCGCTTGATGCCATGCACGATGTAACCCTTGTCCAGCAGCAACTGGGCAAGGTAGGCGCCGTCCTGTCCGGTGACACCGAGAATTAATGCGGTTTTCATGGAATGACCTTATCATCGCCGGGCCGAACGGGTGAGCCGAGGGGGCTGCCGGTGCCACCGGACGCGCTCAGCCAGCCGATCGCGATCGCCGTGTTCGGCGGCAGCGACGGGGCGGGACGCGGACCGCCGCGGCTGCACGAAAGCGTTCGCATCGGCAGACCCGGATGGATCGGAACGGCGCTGGGCATGATTGGAACCGTTTGCTAGTTTGTCGCATCACTGTTAGCAAGCAACCACCCCGGTCAGGGGCGCCAGCGCGCCGCCTTAACGGCGTTCTGATGCCTTAACCGCAACATCATTGAGTAGCAAGACGGTGTTGGTGTACCCGGGGTACCGTGAGGTGTTGCCCATGCGAACGACGTCGATCCTTGGCTTTCCCGTGCACGCGGTGACCTGTCGCGAGGGTCTCGCTGCGGCTTGGCGCTGGCTCGACGACGGCAGTTCCCCCCGCTATATCGCCTGCGCCAACACCTATTCCCTGCATCTCGCCATGGACGATGCGGCTTTTGCAACCGCCCTGCGCGAGGCCGACCTGCTGATCCCCGATGGTGTCGGCATGCTCATTGCCGGCCGCATTCTGGGTGAGCGCTTCAAGGAGCGGGTCACCGGCATGGACATGTTCATCGCCGTGACCGCGCGGGCCAACGAGACCGGCGGGGTCAGCTGCTTTTTCCTCGGCTCCTCGGAAGCGACGTTGGCGAAGCTTCGCGAACGGATGGCCCGCGACTACCCGAATGTCCGCATCGCCGGCACCTATTCGCCACCATTCAAGGCCGTATTCGATGCCGCCGATAACGAGGCGATGATCGCCGCCGTCAATGCTGCGCGGCCAGATATCCTGTGGGTCGGCATGACCGCGCCGAAACAGGAGAAATGGATCCGCCACCATCGCGATCGGCTGAACGTCAAGCTGATCGGCGCCATTGGCGCGGTTTTTGATTTCTACTCCGGCAACAAGGTTCGCTCATCGGAATGGTGGTGCCGTCACGGCCTCGAATGGCTGCCGCGGCTGCTGCGTGAACCGAAACGCCTGTGGCGTCGCACCGTCGTCGCCGCGCCAAGGTTTCTGGCCCGCGTCTGCTGGCAGCGCGTCGCCGGCGGCGCATGACCGCCGCCGCCGCTCAGCCCGCCTGATCCAGCGCGTCCTCACACTCCGCTTCGATCGCTCGAACCCCCGTCGCCGGCCATTTGCTTGGCGTCGAAAAGCGCGTGGCCGAGAGCGTTTCGCAACACGCACCCCTCAGTTTGCATCTTTAGGTTGTTTGCAGGTGCGTTTTTCACTTTTAAGTAGCCTTAGCGGGATGTATACCAATCGAAACATACTTTCGCATGGGTACATCTTAAAATGGTATTCAGCACCTCCGCAGCGGCCTCCAACCCGCCCGTCACCCGCACCGGCGCCGGCACCGGCCGCGCCATCGGCGCGCCATCCCCCGGCCTTGAACTGTCCATCGTGCAGATGCTGTGCTCGCGGTTGTGCCACGACCTCGCCGGTCCCGCCGGAGCCGTCGGCGCCGGCAGCGAGATGCTGGGTGAGGCAGCGGGCGGAGATGCGGACGCCCTCGAACTCGTCACCCTCGGCGCCCGTCAGTTGGCTGCGCGCCTCAACTACTACCGGGTCGCCTTCGGCTTCGGCGGCACTGCGGACACGCTCTCCTGGCCCGGCGTTCGAGCCCTCGCCGATGGCTTGTTCGCTGGCGGCCGCGTCGCCATTCATTGCGAGGGCGCCATACCGGGGACCGACGGCGACACCCCGGTCGACGTCTTCCGTCTCGCCCTGCTCCTGCTGCTGCTCGGCAGCGAAGCGTTGCCGCGCGGCGGCACCCTCACCCTCGCCGTCACCCCCGCC
>JALOTH010000175.1 GCA_025458035.1 Rhodospirillales bacterium
AGAACATGCCGGTGACGGTTGCGGTCGACTCATCGGGCACCAGCGTGCATGAAACCGGCCCGAAGGAGTGGCAGGTCAGGATCGGCAAGATCCCGGTCGCCGCCTGATTTCAGGCCCTAACCTCGAAGCGCCAAGCCCCCGCCAGCCGGGGGCTTTTTCATGCCTGAAAATTGCCGCCTGTTGCGGTCAACCCGCAAGAAACGGCAAAAATCACCCTTGGCAAATCAACGAACACGTTCCAGATTGCCATTCCTGACACGAACGCGTTCACCGGCCCATACCGGCGGCTGGGAATCCTGCTCGATATTGGCGTTCGTACCGTCATCGAATCGCACATTGACGACCCACACCCGACAGTACCGGCAGTGGAACCGGAAGTCGGCACCGCCTGCGTACGAACGGATTCAACCGTGCCAACCCGGCCTTCGAACTGGGCTGCGGAGCTGCCGGTTTGTGCCTGCACAGTTGCAGCCAGCGGTACTGCCAGGCTCATGCCGAGCACCAGCGCGCGAATCAAGCTTGTGTTTTTCATTGTCATTTTCCTCAAGTCAAAGTGGATTTATAGGCAGTCGAATTTCAGCCACATATTTTAGCTTGCTGACAGCTACTTTCCGTAAAATCCCGCCACTCGCAGCCAACCGAAAAAAATGAACCGTTTGCAAGACCAGCTCACGACAACCACTTATTGCAGCCCATGTTCCGCAAATTCCGCATCCTGATCCTGCTGCTGATCCTCGCCACCGTCGCCCTCGGCACGTGGCGGGCCAACAACCGGCTGACGGCCTGGGAACACACCGTCCATGTCGCCATCTACCCGATCGCCGCCGACGACTCCCCGGCGATGGCCCGCTTCGTCGCCGAACTGAGCGATGACGATTTCGCCGACATCGCCCGCTGGCTGCAGGAACAGAGTGACCGCTACGGCCGTTCGCTCCTGCAGCCTGTCGCCCTGCGCGTCGCGCCGCCGCTCGGTGCCCGGCCGCCACTGCCGCCCGCCCGTCCCGGCGCGCTCGACGCCATCGTCTGGAGCCTGAAGTTGCGCTGGTGGGCGTCGCGCCACGACAGCATCGCCGGGCCGCGGCCGCAGGTCCGCCTCTTCGTGCTCTTCCACGACCCCGAACGCGCCAGCGCCCTGCCCCACTCCATCGGCCTGAGCAAGGGCGGGATCGGCGTCATCCACGCCTTCGCCAGCCGGCCGCAACGGCGGCAGAACGCCGTGGTCATCGCCCATGAACTGCTGCATACCTTCGGCGCCAGCGACAAGTACGACCTCGCCACGCTGCAGCCGATCTACCCGGCGGGCTACGCCGAACCGGACAGAAATCCCCGCCTGCCGCAGGACAAGGCGGAAATCATGGGCGGCCGCACGCCGGTCGACGCGCAGCATGCCGAAATCCCCGCCAGCCTCGCTGACACCGTCATCGGCGGCGAAACGGCGCGGGATATCGGCCTGTTGCGGTCGACGCCGTAAAACAGCATGAATTCGCAGGCGATGCCTCTCGCATGAAAGCGTAAAATCCACTCACCTTCGTTGCGCTGGAACACGGAAAGGGAAAGTGGATGGACCGGATCAAGGTAACCGCGCACCTGCTGGCACCGCTTGTCACCGGCGGCGGCTACATGACCCTCGACGGCCTGCTCGCCGCCCTGCTCTTCGATCGCCTGCAGGATGTCGATGCCGCCCACGCCGCGGTGCCGATCCGGCAGACTGACGGCCTGTTCCACGCCAGCGCGGCAATCATGGAAGCAACGCGCGAGCGTGTCGCGTTCATCGCCGCCCTGCGCCCCGATCACGGCATCGACCCCGACCTGATCCTGAAGAACAAACACGGTCAATTGCACCGCAAGTTCGACACCTCCCTCACCAACGTGATGAACAGTTACGCCCTGCTCACGGCGCCGACCGTCACCTGGTACGCCGAAGGCGACCCAGAGCGCATCCGGCAGTTGGTCGAGCCCATCGAATTCATCGGCAAGCGCCGCGCCTCCGGATTCGGTCGCGTCGCCCGCTGGGACATCGAGCCCGATGATCTCGATGGCATCGAAGGTCCGTTCGGCGAGCCGCTGCGCCCGGTCCCCGTCGATCGCTTCAGCGGCGACAAGTCACACCCCGTCGTCGATGCCGCCTGGCGCCCGGCGTACTGGAACCCGCTGCACCGCACCGCCTGCTACGCGCCGACATAGGAGAAAGCATGCTCGATTTCTTCAACCGGAATTTCGGCCGCTTCCTCGTCGCGCAAAGCGGCAACCCGGTGGCCGATGCGGCGACGGCGTTGTCCTCGGGGCACATGATGCGCAAGGGCGGCCGTCCCCAGCGTATCGCCTCGGGCTGGGCCATCGTCCGCCCGGGGCGCTCCACCATGCAGTTCGAACTGGCGGCCGCCGGGATCGACTACAGCAAGCTGACCCGCTACGAAGCCTTTCTGGCGGAACTGGAGGCATGGGACGGCACGCCGCGAATCTTTCTCGAATTCGCCAAGCGCCCGGTGCCGGTCGCCAACCTCTTCCGCACCTTCGATCCGCGCTCGGTCCGCATCTGCTCGCCCAGCGGCGTCGAAACGTTCGATTTCACCCAGCCGCCCGAAAAGGACGGCTGCAAGACCCACAAGGTTCTCTGGAAGCTAAAGAAAGGGGAAAAGTGATGGATTTCGTTTTGCCGAAGCCGCCATCGGTTCGCGGCTACGCCCTGCACCGGATCGCCGCTGGCATGACCGGTGGCGAAAAAGTGCTGTTCGCCGACTGTGGCGATCACCTGCGCCTGCGTACCGAAAAGCCACTCGATGTCGCCGCGCAACCAGTGCGCACGGTCGCCGGCGGCGACATCGTCGGCTTCGAATTGCGCGCCTGCGTCGGCAGCAAGATCAAGGGCAAGCACCGCTACTTTCACACATCCGACTGGCGCAGCCGGCACCAATGGCTCGACCGGCAGGGCGAGCGCCACGGCTTCGCGATCGTCACCGTCCATTGCACCGCGCGGATGCTCCCGGTCGAAGCCGGTGCCCGGCGCTTCACGGTCGATCAAACCGACTTCACCGGTGTGCTCAAGGTCACCGATGCCGAGAAGTTCAACGCCGCCGTCGCCAACGGCATCGGCAACAAGGCCAGGGCCTTCGGCTTTGGCCTGCTCATCATCTGAAAGGCACGCCACGTGAAAACCATCGTCATCAACGGCAGCATCACCACCGTCGGCCCGCTCTCGATCACCATGCCGGTCGCCGAGGGCTTGCCGGCCAACCGCTTCAACAACTTCCCCATCGTCACCCGCGGCCTCGACGACGACGGCCACAAGCAGCAGACCGGCTACCTCCCGGCGACGACGCTGCGCGGCTTCCTGCGCCGGGCCATCGTGATTCACCAGATGGCCCTGGCCGCCGCCGCAGGCAAGCACTACACCCTGCAACGCGCCTACGCCGACCTGATCGGGCAGGACGCGGCTTCCGAATCGAAGGAGGACATCGACCTGCTCAAGCTGCGCCAGACCCGCGAGGAAAATCCGGTCCTCGATCTCTTCGGCGCCGGCCTCGGCATCAAGTCGCGGCTGCTCGTGTCGCACTTCCTGCCGACCCACAACGTCCTGCCCGAAGCCATCACCGGCGTGCGCAAGGATCTGGAGGACACCGACGGCGTGCTCGACGCCCTTTCCGAAGCCGACCGTAACCGCTACCTCGGCCGTTCCGAAGCCAACAGCCGGCGCGCCGCCGCCCTGAACGTCGCGAAAGGTCTCGAAGGAAAGCTGCGCCGGGCAAAGAAGGCCGGCGACGACACGGCAGAGCTTGGACGAGCCCACGCCGAGGCGCAGGCCATCGTCGCGCGCTACGAGTCGGAAATGGGCGACATGACCAACTCCTCGCGCACCCTGACTACCTACCATGCCCTGCCCGCCGGCATCGAACTCAAGGGACGCCTCGTCGTCGAGCATGCGCGCGAACGCGACCTGCCGATGCTCGAACTGGCGCTGAACGAGTTGTCGCTGCGCCCAGTCCTCGGCGCCCAGATCGCCCGTGGCTGCGGCGAGATCGCAGGGCGTTTCGACGTGCTGATCGACGGCGCCCTCACCCGCAAGATCGCCATCGGCGGCTGGCAGGCAGCGACTGTGACGGATTTTTCTGGAGACGATCTTGCTGGAACGGCCGCCTGATCCGGTGTTCGCGATCCTCTGCTCAAGCCACCCTGCAAATGGGTGGTTACTAGAACAGGAAGGCGCGGCAGCGCTCGTTGCCGAGAACTCAAGCCACCCTGCAAATGGGTGGTTACTAGAACGGGGTAAAGCGCCCGCCTCACACGCGGGAGATTCAAGCCACCCTGCAAATGGGTGGTTACTAGAACAACAGGCGATGCTGGGCGATGATGTCGCTGACTCAAGCCACCCTGCGAATGGGTGGTTACTGGAACTCCTCGAATGTCAGACACCTGTTGCCGCAGACTCAAGCCACCCTGTGAATGGGTGGTTACTAGAACCCGAAGCCGGCGACGCAGCCAAAGAAGGCCACTCAAGCCACCCTGCAAATGGGTGGTTATTGGAATTTGAAGCTGTACCCCTTGCCGTTCGGTGTACCCTAAGCCACCCCGTCGTAGCGCATTGACCCACCATGTTCCGTTCTGTTGAACAGCAAACCTACGCAGCCATTGTCGCCAGGCACCTGGCCGTCGCCGACGCCCCGCTGCTTCTCGAAGGCGGGACCGGCATCGGCAAGACGCGCGCCTATCGGGAGACCTTCGGATAACCCGCGGCGACGCCACCGTCGCCGCCTTCCGTCCGGCGCGCATGTTCGAACGTCGCGCCGACTACGAGGCCGGCAAGCGGGCCGCAATGGACGCGCAGGTCATGCTGTGCACCGCGGCCAGCGTCATCATCGACCACCGCCTCGGCGGCGAATACAACGGCGCCATCGACCGCGACTACCTGCTCTTCGACGAAGCCGACCAGTTGCCGGAGATGGCGGCGCTGCAGAGCGATTTCACGATCACCGCCGGCGAACTCGCCGCCATGGGCATCCGCAGCGACGACGTGCGGGAAGCGCTGAACGCCATCCTGGCCAGACGGCCGCGCGTCGTCGAACCCGAAATCAGGGCCGCCGCCAGGATCATCCTCGAAGCGATCGACGAGCCGGCCTGGTATCAGTCCGCC
>JALOTH010000070.1 GCA_025458035.1 Rhodospirillales bacterium
ACCGCCAGCCCCAGCCGCCCGCGACCGCAACCAACCGCCGGCAACGCTACCGCCGGCAACGTCGTCACCCTCCCCGCCCGCTTGCCACCCCGCACCAACGCCACCCGCGGCACAGATGAAATTGCGTCCGCCCATGGCACGCTGATGACCAGTCTAACGGTCAGCGATCTTGCGGGTCTGACGCAATCCGTCCACCGAGTAGATGACCAGCGCGGCCCAGATGCCGGCAAAGGCGATCAGGTGCGGAACCGTGAAGGTCTCGCCGTAGGCGAGCACGGCGAGCAGGAAGTGGCCGGTGGGGGCGATGTATTGAAGCAGCCCGAGAGTGGCCAGCCGAATGCGTCGCGCCCCGGCGGCGAACAGAATCAACGGTAGCGCGGTGATCGGACCGGCGGCGATGAGCAGGCCATCCATCGCCAGGTCACCCTCGGCAAAAACAGCGACGCCGGCAGCCGTGAGCCAGACCAGATAGGCGAGGGCCAGCGGAGCCAGGACAGCCGCCTCGACGAACAGGCCGGTGAAGGGATCGACGGCCGCCACCTTGCGCAGGAGGCCATAGCTGGCAAAGCTGAAGGCAAGCGTGAGTCCCACCCAAGGCGCGACCCCGGTGGCGGCAACGAGAAAGGCAACGCCCGACGCGGCGAGGGCAACCGCCAGCCACTGGGGGCGCCGCAGCCGCTCGCCAAGCACCGCCACCCCGAGCAAGACGCTGACCAGCGGGTTGATGAAATAGCCGAGGCTGCACTCAAGCACTCGCCCCGCCGCCACCGCCCCTACGAAAACGCCCCAGTTGAGGGCGAGCAGCAGCGATGACAGCCCGAGCGTCGCCGCCAGCCGGCGCTGGCGGAGGGCAGCGCCGACCCGCCGCCAGCCACCGGCGCGCAGGCTGACCACCGCCGCCATCACCGCGAGCGTCCAGACGATGCGATGCGCCAGCACCTCGATCGCCGGCACCGCCGCAACCCACTTGAAATAAATCGGAAACAGCCCCCACAGGCCGTAGGCGCCGATGGCCAGCGCGGCGCCCGTCCGCGCAGTTCTGTCGCTGCCGTAAGGGGTGGACGGCGGTGGCGGCGGCGGCAGTTCGCCGCTCACAGGACAAACCAGAGCAGCAGCGGCAGCGACAGAAACGAGAGAATGGTGGACATCACGACCACCCCGGCCACCTCGTCGGGGGATGTGCCATAGCGCTGGGCGAACAGATAGTTGAAGACGGCGACCGGCATCGTGCTTTGCAGCACGAGCACGCCGCGAGCCATCGCATCGAGGCCCAGCGCGACCGCCACCGCATTGGAGGTCGCGAAGCCGAGCCCGAGCCGCAGCGCGGAGATGACGACAGCGCGCGGCATATCGCGGACGCCGAGGCGGGCGAGGGATACGCCGAGGGTGATCAGCATCAGCGGAATGGTGAAGTCACCCAGCAGTTTCGTTGTGGCATTGATGAACTCGGGCGGACGAAACCCGCTCAACTGAAACGCCAAGCCGAGGGCAACGGCGTAGAGGAACGGCAAGCGCACGATCGCCCGCAGCGACCAGGTGCCAGCGGCGATGGCGACGCCGACCGTGAACATCAAGCTGGCGTTCAGTGCAAATACGGCGATGGCAAGGGCGAGGCCCTGGTCACCGAACGCGAGATAGCTCAGGGGCAGGCCCATGTTGCCGATGTTCGCAAACATCAGCGCCGGCAGGTAGGCCCGCTGCGACCACTTGAGCAGGGCGAGGATCGCAGCGCCGATCGCCGCATTGGCGACGATCACCGCCAGCGCCGCGCTGGCCTGCGCCGCCAGGACAGTGGCGTTGATGTCGAGGTTGGCGAGGACATGGAAAACAAGGCAGGGCGCACCGACCCAGGTGATCAGGTTGCTGGTGAAGTCGATGTGGTAATCCTGCCGCCACCGCACCCAGCCATAGCCGATGGCGGCGCAGATGAGGACCGGAGCGGTAATCGTCAGCAGCTGGGCAATCATCGTACGCGGGACATCGGCGGCCACTTCCCTCCGTGGAACCTTAAGCCGGGAGAGCCGCCGAAAGCCAGCAAGGCGCGCGCCGCCGCTCGCTGGCTCGCGATGCAAAGCGGCGGATGAACGGGTTCGGCTCGGACGGCGGGAACGACGGCGGCGCCGGGACGGCCGCCGCCTGACGGTTTCCGCCGCAGCGTTGCAGTCCAGCGAACCGCCGCGGCCGACAGAATCGGTGCCTTGATTATAGTATAGTATACTATATTAGTTAGTGGGCGAGGCCGGTCTGATGGCCGGTGGCATCGTCGCCCGCGCGCTCACTATGCCGGGCGCGCGCCGCGGGAAAACAACGAGATCTCAGGAAAGGGGAAGGCATCGGCGATGAGACACCTGAAAATCCTGCAATCAAGCGTCATCGCGGCAGCCGTGCTAATCGTTTCCGTGTTGCCGATGGGCAGTTTGCGCGCCGCCAGCTTGGCCACAGAATTGTTCGTTGGCAAGGATACACTGGAGACATTCACCCAAGGTACCTACGCTGGCCTGCCCAATCCCAACTCCGGACGGCTGACGCTGTTGTTCAACCATGGTGACCATTTCCACGGTATTGGCGCATACTCATATGTGGGAGTGCCGCCGGATCCGATCTCCGTTCGGCCCACGAACGGCAACAACCGCATTCCCGAGGGCTACAGCGGCGTGCCGTCGGTGACGCTGGCGCCGGGCGCCGGGCTCTATGCAGGCAAGCTGGTCAACCAAGCGACTGAGGAGGAGTACACCAACACCCGTATCGAATCGATTCACCGTATCCCGGGGGCACCCGCTGAACTCTACGACCCGAGCTTGTTCAACAGCAGCAGCAACCGCTGGTCGTCCCCACTCAACAATGCCGTCGTCGCCTTGCAACTGGTGTCCATCACACCGGGGTTGAGGGTGGGCAACGAGGTAGGCCTCGACCTCTTCGCGCACGGCGACACCTACACCCTTGGCGATGGCAACAGCCTGTCGATGCTGTTGCTGTTCTGGACCGAGGCGGACGCGCCCACCGGCCCTTACTCCGCCGAGTTCCGATTGGTCGACCTTGGATCGGCGGGGCTCGCCCCCTCGGGGACATTTAACCTGGATTTCCAGGTTGCAGCGCAACCGGTACCGCTGCCGGCGGCAGCGTGGCTGTTCGCCGGTGCTGTCGTCGCCCTCGGCGGGTACGCTAGGAAGACGGGCTTGAGCAAAGGCAATGTCGCCGGCCCGGCGGCGGCATCCGACGCCCTCCGGTAGATCGGAAAGGCACGGGCTGGGCGTTCGCCAACCCTCCGGAGGGTCGGCCCCTGCCCGCGACCAGCGCACCGTCGTCTGCGTCCGAAACATCGCGGGATCGGCGTCAGTTCAATGCCGGCTGGCCCTGACACTGGCGTCTCCGTGATCCCCGGGCGGGAAGGGGCGGACCGCCGCGACGGTCCTCACCGCCGGCGTTTCCGCCAAGCGCGAGCCGTCGAGCGGGAGATGACCTTGCGCCGGGCAGGCCGCATGGCCAAAGTATGCGGTGCGTATTGACCGGCGCCCTTACGGGCGCGCCGGAGGAGCAATCGGCTTGACGGGCATCGCCATCACCTACGATCGCGTGCTTTCGATCATCGGCGGAGTGATCCGCGTCGCCCTGCCGCCGGACACCGCCGACGATCCCGCAGGCCCGCGCTTCGGCGACCTCGCCATGGTCCGCGAGGAGGATGGCCCGCCGCGCCTTGCGCAGGTGGTGCGGATCGGCGACGGCGAAGCATCGCTGCAGGTCTTTTCGGGTGTGGAAGGGCTGTCGACGCGCAGCCGCGTGCATTTCCTCGGTCACCCGCCGCAGGCGGTGTTCTCGCCGAACGTGCTCGGGCGGGTGTTCGCCGGCGATGGCCGCGTTCTCGATCACGGGCCGTCGCTCGATCACGAACCGAAGGTGGAGGTGGACGGACCGTCGGCCAATCCGGCGCGGCGCGCGCTCGCCTCGCGGATGATCCGCACCGACGTGCCGATGATCGACGTCTTCAACTCGCTGGTGGAGAGCCAGAAGATCCCCATCCTCAGCTCCGCCGGCGAGCCCCACAACGCCCTGCTCGCCCGCATCGGCATCCAGGCCGATGCCGACATCGTCGTGTTCGGCGGTCTCGGCCTGACCTTCGATGACTACTGGACGTTCCGCTCGGCGTTCGAGGACGCGGGCGTCTTCATGCGCACGGTGATGTTCGTCAACGAGGCCTCCGACCCGGCGTTCGAACGCCTGCTGGTGCCCGACCTGGCGCTGGCCGTCGCCGAGCGCTTCGCCGTCGAGGAAAAGAAGCGCGTTCTCGTCCTGCTCACCGACATGACCGCCTACGCGGACGCGCTGAAGGAGGTCGGCATCTCGCTCGACCGGGTGCCGTCGACCCGCGGCTATCTCGGCGATCTCTACTCGCAACTCGCACGGCGCTACGAGAAGGCCGCCGTCTTTCCCGGCGCCGGATCGGTGACCCTGTTCACGGTCACGACGATGCCGGGTGGTGACGTCACCCACCCGGTGCCGGACAACACCGGCTACATCACCGAGGGCCAGTTCTTTTTGCGCAACGGCCGGATCGACCCGTTCGGCTCGCTGTCCCGCCTGAAGCAGCACGTCATCGGCAAGGAAACGCGGGAGGACCACTCGGCGGTGATGAACACGATGATCCGCCTCTATTCCGGCGCCCGCGATGCGCAGCGCAAGCAGGCGATGGCATTCGAGCTCTCCGACCTTGACCAGCGGTTGCTGCGCTACGGAACCCTGTTCGAGACACGCTTCATGGACCTCGGCGTCGCCTTGCCGATCGAGAAGGCGCTCGACCTCGGCTGGCAGACGATGGCCGAGTGCTTCGCGCCGGAGGAACTGCTGGTCCGGCAGAACCTGATCGACACCTATTATCCGCGGCAGGCCGGCTGATGGCGAAGGTGCAGCTCAGCAAGTCGTCACTGACCCGCGAGCGGGAGAATCTCGGGCTCTACCAGCGCTACCTGCCGGCCCTCGATCTCAAGCGCCAGCAACTGATGGGCGAGCGGCAGCGGGCGCGCAGTGCGATCACCCGGCTGCGGCAGGAGCTGGCCCGTCTCGTCGGGGCGGCGGGCGATGCGGTGCCGATGATGGCCGACCGCCGCGTGCCCCTCGACGGCCTGGTACGGCTGGGCGAGGTCAGGCTCGGCACGCAGAACGTCGCCGGCGTCCGGTTGCCGACGGTCGAGCACGTGGAGGTGATCCGTAGCCCTTACAGCCGCCTGGTCCGGCCGCACTGGGTCGACGCCGTCGTCGACCGGCTGGCGGAGGCGATCCGCCTCAGCGTCGAGGTCGAGGTGGCAGAAAAGCGTCTCGCCGGGCTGGAGAAGGCGGTCGCCCGCGTCACCCAGCGCGTCAACCTGTTCGACAAGGTGCTGATCCCGCAGACGCAGACCAACATCCGCCGCATCAACGTCTATCTCGGCGACGCCGAGCGGGCGGCCGTCGCCGCGGCGAAGATCGCCAAGCGCAAGCGCGAGGCCGAGAGCGCGCGCGATGAGGCCGGGCGATGACCATCGCGCCCATGCTGCGGGTGACGCTGTGCGGTCTCGCCGGCGAGAAGGCCGCGGTGCTGGAAGCGCTTCAGGCGCTGGGCGCCTTGCACCTGATCCCGCTGCGCCGCCCCGGGCCGCTGACCCTGGATGACCCGGCGGCGCGGCGGCGCGCCGACACCGCCTTTCGCCATCTGCTTGACAGCCCCGAAAAGCTGAGGCCGTGGCCCCTCCGCCAGCCCTTCGACGCCGAGGCGGTGATCGCGGAAATCATCGAAAACCGCAGGACCCTGCGCCGGCTGAGCGATCGGCGCGACGAATTGGGTCAGCGGCTCGAAGCCCTCGCCCCCTGGGGCGAGTTCCGCCGGCCGGACCCCGCCGAGTTGCGCGGCGAGCGGCTTTGGCTGTACGCGCTGCCGCGCACGGAGCGGGCGGCGCTGGCTCGCGTCGAACTGCCCTGGGCCGTCGTCGGCCACAGCGAGACCGCGCTGCACGTGGCGGTGGTGGCGAAACAGCCGCCGCCGCGGGACACCTTGCCGGTACCGCCAGTCGAGCCGGGAGATCAGACGCTGGCGGAACTGCGGGCCGAGTTCGCCGATCTCGCCATTGCGACCGAGATGGCCGAACGGGCTCGCGCCGACCTGACCCGCTGGCGGCTCGCCCTCGGCGCGAAGCTCGCGGCCGCCGAGGATGCGGACGATCGCCGGGTGGCCGCCGAGCAGACCCTCGATGATGACCGGGTGTTCGCGCTGCAAGGCTGGGCGCCGGCCGACAGTGCTCCGGCGCTGCGGGGGCTCGCCGCGGCGCATGGCCTCGCGCTGGTGACGGAGCCACCCGCAGCCGATGATCAGCCGCCGACGCTGCTCCGGGCGCAGGGCGATCGCAAGGCGATGGGCAGCGATCTGACCCAGTTCTACATGAGCCCCGGCTATCGCAGCTGGGACCCCAGCATCGTCGTGTTCGCGTCTTTCGCGATCTTCTTCGCGATGATTATGGCGGATGCCGGCTATGCCCTGCTGATCGGTGCGCTGACGGCGTTCTCCTGGCGCCGGCTCGGGGCAAAAGCATCGGGAAAGCGCTTGCGGGCGCTGCTGGCCGCGCTGACGGGAGCTTCGCTGATCTACGGCATGGCGGCGGGCTCCTATTTCGGCTTTTCGCCACCGGCGGGGAGCTGGCTGGCCTCGCTGGTGATCGTGAACGTGGCCGATTTCGAGGCGATGATGCGCCTCTCGATCCTGCTCGGCGCCGCGCACATCACCATCGCCCTGGCGGCGGTGGCGTGGCTGGAGCGGGCACGCGGCAAGGGGATGGCGGCCCTCGGCTGGATCGCCGTGATCGCCGGCGGCCTCGCTTTCTGGATCGGCGAGGGGGCGCCGGCATACCTGGCAGCATCCCTGCTGCTGGCGGCGGGCCTTGGCGCCGTGTTCGTTGGCGGCCTCGCCGGCCAGCCACGCGGGGCGTCGCTCGCAACGCGGCTGGGGGGCGCCTTTCTCGGCCTGACCCGGGCCACCAAGCTGTTCGGTGATCTCTTGAGCTATCTGAGGCTGTTCGCGCTCGGGTTGGCCAGCGCCTCGCTCGCCGGCACATTCAATCAGCTGGCCCTCGACATCCATGCCCACAAACCGGGGATCGGCCTCCTCCTCGCCATCGTCGTGCTGCTGTTCGGTCATGCCATCAACATCGCCATCGGCCTGATGAGCGGCGTTGTGCACGGCCTGCGGCTCAATTACATCGAGTTTTTTGGCTGGGGACTTCCCGAAGAAGGCTACCCGTTTCGCGCGTTCGCCAGAAGGGAGATGCCCGCATGACCGACCTGATCATCCTGTTGGGCTGGCTTGGCGTCTACGCCCCCGTCGCCCTGGGTGCTCTTGGCAGCGCCATCGGCGTGGCCATCGCCGGTCAGGCGGCCATCGGCGCGATGCTGGAGACCGATGGCGGATACGGCCGCTTCGTCGGTGCCGCGGCGATCCCATCCTCCAACGTCATCTATGGCATCGTCGTGATGTTCGCCCTGCAACAGACGGTAACGGCGCAGAACGGCGGCGCGCTGTTCGCCATCGGCGTGCTGCTGGGGATCGCCCTCCTCTATACCGGCGTCTGGCAGGGCCGGGCCCTGGCGAGCGCCATCTCCGCCTCGAAGAACAAGGCGGAGATCTTCGGCCTTGCCCTCGCCCCTGCCGCCATCGTCGAGGGCTTTGCGGTGTTCGCCTTCGTCTTTGCGCTGGTGCTTGCCGGCGGCATCGCGTGAGGCCCGCGGCATGAGCATAGAGACCGCCTCCGAGAAGACCGCATCCGGCATCGAGACGTTGATTGCCCGCCTTCGCGACGAGGGCGTGGCCGAGGGCCGCGCCGAGGCGGACCGGCTGATCGCCGAAGCGAACGCCCGTGCCCGCTCGATCATGACGGCCGCCGAGACGGAGGCCGCAGCCAAGCTCGCCACAGCCCGCCGCGAGATCGACGCCCACCGCCGCGCCGGCGAGGACGCCCTGCGCGCCGCCGCCCGCGACACGGTGCTCGATCTCAAGGAGCAACTGCTGCACAAGTTCGCAAAAGATGTGAAGAAGACCGTCGGCAACGCGCTGCGCGACGAAGCCATGCTCAAGCGGATGGTCGTCGAAATCGTCGGCCGTGCCCGCGAGGAGGGCAAGATCGACCGCTCCTCCGAGGTCCGTGTCCTGCTGCCCCGCTCGGCGGTCGGGCTGGACGATCTGCGCCGCCGACCCGAGGAACTGGGTGAAGGCTCGCTCACCCAGTTCGTCGCCGGCATCGCGGCCGACATGCTGCGCGAGGGGATCTCGTTTGACCGGGCGGACGACACTGCGGAGGGCATTCGCGTCGTCCTCGAGGATCGCGGCATCACCGTCGACCTGAGCGACGCCGCCATTGCCAATGCCCTCCTGATCCACCTGCAACCCCGCTTTCGGGCACTGCTGGAAGGCCTGGTCAAATGATCTGGGCTGGCAAGCCCTACGTGACATTGATGGCCAGCCTGCCGGCGATCCTGTTTCTCTCCGAGAAGGAGCCGCCCATCAACCGCTCACGGCTGATGGAGCGCCTCAAGGACTTGCCACCCGCGGATCAGAGGACCCTTGGCGAACTCGGCGAGATCGTCTCGTGGCGCCTCATCGACGTCGCGCAGGACGATGCCGCGTTCCTGGCACGCGCGCAGGCGCTGCTCGACCGGATCGAGAGCCCCACCCTCGCGGCGGCCCTGCGTGAACGGCTGGAGATGCGAACGGTCGTCGCCGCGCTGCGTCGCCGCCATGCCGGCGAGGATGCGCCGCCCAAGGGCGCGCGCTGGGGCTTCGGACCCCACCTCGAGCGGATCCGCGCCAACTGGTCGCTGCCGGATTTCGGTATCGCCGCCTTCTACCGCTGGCTGCCGGCAGCCAAGGAGGCGCTCGACGCGGGCGATGCCATGGCACTCGAGCGCCTGCTCCTGGAAACCGCCTGGAGGCAGCAGGCGCGCCATGCGGAAGGCCATGAGTTCGACTTCGAGGCCGTCGCCCTGTACATGCTGCGCTGGTCGATGGCCGACCGCTGGGCGCGCTACGATGCGGACGAGGCACGGGTCCGCTTCGCCGAGCTGCTCGACGCAGCCCTTGCCGGTGCACCCGAGATCCCGGAGGCGGCATGACCGCAGACGCCGAACCCACTGCCCGCATTTCGACGGTGCAGGAGGATATCGTCCGGCTGCGCCTCACGGACCCCGCGAGGGGCCGCCTCGTCAAGAACGAGGTCGTCTACATCCGCCCCGCCCGCGCCCCGCAGCAGCGACTGAAGGCCGAGGTGCTGCGGGTGATCGGGGCCAGCGCGGATGCCCAGGTCTACGAGAGCACGCGCGGCGTCGGCCTCGGCGATCCGGTCGAACAGACCGGCAAGCTGCTGTCGGTCCGGCTGGGCCCTGGGATGCTGGGCCAGGTCTATGACGGGCTTCAGAATCCGCTTGAAGCCCTGGCTGTCGGACACGGCGTCTTCCTGCCCCGCGGCGTCTCGGCGCCGGGCCTCGACCCGGCGGCCAAATGGTCCTTCACCCCAAGCGTGCGCATCGGCGATACCGTGCGCGGCGGCGACCCGGTGGGTCGCCTGCCCGAGGGGCCGATCACTCACAAGATCATGGTGCCATTCGATCTCGACGAGTCCTTCGAGGTGACCTGGCTGCGGGAAGGCTCGGTCACGGTCGAGGAGCCGATCGCGAGGCTCCGCGCGGCTTCGGGTGCGGAACGTACGCTCACCCTGGCGCAGGATTGGGCGGTGCGCACACCCCTGCCACGCCGGCTGTTGGCGCGGGGCTGGTCGACCCGGTTGTTCCCCGACCGGCCGATGATCACCACGCAGCGGATCATCGACACGTTCTTTCCCATCGCGCAGGGCGGTGCCGCCTGCATTCCCGGTCCGTTCGGGGCCGGCAAGACGGTGCTGCTGAACCTGATCGCGCGGCACGCCGATGTCGATGTCGTGGTGCTGGTCGCCTGTGGCGAGCGCGCCGGAGAGGTCGTGGAGACGATCACCGAGTTCCCGCGGCTGAAGGACCCGCGGACCGGGGGTTCGCTGATGGACCGAACGGTGATTGTCTGCAACACCTCGTCGATGCCGGTCGCCGCCCGCGAGGCCTCGATCTTCACCGGCATCGCCATCGGCGAGTACTACCGCCAGATGGGCCTGCGCGTGCTGATGATTGCGGACTCCACCTCCCGCTGGGCGCAGGCGATGCGGGAGACCTCCGGCCGTCTCGAGGAGATCCCCGGCGAGGAAGCCTTCCCGGCCTATCTCGACAGCGCGATCAAGGGTGTCTACGAGCGCGCCGGCGTCATCCGCGCCAATGACGGCGCCGAGGGAGCGCTGACGATCATCGGCTCGGTCTCGCCGGCCGGCGGTAACTTCGACGAACCGGTGACGCAATCAACGCTGGCCGCGGTCAAGTGCTTCCTCGGCCTGTCCTACGACCGCGCCTATAAGCGGTTCTATCCGGCGATCGACCCGCTGCTGTCCTGGTCGCGCTACCTGCGCCAGCTTGAAAGCTGGTCGGCGGCCAACCTCGCTCCCGACTGGGCCGACCGGGTCGAGGCGATGACGGCCCTGCTGCGGCGCGGCGACGAGATCGCGCGCATGGAGCAGGTGACCGGCGAGGAGGGCATCAGCCTTGAGGACTTCGTCGTCGGCCAGACCGCCGTTTTTATCGACATGGTCTTCCTGCAGCAGGACGCCTTCGACGACATCGACGCCAGTGCACCGCTGGCCCGGCAAACGGCGCTGTTCGATCGCGTCTACGCCATCGCCACGCGCAGCTACGGCTTTGCCGACAAGGATGCCGCCCGCCGGCATTTCACCAAGCTGACCGGGCTCTTCAGGAACCTGAACTACGCGGCGCCCACCTCCCCGGAAGCGGAGCGGCTCACCGCCGAGATCGAGGCCCTCGATGCGGCGGCACCGGTGCTGAAGCAGGCATAAGCCGCCGACGGTGCGCGTGGGCGACGCGGCACCGCTGGCGTGGAACGGCTCGCCGCGACGCCTGAACGGCCCCGCCCCGGCGGCGCCCCGCATGCCCTCGGCGAACTCCCCTCCCCGCGGTCACCAACCTGGGCATCCGCCGTCATTGCGAGCAATTCTCATAATGCGGAGCTAAGGCGGCAATAAGGTTGTGGCCTTTGACCTGCCGCCCGCCAAAGTCGAGCCATCGCGGCAGGCGGGAATACCCCGCGACTCGCAGGGAAGCGGGTTGCCGCACCGGCAGTGGCCCGGGTATGGCTGCCATGCGCAATCCGCATGTCGAATCCTCTTGCGGCTAAGCCGCAATCTTAGTAGCAGTATTTACTAAGAGTGATTCGCAAACTCAACGATGGATGCATCTCCCGACGCATCACAACCCTGAACTGAGGAGGACCCCTTGCGGGACCCATTCCGAGGACTGATGGCGCTGGCCGCCGCCTTCTTGCTGCCCGCCTTCCTGCTGCCTGGCCTCGCCGCCGCCGATAGCGAAGTCAATGTCTACAATTCCCGTCACTACACGACCGATACGCAGCTCTGGGAGGGATTCACCAAGGCCACCGGCATCAAGGTCAACGTCATCAATGCCGACCACGACCAGCTCATCCAGCGCATCATTCAGGAGGGGTCGAACAGTCCGGCCGACGTGCTGATCACCGTCGACGCCGGCCGTCTCGTGTTTGCCGCGGACAAGGAGCTGTTCGTGCCGGTCACGTCGGCGGCCCTCGAGCAGACCATTCCGGCGGCGCTGCGCGACCCCCAGGGCCAGTGGTTCGGGCTTGCCTATCGCGCCCGCATCCTCGTCTATGACAAGGAGCGGATGGACCGCGCCCGGCTGTCCACCTACGAGGCGCTCGCCGAGCCCGCGTTCAAGAGCCAGTTGCTGGTGCGCAGCGGCACCAACATCTACAATCTGGGCCTGCTCGGCGCGATCATCGCCGTTCACGGCGAGGCGAAGGCCGAAGAGTGGGCGCGCGGCGTCGTCGCCAACCTGGCGCGGCCGCCACAGGGCGGCGATACCGATCAGATCAAGGCCGTCGCCGCCGGTCAGGGGGCCGTCGCGCTGACCAACCACTATTACTTCGCCCGGCTCGCCGCTTCCGGCAAAGCGGAGGACCAGGCGGTGGTGCAGAACCTGCGCGTCTTCTTCCCGTCGCTGGCGGACCGCGGCACCCACATCAACATCAGCGGCGCCGGCGTCGTCCGCTCCGGCAAGAACCGCGACCAGGCGATCAAGCTCCTCGAATACCTGGTGACGCCGGAGGCGCAAGCCTACTTCGCCAACGTCAACTTCGAGTACCCGGTCAACGCCAAGGTGCCGCCCAACCCCGTCCTGCAATCCTGGGGCACCTTCAAGCTCGACGATCTCAACCCGGCGGTGTTCGCCGCCAACAGCGCGCAGGCGGCGAAGATCATGGACCGCGTCGGCTGGAAATGATCGACCGATGAGCAGCCCATCCGCCGCCGTCACCGCGGCGGCGGCACTGCCGATCGCGGCGCTGGCGGACCGGCCGGCGCCGCGGAGCGCCCGGCCGGCGAGCCGCGTCTCCCTGCGCCTTGCCGCCCTCATCGGCCTGCTGCTGCTCATCGGCGCGCCGCTCGTCGCCATCTTCGCGCGCGGCCTCGCCGTTCCCGACGCGCTGTGGTCGCACCTGCTGGCGACGGTGTTCTGGTCCTACGTCGCCAACACGCTGATCTTGTGCGCCAGCGTCGGCGCCATCACCGTCGCCGTCGGCACCGGCACCGCCTGGCTGGTGACGATGTACCGCTTCCCCGGGCGGCGCATCGCCGAATGGGCGCTGGTGCTGCCGCTGGCGATGCCGGCCTACGTGCTCGCCTACGCCTACACCGACCTCCTCCAGTTCACCGGGCCGGTACAGACGCTGCTGCGCGACGTGACCGGCCTCCGCCACGGCGAGTACGGGTTTCCGCCGATCCACTCCACCGGCGGCGCCGCCTTCGTCCTCGCCTTCGCCCTCTACCCCTACGTCTACCTGCTGGCGCGCGCCGCCTTCAACGAGCAGTCGATCTGCGCCCTCGAGGTCAGCCGCACCCTCGGCTGTTCACCGGCGGCGGCCTTCCGGCGGGTGGCGCTGCCGATGGCGCGTCCGGCGATCGCCACCGGCGTCGCCTTCGTGCTCATGGAAACCCTGGCCGACTTCGGCGCCGTCAAGTTCTTCGAGGTGCCCACCTACACCACCGGCATCTACCGCGCCTGGTACGCCACCGCCAACCCCACCGTCGCCGCCCAGCTGGCGATGGCGCTGCTGCTGTTCGTGTTCGCGGCGCTGGCGCTCGAGCAGTTCAGCCGCCGCGCCGGCCGCTTCCGCCACACCTCGACCCGCTACCGCCCGTTGACGCGCCAGCGCCTGCACGGCCGCGGCGCCGCCGCCGCCAGCCTCGCCTGCGCCCTGCCGGTGCTGATCGGCTTCGTCATCCCCGCCGCCGCCCTGCTCGCCATGGCCTTCGCCGGCGGCGATGACCGGCCCGACGCCCGCCGCCTCGCCGCGCTCACCGGCAACACCCTGCTGCTCGCCGCCATCGCCAGCACCGTCGTCGTCGCCGCCGCCGTCGCCGCCCTATACGCCCTGCGCGGCGACCGCAGCCCGGTGCGCCGGCTGGCGATGCTGTGCGCCTCCCTCGGCTATGCCACCCCCGGCGTCGTCATCGCCGTCGGCATCCTGATGACCATCGGCGCCATCGACCACCTGCTCGGCGCCGGCCTGCGCCAGATCGTCGGCATCCCCGCCGGGCTGATCCTCGGCGGCAGCCTCGCCGCCGTCGTCTACGGCTGCCTGACCCGCTTCTTCGCCGTCGCCTACCGGCCGCTGGAGGCGGCGCTGGGCAAGGTCAAGCCCACCTACGAGGACGCGGCGCGGCTGCTGCGCGGCACCCCGACGGCGGTGCTCCGCCATGTCCACCTGCCGCTGCTGCGCCCGAGCCTGGTCGCCGCGGCGCTGATCGTCTTCGTCGACGTGATGAAGGAGCTGCCGGCGACGATGATCCTGCGCCCCTTCAACTTCGACACCCTGGCGATCGAGGCCTTCCAGCTGGCGAGCACCGAACGCCTCGACGCCGCCGCCCTGCCGTCGCTGCTGATCGTCGCCGCCGGCCTCGCGCCGGTGATGCTGCTGTGCCGGGAGATCCGCCGCTCCCGCCCCGGCCAGCGCTGATGTCGTCACCCGGTCGTCAGGATGTCGTCATTTTCGCCCCCATTCGTCGTCAGTCGTGTCGTCAGGCTGTCGTCAAATGTCGTCGTTTTTCACCCTGCCCGTCCACGCAACCCATTGATTATACTGCTTTTCGCGCGCGGCCGCCGGGAAACTGTCGTCATCTGTCGTCAATTGTCGTCATCGGCCGTCGGGCGCCGGCAGAGCGGGCTCAAGCGCCGCCATCATCGGCGCCGCCGCCGGCCGCCGCAACCCGCCCGCTTCGGCGGCTTGACGGCACCGCGCCGCCCCGCTGGCTCAGCGCATCAAACGATGCTATTCTCGTGCCTCTGCGGCGGAGGAGCCCCCTGATGCGGACGACCGTTGCCCTCGACGACGAGCTTCTCGCCAAGGCGCAGGCGTTCACCGGCCTGAAGGAGAAGTCCGCGCTCCTCCGCGAAGCGCTGAAGGCGTTGATCGAGCGGGAGAGCGCGCGCCGGCTGGCGCGGCTGGGCGGCAGCGAGCCCGACCTCGCCGCCGCCCCCCGGCGGCGGCCGGACCCCGCGTGATCCTCGTCGATACCTCGGTCTGGGTCGATCATCTGCGGGCTGGCGATAAGATCCTCGAAGCGTTGCTCCAGTCCGGCCGCGTTCTGGTCCATCCCTTCGTGGTCGGCGAGCTGGCGCTGGGCCATTTGCGGCAGCGCCGGGCCATTCTGACGGCGCTTCAGGACTTGCCGCGGGCGAAGGCGGCGAGCGCTGACGAAGTGCTGCATTTCATCGAATGGCACGCCCTGGCGGGGCAGGGACTCGGCTACGTCGACGTCCACCTGCTGGCGTCGACGCGGCTGACGCCGGGATCATCCCTTTGGACTCGCGACGGGCGTTTAGCGGCCGCCGCCGAACGGTTGGGTCTGGCCGGCACACGCCCCCCTGAGCCGCCCGCTTCGTAGCCCGGATGCAGCGAAGCGAAATCCGGGATACAGGTGGCGCATGGTCAACTACCGTCGGGCCTTGGTTGCCGGTGCCACGTATTTCTTCACCGTCACCCTGCGTGACCGGCGCAAGGACTGGCTCATCGCCCACGTGGACCAGTTGCGCTCTGTCGTCCGCGGCGTCCGGCGGCAACGGCCATTCGCGATTGATGCGATCGTCGTCCTGCCGGACCATCTGCA
>JALOTH010000176.1 GCA_025458035.1 Rhodospirillales bacterium
GAGGGCATCTCGATGATCGAGCAGATCGACGAGGCGACCGGCATCGCCTCAAAGGTGGTTACCGACTGGAAGCAGCAGCCGCGGGGTACGGAGTTGAAGCCCCGCATCACCCTGCGCGATGCCAACGGCGACGTGCTGCTGTTGGAGAACGGGCTGGAAGCGCGCTACTTCCTGTCCGCCGATGCCATCTTGTCCGTCGATAACGGCCAGGAGGTCCATGCGGGCGACGTGCTGGCGAGGATCCCCAGGGAATCGGCGAAAACGCGCGATATCACCGGCGGTCTGCCGCGTGTTGCCGAATTGTTCGAAGCGCGCAAGCCGAAGGACCACGCCATCATCGCCGAGGTTGCCGGGCGCGTCGAGTTCGGCAAGGACTATAAGTCCAAGCGGCGCATCCTCGTCGTTCCGGAGGAAGGGGATCCGCGCGAATACCTGATTCCGAAGGGCAAGCACATCAGCGTGCAGGAGGGCGATTACGTCGAATCCGGCGATCCGCTGATGGATGGCAATCCGGTACCGCACGATATCCTGCGCGTTCTCGGCGTCGAAGCGCTGGCTTTCTACCTGATCGCCGAGATCCAGGAGGTCTACCGGCTGCAGGGGGTGAAGATCAATGACAAGCACATCGAGGTGATCGTCCGCCAGATGCTGCAGAAGGTCGAGATCACCGATCCCGGCGATACGACGTTCCTGGTCGGCGAGCAGGTGGACCGGATCGAGTTCGACGAAATCAACGAAAAGGCGGAGGCGATCGGCGAGCGTCCGGCGCAGGCGACGCCGGTGCTGCAGGGGATCACCAAGGCCAGCCTGCAGACCCGATCGTTCATTTCCGCCGCTTCGTTCCAGGAGACGACGCGCGTGCTGACGGAAGCGGCCACCGCCGGCAAGGTCGACAAGCTCGCCGGCCTCAAGGAAAATGTCATCGTCGGCCGGTTGATCCCCGCCGGCACCGGCGCGGTGATGAACCGCATGCGCAAGCTGGCGGTCGAGCGGGACCGGCAGATGCTGCCGGGAGAGGACGAGGACGCTGCCGACTCGCCCCTTTCCGGGCAAGCGCCGGCGGCGTCGGCGGCCGAGTAGGCGCCCGCTCGGCGGCGTCGGCGCAGGCGTTGCGCCGGCGGACTGCGCCCCGCCGAAGTCCGGTCGGGGCGAAGGCGAACGCCGCGAAGGCGCTTGACGGGGGGAAAGCGGCTTCATAGTATGCGCGTCCTTCCGGGCGGGGTTGGTGGTGGTCCATGCGGATCAGACGCGGCCCCGGTTGAGGCTGGATTTTGACATCAGCGGAACGTCGCAGGGGACCCGTGGCGGGTGCCTTCGATTGCTGTTTTGATGGGGCGGCGGTGCGGTGATGACGCGCCGCCGTGTTGTTCGAGGGTGACTGAGAGGAAAGGCCGCCGGACCGATGGCGCTGGCGGGACTTGTGATGCCGACGATTAACCAACTGGTTCGCAATCCGCGGCAGGCGCCGCAATCGCGCAACAAGGTGCCCGCACTGGAAAGCTGTCCGCAAAAGCGCGGCGTGTGCACCCGCGTGTACACGACGACGCCGAAAAAGCCGAATTCGGCGCTGCGCAAGGTGGCGCGGGTACGGCTGACCAATGGCTTCGAGGTGACCAGTTACATACCGGGCGAGGGCCACAATCTTCAGGAGCACTCGGTGGTGCTCATTCGCGGCGGCCGCGTCAAGGATCTGCCGGGGGTGCGCTATCACATCATCCGCGGTACGCTGGATACTCAAGGTGTCTCCGGCCGCCGGCAGCGGCGTTCGAAGTACGGCGCCAAGCGTCCGAAATAACGAAGGGGTTGAGCGATGTCGCGACGGCGAGCCGCCGCAAAGCGTGAGGTTTTGCCCGATCCCAAGTACGGGGACGTGGTCATTACCAAGTTCACCAACGGCCTGATGGACGACGGCAAGAAGTCCGTTGCCGAGCGCATCATCTATGGCGCGTTGAGCCAGATCGAGACAAAGACGAAGCAGGATCCGCTGAAGGTGTTTCGCGAGGCCATCGACAACGTCAAGCCGGCGCTGGAAGTGCGCTCGCGGCGGGTCGGCGGCGCCACCTACCAGGTGCCGGTGGAGGTGCGGCCGGCACGCCGGCAGTCGCTGGCCATTCGCTGGATCATCGATATCGCCTCGAAGCGCTCGGAAAACACCATGGTCGAGCGGCTCGCTGCGGAAATCCTCGACGCCGCCAACAATCGCGGCGCGGCAATCAAGAAGCGGGAGGATACGCACCGGATGGCGGAGGCCAACAAGGCCTTTTCCCATTACCGTTGGTAACCGGCTCAAGGCGATCGCGCTATGCCCCGTACCACGCCCCTCGATCGTTATCGCAACATCGGCATCATGGCCCACATCGATGCCGGCAAGACGACCACGACGGAGCGCGTCCTTTACTACACCGGACGGTCCTACAAGATCGGCGAGGTGCATGAAGGCACCGCGACGATGGACTGGATGGAGCAGGAGCAGGAGCGCGGCATCACCATCACCTCGGCGGCGACCACCTGCTTCTGGCGCGATCACCGGGTCAACATCATCGATACGCCGGGGCACGTGGACTTCACCATCGAGGTCGAGCGCAGCCTGCGCGTTCTCGATGGCGCCGTTGCGGTGTTCGACAGCGTTGCCGGAGTGGAGCCGCAGTCGGAGACGGTATGGCGCCAGGCCGACAAGTACGGTGTGCCGCGGCTGTGCTTCATCAACAAGATGGACCGGATCGGCGCCAATTTCGATCGCTGCCTCGAGATGATCGTGGACCGCCTCGGCGCCAATCCGATCGTGCTGCAGCTGCCGATCGGCGAGGGGGCGGAGTTCGTCGGCATCGTCGATCTGATCCGCATGCAAGGCATCGTCTGGAAGGACGAGTCGCTCGGTGCGGAGTTCGCTTACGGACCGATTCCCAATGCCTTGGCGGCGCGGGCGGCGGAGTTTCGCGGCAAGCTGATCGAGCAGGCGGTGGAGCAGGACGAGGCGGCGCTCGAAGCCTATCTCGAAGGGCACGAGCCGGATGTGGACACGCTCGTCCGCTGCGTGCGCAAAGGGGTGGTCAGCGGCCAGATCGTGCCGGTGCTCTGCGGTTCGGCATTCAAGAACAAGGGTGTGCAGCCGCTGCTGGACGCCGTCGTCGATTTTCTGCCGGCGCCCACCGACATCCCGCCGGTGCACGGGGTCAAGCCGGGCAGCGATGACGAGATCACCCGCCGCTGCGAGGATGGCGAGCCGTTCTCCGGCCTCGCGTTCAAGATCATGAACGATCCGTTCGTCGGCACGCTGACGTTCATGCGCATCTATTCCGGAACCGTGAAGAGCGGCGACAGCGTCCTGAACTCGGTCAAGGACAAGTCCGAGCGGATCGGCCGCATGCTGCTGATGCACGCCAATTCCCGTGAGGAAATCAAGGAAGCCTATGCCGGCGACATCATCGCGCTGCCGGGACTGAAGCAGACGATCACCGGCGATACGCTGTGCGATCCGCGCTCGCCGATCGTCCTGGAGCGCATGGAATTCCCCGATCCGGTGATCGAGGTCGCCGTCGAGCCGAAGACCAAGGCTGATCAGGAAAAGATGGGAGTGGCGCTGTCGCGGCTGGCCAACGAGGATCCGTCGTTCCGGGTGGCGAGCGATCCCGAGAGTGGGCAGACGGTGATCAAGGGGATGGGCGAGCTGCACCTGGAAATCATCGTCGACCGCATGCGTCGCGAATTCAAGGTGGACGCCAACGTCGGCGCGCCGCAGGTCGCCTACCGGGAGACGATCTCGCGGCCGGCGGAGATCGACTACACCCACAAGAAGCAGAGCGGCGGCGCCGGCCAGTACGCGCGGGTAATCATCAAGTTCGAGCCGCTGGCGCCCGGATCGGGCTTTCAGTTCGAGAGCAAGGTTGTCGGCGGCTCGGTGCCGAAGGAATACGTTCCGGGCGTGCAGAAGGGCCTCGAGTCGGCGCGCGAGACGGGCCACATTGCCGGCTTCCCGATGATCGATTTCAAGGCGTCACTGGTGGACGGGGCGTACCACGACGTCGATTCCAGCGTGCTCGCCTTCGAGATCGCCGCCCGCTCGGCGTTTCGCGAGGGCATCGCCAAGGCGGCGCCGCGCCTGCTGGAGCCGGTGATGAAGGTCGAGGTGGTCACGCCCGACGATTACATGGGCGATATCATCGGCGATTTGAACAGCCGCCGCGGCCAGATCACCGGCATGGATCAACGGGGCAACGCGCGGGTGATCTCGGCGCTGGTGCCGTTGGCGACGATGTTCGGCTATGTCAACACGCTGCGCTCGATGAGCCAGGGGCGGGCGCAATACACCATGCAATTCGAGCACTACGCGGAAGTGCCGCAGGCGATTTCCGAAGAAGTTCGGCATAAACTCGCAGGGTAATCGCGAAGGCGACAACAAGAACGGAGCAAGACGGCGATGGCGAAGGCGAAATTTGAGCGGACGAAGCCGCATTGCAATGTTGGGACGATTGGTCATGTGGATCATGGCAAGACGACGTTGACGGCGGCG
>JALOTH010000071.1 GCA_025458035.1 Rhodospirillales bacterium
CAGGTCAAAGACTTGCAAAACCGGCTGCGCGGGCTGATCGGCCGGGCCGGCGCCTGGGGGGAGGACCGGTTGCCGATGCATCGACGTGCTCGCCAGGCCGCCCGCCTGGAGCATGCGTACGCCCGGTTGCTGTGGCCGGGCCACGCCGATGACTGAGCGGTGAGCGATCAGCATGATGTTCGAGACGCCGCTGGTGCGCGGCACGCTGCTGCGCCGGTATAATCGCTTCCTCGCCGACGTCGCCCTCGCCGATGGCGAGAGGGTAACCGCCCATTGCGCCAATTCCGGCTCGATGCTGAGCGTCAGCGCTCCGGGATCGGAGGTGTGGCTGGCGCCGGCGGTGAAGGCGGGGCGCAAGCTGCCCTATTCCTGGGAACTGATCCGCGTGGACGGCACCCTCGTCGGCATCAACACCAGCCGGCCGAATGCCATCGCCGCCGCCGCCATTACCGCCGGCGTCATTCCCGAGCTGGCCGGTTATCCTAGCCTGCGCCGCGAGGTCCCTTACGGCAGCGGCTCGCGCATTGACCTGTTGCTGGAGGCGCCGGATCGGCCTAAGTGTTTCGTCGAAGTCAAGAATGTCACGTTGAAGCGGACGCCGGGACGGGGCGGGGCGCTCGCGTTCCCGGATGCGGTGACCGCGCGGGGGCGAAAGCATCTGGACGAACTGCGGCGCTGCGTCGGCGAAGGGGCGCGCGGGGTGATGCTGTTCGTCGCGCAGCGGGACGATGGCGATCGCCTGACGATGGCGCGGGATATCGATCCCGAGTACGCCGCTGCGCTGAGCCGCGCGGTTGATGCCGGTGTCGATGTGTTGTGTTACGCTTGCGCCGTCTCGGTGACGGAAATTCGCATCGAGCGCCGCCTTCCCGTCGACATCGCGGAGGCCGGCGCGGTGCCGTGAACACGAACAGGCAGTCAAGGCAGGAATGAACAACATGCGACGGAGCGCCGGGTACGCCGATGAAGGGCGGGGGATCAAGATCCACTCAGCGAGTGACTTCGAAGGCATGCGCCGCGCCGGCCGTCTTGCCGCCGAAACGCTCGACTACATCACCCCCTTCGTGGTTCCCGGGGTGGCCACGGCGGAGCTGGACCGGCTGTGCGATCGGTTTATCCGCGATCACGGTGCGCTGCCGGCGCCACTCAATTACCGGGGATTTCCGAAATCGATCTGCACCTCGCTCAACCATGTGGTTTGCCACGGCATTCCCGGCGACCGCCGCCTCAAGGATGGTGACATTCTCAACATCGACGTCACCGTGATCCTCGACGGCTGGCATGGCGATACCAGCCGGATGTTTCCGATTGGCAAAATCGGTGTCAAGGCGCAACGGCTGATCGATGTCACCTTCGAGGCGATGTGGCGTGGCATCGAGACGGTGCGCCCGGGTGCCTCGGTGGGCGACATCGGTCATGCCATCCAGAGCTTCGCCGAGGCGGAGCGGTTTTCCGTCGTGCGCGATTTTTGCGGGCATGGCCTCGGCCGGATCTTTCACGACGCGCCAAGCGTGCCACACTTTGGCCGGCCGGACACCGGCCCCCAACTGCAAACGGGAATGTTCTTTACCATTGAGCCGATGATCAACGCCGGCGGCTGGGGGGTGAAGATCCTCGCCGACGGCTGGACGGCGGTGACCAAGGATCGCTCGCTGTCGGCGCAATTCGAGCACTCCGTCGGCGTCACCCAGACGGGATACGAGGTTTTCACCCGCTCGCCGGCAGGACTCGACCGGCCGCCCTATCCCCTCGCGTAGCGGCAGTGCCGACGCATCGCGACGCGGCCGAGCCGGACGCCGCAGCCGCAGCGGCGCCGTCTCCCCCGCATTACCTCAAGCATCGCCAGCGGGCGCGCGCCCGCTTCCTGAGCGGCGACGCAGAAACCGTCGCCGATTACGAACTGCTGGAACTGCTGCTGTTTTATGCCATTGACCGGGTCGACGTGCGGCCCCTCGCCAAAGACCTGTTGAAGGAGTTCGGCGGTCTCGGTGGCGTGCTGGCTGCGGACCGGCAGCGCCTGAACCGCTACCCGCGGATCAACGAGCGTTCGCTGGCGCTGTTCGCCGCGGTTCGGGAGCTGTCGCGTCGGCTCGCCCGGGAAACCCTGCTCGACCGGCCGGTGATCTCGTCGTGGGCGCAGCTCGTCGAGTATTGCCGGCTGGGCCTCGCCGAGGAAACCACCGAACGATTTCGCATCCTTTTTCTCGATCGCAAGAACCGTCTGATCGCCGACGAATTGCAGCAGCGCGGCACCGTCGACCATGTGCCGGTCTACCCGCGCGAGGTGATCAAGCGAGCGCTGGAACTGAGCGCCAGCGCCCTCATTCTCGTTCACAACCATCCTTCCGGAGATCCGACGCCGTCGAGCGCCGACGTCGAGATCACCCGGCAGGTGCGCGAAATCGCGGAGCGGCTGGGCATCTGTGTCCACGATCACGTGATCGTCGGCAGGCAGGGAACCCAGTCGCTGCGCCAACTCGGCCTGATCTGAGTGACCATCGATGATCCGGATCGGTTTGCTGGGGGGATCGTTCAATCCGGCGCATGAAGGGCACCGCCACATCTCCCTCGAGGCCTTGAAGCGGCTTCGGTTGCGCGAGGTGTGGTGGCTGGTCTCGCCGCAGAACCCGTTGAAGACGACGGCGGGCATGGCGTCGATGGCGGCGCGGATGGCGGCCGCCGAGCGCGTCGCCGGCGATTTGCGGATTCGCGTCACCGACATCGAAAGCCGGCTGCGCAGCACCTATACCGTCGATACGCTTCATGCCATGACGTTGCGATTCCCCCGCGTCCGTTTTGTCTGGATCATGGGTGCCGATAACCTGATTCAGATTAGCCGCTGGAAGCACTGGCAAGAGATTTTCCGCTTGGTTCCTGTTGCGGTTTTTGCGCGCCCTCCGTATTCTACCCGTGCTCTCTCGGCGAAGGCCGCCCGCTACTTCGCTGGCGCGCGGGTGCCGGAAGATCAGGCAGGTTGGCTGGCCGATCGCCGGCCTCCAGCCTGGATTTTCCTGCACGTTCGTCCGAACCCCCAGTCGGCAACATCGATCCGTGCCGGTGGCGGCTGGCGAGAGCGAGAAGACCACGGATAGGGCGAGAACGGACCAACGAATACGGGAGAGGTTGATCATTCCCTCGTACGCCATGCCGACGACGGCCGCAGACGATCTGCTCGCCCTCGTCACACAATCCCTCGATGACGACAAAGCGGACGAGCTGGTTGTCATCGACTTGGCCGGCAAGACCACGATCGCGGACCACTTGGTCATTGCCAGCGGCACCTCCCAGCGACACATCGGCGCCATGGCCGATCACCTCCTGCAGAAATTCAAGGCGAACGGGTCCGGCAATGTTACCGTCGAAGGCGCCAACCAGTGCGACTGGGTGCTGATCGACGCCGGTGACATCGTCGTCCACCTGTTCCGGCCGGAGGTGCGGGCCTTTTACGCGCTCGAACGGCTGTGGGGCGGGCCGCAACCGGCGGCACTTCGTTTGACGGGGACCGGCATCCGCCCGTGATCGCGGTCTGATCGCCAGCGGCGGGCCGGTCCGAGGCGGTCCGACCCGACGGCAGCGGCCTGTTCGCATGGGCGCCGCAATCGCTTCGTTGAGCGGAACGGCCGCCGCCCTCAGAACAGCGTGAAGTGGCCGGCGAGGCCGTTGTCGCCCACCGTCAGCGTGAAGGTGTTCATCCCCTTTGACGCCTGGTCCTGATCGAGGCCGGCGAACGGCCGCTCCTGCGGCACCGCCATCGGAACCTCCGTCGGATCCCAGGTCTGCAGCAGCGCCGGAAAGGTCAAGGCGTCGAACCGCCGCGATGGCCAAAGAAAGGCATTGAACGTCACGCGCCCGTCAAGGCAGACGATGCCGATCCAATAGTAGTCCTCCGATGGCAAGCGCAGGCCTTTCGGCGCCGGGCGGAAAAAACCGCTGGCGGCCAGCGCCGTGTCCAACGCGTCGATGTCCCGGTCGGATAGGGGCGAGGTGGCACGGGTGCCGGCCAGCGACCCGAGCAGTTCGATGGGATCTTCGCGAGCCGTCTTGATCGGATCGTCGATGACGATCTCCTGGATCAAGGGGCCGGTCAGCGCGCGCGCCCGCAACGTCCAGCCGCCGCCGCCATCGGGAGAGATGGCGAAGGTGCGGACCTGGCGCGTGTACACGGCATTGTAAACGAAGCGGTAAAGCGATGGGCCGCCGGGGACGCAGCGGGCGCGGATGTCATCGCCATTGAGATAGCTGAACCAGGTGAATTTCGTCGTGAAGACGTCGGTGCCGCCGCGATAGGCGCAGGCCGTCGCCAGCAGGATCATTGCCAACACGCCAAGAAGCCGTTTCGCGCGCATGAAATCCCTCGCAGCCCTCAAGAGAGTGCGGGGCGCCGATGACGCGGCGCCGCGCCGCCGTTGTCGCCCGCCACCGAACACTTGGCGATCGAGAGGTGCGCGGGGTCAACCCCCAATTAAGGGGTGTTGTGGCATAAGCCGCTCTCGAAAGTTGTGACTTGCATGCCTCGCCGAGGTCTTGGGGCATACGCTATCCGCAATTTACAACCTAAGGATGCCGCAAAGGGGGCCGCATGGGCGATAATGCTCTATTAAGTTGTGATCCTCATCACAGTGCACCGTCGACAAACCGCGTAGATTTGCCTGGAATTTACAACGAAAAGCGCATCATCATGGACGCGACGCCACTTCAAATTGTAGCCAGTTTCTACGAGGCGAGCCTCGATGAAACCGTGTGGCCAGAGGCGCTTGCCAAGCTGCGAGAGGCGGTTGATGCCGACGCCGCGGCCTTGGTTGTTCATGACTTCGAGGCCGGCCTCGGCCGCATCGTTGCCGCCAGCGGTTTGAAAGCGGACGTGATCAGCAGCTACGGGCGCCGCTACAGCCGCTTCAATGTCTGGATGCAGAGGGAAGCGCTGTTTTCGACGCCGGCGACGGTGATCGAAGGGCACGCCATCGTCTCGCTCGCGGCGGTGCGGGACAGCCTGTTTTATCGTGAATGGCTGCAGCCCGCCGAAGTCTTCGAGCATGCGTTCCTTTTGCTTTGCCGTTCAGGACAGCTCGCCACCGTGATCTCGCTCAGCCGCCGCGAAGGGCGCGGGCCATTTCCCCGCACCGCCATCGAGCGCCTGCAAGAGGTTGCCCCCGATCTGGCGCGCGGCTTCGCCGCCGGACGGCAAGCGCGGCGCCTTGACGGGTTTCGCCGGGCAGCGACAGAGGTCCTCGACACCTTGCCGTTCGGTCTCATCCTGCTGAACGGCAATGGCGCCGTGATCTCCGCCAATCGCATCAGCCGCCGGCTGCTCGATCTTGGCCATCCGCTGTTCCTCGAAAGCAGCGGTCTCGCCGTCGAGATCAACGGCCGCCACCTGCGCCTCCGCGACCTCCTGTCGCAAATCACCGCCGATGGCAACACCAGCGAACCCTACGCCTTCTCCATCCCACGGCAGAATCTCAGGCCGCTGACCCTGTTGGCCAGCGTCTGCCGCGCGCCTGGCGAGCCGTTGGACGACGATGTGCCGGCCGCAATCCTCTATATCGGCGATCCGGAGCAAGCGCCGCTCGTCGATCATACCCGCGTCGCCCGCCTGTACGGGCTCAGCCGCGCCGAATCCCGCGTCGCCGCTTTGCTCGCCAGTGGCTATCGGCTCGATCAGGCGGCGGAGGTGCTGGGGGTCGCCTATGAAACGGTCCGCAAGCACTTGAAGCAGATTTTTGGCAAGACCGGCACGGTGCGACAGGCTGAACTGGTGCGCATGCTGGTGACCGGCCCGGCGGGGTTGAGTTTGTGACCGATCACCGTTGAGCACCATCCCCGCACGGCTGCCCGGCGCGCCGGGCTTCAGCCGGCCTTGCGCGGCCCGAAAAATAGCCAGGCGATAAAGCCGATGATCGGCAGCAGAATGATGCCGACGATCCACAGCACTTTCGCCATCATTGAAGCATTGCTGAGCACGATATTCAGTCCGGCCCAGACGGTCAGCACCAGCACAATGATGCCGATCAGGCCTCCCGCGATTTCCATACCCTTCTCCCTCTCCCAACCTTCAGCGCCGCTGATGTAGGCGCGGCGAAGCGCGACTGCAAAGGCGTGGACTCGCCCGCACCTGCCGCCCTATCTAAGGCGCCATGAACGGCGTTCCCTTTATCAAGATGCAGGGCCTCGGCAACGACTTTGTTGTCGTCGATGCCCGCGCCCGGTCGTTTTCGCTGACGCCAGCGGCGGCGCGGCAGATTGCCGATCGCCGGCTTGGCGTCGGCTGTGACCAGATTCTGGTCATTGAAGCGCCGCGCGACCCGCTGGCGGCCGCCTATCTCCGCATCGTCAATGCCGACGGCAGTGAGGTGGGCGCTTGCGGCAATGGGACGCGTTGCGTTGCGCAGGTGCTGCTGTCGCAACGGCAGACGGATGAAGTGGTGATCGAAACCGCCGGCGGACGCCTTGTCTGCGGCAGAGCCGGCGATGGCCTGATCGCCGTCGACATGGGGCCGGTGCGGCGCCACTGGCGGGACATTCCGCTATCGCGGCCCGTGGAGACGGCCCATCTGCCGCTGGCGATCGGACCGCTCGCCGACGGCGTTGCCGTCAACGTCGGCAACCCGCACGCGGTGTTTTTTGTCGCGGACGCGGACAGGGTGGCGCTCGCGGACGTCGGGCCGCGCGTCGAAACCGATGCCTTGTTCCCCGAGCGGACCAACGTCGAAGTGGTCAGCGTCCTCGCCCCGAACCGGCTGCGCATGCGTGTCTGGGAGCGCGGCAGCGGGATCACCCGCGCCTGCGGCTCCGGTGCCTGCGCCGCGCTGGCGGCGGCGCATGGCCGTGGGCTCGCTGACGCCGCGGCCGAGGTCATCCTCGACGGTGGCACCCTGCGGATCGCCATGCGGAGCGACGGGCACGTGCAGATGACCGGCGCGGCGGCCGTCAGCTTCGTCGGCGAATTGCCGCCCGCCATCCTGGCCGCCTGACGCCGCCATGAGCGAGCCAATGATCGTCACCTTGGGTTGCCGGCTGAATGCGTTCGAATCCGAGGTCATGCGCGGCGAGGCGGCGGCCGCCGGACGCCACGATCTCATCGTCGTCAATACCTGCGCCGTCACCTCGGAGGCGGTGCGTCAGGCGCGGCAGACGATCCGCCGGCTGCATCGCGACCACCCGGGCCGGCCCATCGTCGTCACCGGCTGCGCCGCCCAGCTGGAGCCGGAGCGCTTCGCGGCGATGCCGGAAGTGAACCGCGTTCTCGGCAATTCCGAAAAGCTGTCGCGCCATCACCTCGCCGCCGACGGCGCGACCGCCGGGCCGGTCGCGGTCGCCGATATCATGACGGTGCCGGAGGCGGCGCCGCATCTCGTCAACGGTTTCGACGGGCGCGCGCGCGCCTTCCTGCAGATTCAACAGGGGTGTGACCACCGCTGTACGTTCTGCATCATTCCGTTCGCGCGCGGCCCGCACCGCAGTCTGCCGGCCGAGCGCATCATCAGCGAGGCGCGCCGGCTCAGCCGTGCCGGCTTCGGCGAACTGGTCCTCACCGGCGTTGATATCTGTTCCTGGGGGCGGGATATCGGCGGCCGCCCGGCGCTGGGCGAACTGGTTTGCCAGTTGCTCGATCACGTGCCTGAGCTGCCGCGGCTGCGGCTATCGACGCTGGACCCCGCGGCCGTCGACGCCGCGTTGCTGACGGCGCTGGCGGCGGACCCGCGGCTGATGCCTCACTGGCACTTGAGCGTGCAGGCGTTGCACGACATGGTTCTGAAGCGGATGAGGCGCCGTCATGATCGTGCCGCGGTGTTTGCCCTCGTCGAACAGGCACGGCGGGCGCGCCCCGACATCGTCTTTGGCGCCGACCTGATCGCCGGCTTTCCCACCGAGAGCGAGGCGATGTTCGCGGCAACCTGTGACGCCGTGGTCGAACTGGGCCTCGTCTGGCTGCACGTCTTCCCGTTCTCGCCTCGGCCGGGCACACCCGCCGCCCGGATGCCGCAAGTGGCGCCGGACATCCGCCGCGAGCGGGCGGCGCGGCTGCGGGCGCTGGGTGAGCAGGCCCGCGTCCGTCATCTCGCCACGCAGGTTGGCCGCCGCGTCGACGTTCTGGTGGAACAGGCCGATCTCGGCCGCGCGCCGGATTACGCACCGGTACGGCTGAGCACGCCGTCAACGCCGGGAACCATCGTCGGCGTTCGCATCACCGGCTGTGCGGGCGATCAGCTGTTCGGCGAGCCGATGGGGCAGCCAGGATGACGGAGGGCGATCCCCGCAGCGGCGGCGATGACGGCTGGCTGTCACGCCTGCGGCATGGCCTCGGACGGTCATCGGCAAAGCTGGCGACCGGGATTGGCGGGTTGCTCACGCGGCGCAAGCTGGACCCCGAAGCGCTGGAGGAACTCGAAGACCTGTTGATCGGCGCCGATCTCGGCGTGGCGATGGCCGGGCGGCTGACCGCGGCGCTGGCGCGCCACCGCTTCGATGACGACGCCTCGCCGGAGGCGGTGCGCCGGGTGCTCGCCGACGAGATCGCCACCGTCCTGGCGCCGGCGGCACAGACCATCAGCATTCGCGAGAACGCCAAGCCGCATGTGATCTTGTTCTGCGGCGTCAACGGCTCCGGCAAGACGACGACGATCGCCAAATTCGCGGCCCTGTTCCGTGCCTTGGGGCTGAAGGTGATGCTGGTGGCGGGCGATACCTTCCGCGCCGCCGCCATTGAGCAGTTGCAGATCTGGGGCGATCGCGTCGGCGTGCCGGTCATTCAGCGTCAGCAGGGCGCCGACGCCGCCGGTCTCGCCTATGCGGCTCTGGAATGGGCGAAATCGGAAGGTGCGGACGTGCTGATGATCGACACCGCCGGCCGCCTGCAGAACAAGGCCGGGCTGATGGGCGAATTACAGAAGATCATTCGCGTCCTCAAGAAACACGATGCGGCGGCGCCCCACGATTGCGTGCTCGTGCTCGACGCGACGGTCGGCCAGAACGCCCACAGCCAGGTCGAGGTTTTCCGCGAGATGGTGAACGTCACCGGCCTCGTCGTCACCAAGCTCGATGGCTCGGCGAAGGGCGGTGTCGTCGTCGCCCTGGCCGAGCGGTTCAAGCTGCCGGTTTACGCCATCGGTGTCGGCGAACAGCTTGATGACATGCGGGCGTTCGATGCCGACGCCTTCGCCCGCTCGCTGATGGGCGTCGAGGATTAGCCGAGAGAATCCAGGATAGGAACTCGAACCGGCGGCACCCTGCGGCCGCGGTCATCCCGTGAGGCGAGGGCGGCCTCAGTACGGGCTGACGGAAATTCCCTTGACGACGAAGCCGTCCTCCGGCGGAAAGCGCTCCGCGATCAGCGACAGGGCTTCTGTCTCATCGCGGGCCACGACATCCCGCCGCTGCACAGTCGCCCAGCGATCATCGAAGTGGGAATGCCGCCGCTTGCAGTCAACGAGCTCGCGCACTTTTTGGTTGTATATTGCGCACTCGTAAATCTTATAGCCGTCATTTGGGAGGTGTAACATGCCCTGATCCCCATCCGCCGCCGGTCCGGATCCCTCCGGCCGCCGCCGATTTGAGCCTCCGTGCGGGTAGCACCGATGGCGTGCCGCCGCTGTCAATCTTTAAGTTAACCATAGATCACAACGGTTTAACAAATGCTTTTTCGATACGCCACGTGGCTATGGGTTGCATCGTCGCGCGGAGCCGTCTCGCCGAAGCTCTCGACGCGTCGTCGAATATAACCCAAGGTTAAACAGCATCACATGAAATTTTCTTCACGAAAGCCGACAAGCAACCGTATACGCGCAAAAAGAGCGCGACTGCGATAGCGGCTCCCGTTTGTATAGCAATTCGCGGGTGTTGTGGGTGGCGATGGCTGACGCCACCGGCCGACGCAAACGCCGCCGGTCACCGGCGGTATGGCACCGCCGGTGACCCGCGATCAGGCCATGGTCAATGCCGCTGCGGCAGCGGCACGAACGGCCGCTTCGGCGCCCCCGTATACAACTGGCGCGGCCGGCCGATTTTCTGGGTCGGGTCTTCGATCATCTCGTTCCATTGCGCGACCCAGCCGACGGTGCGCGCCACGGCGAACAGCACGGTAAACATGCTGGTTGGAATGCCCATCGCCCTGAAAATAATTCCAGAGTAAAAATCGACATTGGGATAGAGCTTCTTCTCGACGAAGTAATCGTCACCAAGAGCAATCTTCTCAAGCTCCATCGCCAGCTCGAGCAGTGGCTCGTCGCGCACGCCCAGTTCGTCGAGAACCTCATGGCAGGACTGGCGCATGATCACCGCGCGCGGATCAAAGTTATGATAGACGCGGTGACCGAACCCCATCAGCCGGAACGGGTCGTCCTTATCCTTGGCCCGGCGGATGTACTCGCCGATCCGCGAGCGATCGCCGATCTCCTCCAGCATCTTCAACACCGCCTCGTTGGCACCGCCATGTGCCGGCCCCCACAGGCAGGCGATGCCGGCAGCGATGCAGGCAAACGGGTTGGCGCCGCTGGACCCCGCCAGTCGCACCGTCGATGTCGACGCATTCTGCTCGTGGTCGGCGTGCAGGATGAGGATGCGATCCATCGCCCGCGCCAGCACCGGATTGACCTTGTACGGCTCGCATGGCGTGGCAAACATCATGTGCAGGAAGTTTTCGGAGTAGCGAAGGTCGTTGCGGGGATAGATGAACGGCTGCCCGAGGGAGTATTTGTAGGCCATCGCCGCGATCGTCGGCATCTTGGCGATGAGCCGGTACGACGCGATCATGCGGTGGCGCGGATTGGTGATGTCCGTCGAGTCGTGGTAGAACGCCGACAGCGCACCGACCACCCCCACCATCACCGCCATCGGATGGCTGTCGCGGCGGAAGCCCTCGATGAACTTCGCCATCTGCTCGTGCAGCATGGTGTGGTAGGTGATGTCGTGCTCGAACTTCCGCTTCTGTTCGGCGTTCGGCAGGTCGCCATACAGCAGCAGATAGCAGCACTCCATGAAATCTGAGTATTCGGCGAGTTCCTGGATCGGGTAGCCGCGATACAGCAGCGTGCCCTCATCGCCGTCGATGAAAGTGATCTTGGATTCGCAACTTCCGGTCGAAGTGTAGCCGGGATCAAACGTGAACATCCCGCTGTCCTGGTACAGCCGGCGAACGTCGATGACATCCGGCCCTATGCTGCCCGACAACACCGGAAAATCGAGGGTCTTGCCGGTCGTGCTGTCGGTGAGTGTCACCTTGCGGTTTGGCGCGTGCGCCGAGCCCTTCTCATTGCTCATCGGCCTGTCACCTTCGACCCTATCGACGTTTGTTCGTGCGGTAACATCGGACTTTGCTCCACACCCCCAGCGGATTCAATTGCCGGCCGCTGCGACCGGTGGCAGCGGCGGCGGGCGCAGCCGGGCCAACGTCTCGTCGCGGCCAAGCACCGCCATCACCTCGAAAATCGGTGGCGAGACCACCGCGCCGGTCAACGCCGCCCGTAGCGCCTGGGCGATCTGACGGAAACCCATCGCCACCTCCGCACCGGCCCCGTAGCTGTCCGCGAACGACCGCACGGCGCGTTCGAGTTCAGCCGCTGTCCAATCGGCATGGCCGGCAAGGCTGTTGGCCAGTTCCGCCAGACACGCGAGCGCGCTGGGTGTTAGCAGATCGGCCGCGGCCTTGCCAATGGTGATCGGTGCGGCCAGCGCGTAGAAGCGAGCCGCCGCCGTCAGCTCGACGAGGGTCTTGGCGCGCTCCTTCAGCCCCGGCATGCCACGGATCAGACGCTCGCGCGCATGGCCGCTCAAGGAATCGGCCGATGTCGCGGTCAGTCGCTGCAGCACCTCGTCGGCGAGGCGCGTGTGCTCGCTCTGGCGCAGATAATGGGCGTTGACGCTGAGCAGCTTGTTCATGTCGAAGCGGGCGGGCGAACGGCCGACGGCAGCGAGGTCGAACCAGGCGATCGCCCGGTCACGGCCGATGATTTCCTCGTCACCATGGCTCCAGCCGAGCCGCAGCAGATAGTTGCATAGCGCCTCGGGCAAGATGCCCTGATCGCGGTAGGCCTCGACGCCAAGCGCCCCGTGCCGCTTCGACAGCTTCGCACCATCGGCGCCGTGAATGAGCGGAATATGGGCGAACTGGGGGATGGACCAGCCGAAAGCCCGATACAATTGCGCCTGGCGGAAGGTGTTGGTGAGATGGTCGGAGCCGCGAATGACATGGCTGATCGCCATCTCGTGGTCGTCCACGACCACCGCCAGCATGTAGGTGGGGGTGCCGTCGGCGCGCAGCAGAACCATGTCATCCAACTGGGCGTTGGCGACGCGGATCACCCCCTGCACCAGGTCCTCGATCACCGTCTCGCCGCTCTGCTCGGCGCGCAGCCGCACGGTGAACGGCGCGCCCGCCGGTGCTTCGCCAGGATCCCGATCGCGCCAACGTCCATCGTAGCGCACCGGCTCGCCGGCGGCGCGCTGGCGCGCGCGCATCGCCTCGAGCTCGTCGGGGCTCGCATAGCACCGATAGGCCCGCCCTTCCGCGAGCAGGCGGTGTGCCGCCGCGGCATGGCGGCCGGCGCGCGCAAACTGATAGATGGGCGGCTCATCGGCATCGAGGCCAAGCCACTCCATGCCATCGAGGATCGCCCGTACCGCCTCCGCCGTCGACCGTTCGCGATCGGTGTCCTCGATCCGCAGCAGGAAACGGCCGCCGTGGTGGCGGGCGAACAGCCAGTTGAACAGCGCCGTTCGCGCCGAGCCGATGTGCAGATAGCCGGTGGGCGACGGCGCGAAACGGGTGACGGGCGGCTGGTTGACGGCGATCGGAGGGGGGGACGTCATGGGACCTGAAGCGAAACCCCGAGCGGGTGAAAGACAACGGGCGGCCGCGGCGGGCACCCATGCCTGTAGCATACCCGGCGCCTATCGTTAAGTCGCGGGCGTAACCGGCTGCGCGCGTCCGCCCGTCTCGTATACAGTGATGACCGCTGTCAGGGCGTGGCGATGGCCGCCGCAGCGGCCTTGCCGCAGCCAGATTTATGACGCGGGGGTTTTCCGATGTCCCAGTCCATCATCGTCCACTGTGACGGCTTCGAGGTGGCGCTTGCCGCCGGCCCCGATATCGCCGACATCACACAGCGGCTGCTGGCCGCCATCGCCGCCGCTGGCATCGCCGATGGCAGCCTGCACGCCAATGTCATCGGTTCGACGGCGTCGCTGACGACGATCGAGTATGAGCCGGGTGCGGTCGAGGACTTGAAGCGGGCGGTGCGGCGGCTGGCGCCGCCCGACATCCCCTATGCCCATGAGCTGACGTGGCACGATGGCAATGGTCATAGCCACGTGCAGGCGGCGCTGCTGGGACCGTCGGTGGCGATCGCCGTGCGCGGCGGGCGCCTCTGCCTCGGCACCTGGCAGCAGGTCGTGCTGCTCAATCACGATACCCGTTCCCGCCGCCGCCAAGTGGCGGTGACGGTGATCGGCCACGGGTCGAAGGCGTGACGAACGCGGTGGCGCGGGCGCAGCTTCGAGAGCACGGCATTGCCGAAAAAGTATGCAGATGCCATAACGATAGGCACATGCCATCCCCGGCTCGGCAAGGCCATGGCGTGCGGACGCGAGGTTTTGCCTAGGGATTGGGCGGTCATCGCGGATTTGGCATGCGGCGTGCTTGCTGCGTTGGGAGAAGGGACACGCACCCGCGTGCACTGGCCACGGCGGACCGGAACTGCGGCGCGTCCGGCCACGGATGATGAGGACGATGGGGCTGCGGTTGATGAAGAAAATCGAGGCCATTATCAAGCCGTTTAAGTTGGACGAAGTAAAGGAGGCGCTCCACGAGTTGGGCCTGCAAGGTATTACCGTGCTGGAAGCGAAGGGCTTCGGCCGGCAGAAAGGACACACCGAGCTTTACCGCGGCGCGGAATACGTCGTTGATTTCCTGCCGAAGGTCAAACTCGAGCTTGTCGTCGAGGATAACCTGGTCGAAAGGGCGATCGAGGCAATCCAGCAGGCCGCCTACACCGGCCGCATCGGCGACGGCAAAATCTTCATCTCCACCGTCGAGGATGCGATCCGTGTTCGCACTGGCGAGCGCGGCATCGAGGCAATATAAGGCAACGGATCGTACTCCCACCCGGCCGGTCGTATCCGCCGCGCTGTTGCCCGCGGCAGTTCTGATGACCGTAGCCCCGCTGTATACCGGACGCCAAGCCAAAGGGGACTGAAACCATGGCGCTAGACTGCAAAACCGTCGCCGACGTGCTCTCGGTCATCAAGGAGAACGAGGTCAAATTCGTCGACCTCCGCTTCACCGATCCGCGCGGGAAGTGGCAACACTTGACGATGACTTCGGAATTTATCAACGAGGATGCCTTCGCCGACGGCATCATGTTCGACGGCTCGTCGATCGCCGGCTGGAAAGCGATCAATGAATCGGACATGGCGCTGATCCCCGATGCGCCGACGGCGGTCATGGACCCGTTCACCGCGCAATCGACGATGATCTTGTTCTGCGACGTCGTCGAGCCGTCGACGGGCGAGCCCTACCTGCGCGATCCCCGCTCCATCGCCAAGAAGGCGGAAGCGTTCATCAGCGCCTCGGGTCTGGCCGATACCGCCTACTTCGGTCCGGAGGCGGAGTTCTTCGTGTTCGATGACGTGCGTTACGACGTGACCATGAACCACTGCTTTTACGAGTTCAGTTCCGATGAGGGGCCGTATGTGACCGGCCGCATCCTGCCGGAAGGCAACGCCGGCCACCGCCCGCCGGTAAAGGGCGGCTACTTCCCGGTGCCGCCGGTGGACAGCGCCATGGACCTGCGCTCCGAGATGGTCTCGGTGATGAAGGAAATGGGCCTCGAGATGGACAAGCAGCATCACGAGGTGGCGCCCAGCCAGCACGAACTGGGGCTTGTCTACTCGACGCTCGTCCGCTCCGCCGACAATATGCAGATCTACAAGTATGGCACCCACCTGGTGGCGCAAACCTATGGCAAGACGGCGACGTTCATGCCGAAGCCGGTGACCGGCGACAACGGCTCGGGCA
>JALOTH010000072.1 GCA_025458035.1 Rhodospirillales bacterium
AGTGGCCAAGACCGGTATTCGCGTCCAGTTGCCATGTTCCTTGGGGCAACGTCGCCGCCCGGCGGACATCGGCAGAAGCACGGGCGGCAGCGATGGTGATGCCTTCGACGTGCGCGCGATCGAGGAAAAGCGATAGCCTTGCGTCCGGATCGGCGAGCTCGCCATCCAGCACGGCTTCCAGCCTTGCCGTGCCGCCGCCGCGGATGTTGACGGCGGCGAGAAGGGGGGCCAGCTCCCGCGCTTGCAGCGCGATGCGAGCCGCGAGCGTCTCCGCTTGCGGGGCGTACCGTCCATCCGCCTGCGCGACGAAATGTTGCCCGGCGACGACGACATCGTTAAGGGCGACCTCACCCTCAGCGGTCCGGCGCAGACGGGCGGTGAGGTGGGGCTCGCGCCCGAAAGCCGCGTCGATCGCCGCCTCGCCGGTTGCGAAGTCCCGCAGATCGGCCCGCAGTTGCGCATCCGCCGCTCCCTCGTCGAGGGTGCCAGCGCCGTCCGCCTCGATCGCTATGCCGCCGCGGATCGCCAAGCCGGTTCCGGCGCCGAGGGGGGCAAGGTCGTCGATCGCTGCGGTAACGCGCGCCCGCCATTGGCCGGCGATGAGGCTGCCGTCACGAAGTCCGGCGCGGCCTCGCCGTCCGTGGAGTTCGACGGTCACCTCAGACAGCGCCGCCGCCGTCCGGTCACCGATCAGCGACAGCGAGAGCGACGGCGCATCGCCGAGGATCTCGGGGACACCCGGCAGGGCGTAGCGGGCGCCGGTGGCCCGCACCTGCGCGCCTATGGCGTAGCGTTGCTCCGGTTCGCCGTTCATCAGCGGAGACAGCCGGACCTCCGCGTCGACCTGAGCCGCTGCGACGCTTTTGACGACGGCATCGTTCATGACCAACGAGACGAGCGCCTCGGGTCGTGTCAGCGTGCCGGTGATCTGTGCGCGGGCCGACGCCGATTGCGCTCGCACCCTCTCTGAGGTGACCGCGGTGAGCATGGTTGCCGGGATTTCGGCGCCGATGGAAAGATCGAGGCGGTCCGCCGGCAGGTCAACCTGTCCCTCGGCGGCGATGCGCGCGCCGGCGGCGGCGATTTCAAGATTGGTAATATCGATCCGATCGTCAGCGTCGATCCGAGCCGACCCGCTCAGCGCGACCGGGCCGAGCGCAACGGGCAGTTCCAGGCGATCACTGAGCAGGCCCTCACCGCCGAAGCGGATGGCGATGTTCTGTTCGCCGTCGGCGGTGAACCGCAGCCGCAGGTCACCCCAGGCCGCAGCGTTAGCGGCAAGTTCCCCCTGCCAGCGCGCCGCAGCACCGTCGGCGGTCAGCATCAGGCGGTCACTGGCGTTGGCCCGGACAACGGTCAACGACAGCCGCTGGCTACCGCCGTCGAGCGCAATCACGCCGCCTTCCGCCCGGAGGGTCATCGCCTCCCCCACGACCGGCTCGGCGAGAGCGATTTCCGGCAGCTCCAAGCGTTGGATCACGGGGAGTCGAGGCAGCGAGAACCCCCCGCCGCGAGTCGCGTCGCCTTCCGCATCGGCACCGTCCGTGGGCAACCGGGCGAGGGTGATCGCCGCCGCGCCGGCGCGATCGATGACCAGGCGGCCCGCCATCAGCAGCGCCTGGCGCGATAAGGCGACGTCGATCCGATCGGCGGTCAGCCACACGCCCTCCGCGTCCCCCATCGTCAGCCGCGCGATGGCAAGGCGGAAGGGCAATCCCGGTTCCAGTCCGTCGATGCGGATGTCGTAGCCGGTCGCCGCGGAGGCGGCGTGGCCGGCGACGCGGGCCAGCGTCTCGCGCCCCCACGGGGTTGACAGCAGCGCGAGGGCGCAGATCAGCGGGCCAAGGATCGCGGCGACGAAAATCGCGAGGACAAGCCGGGTAGGACGCGACCGCGCGGGCGGTGGCGTCGGATCAGAAGGCCTGTCCGAGGCTGATGTAGAACTCGAAGGGGTCATCGATATCGCTGCGCCCGTTCAAGGGAAATGCCACGTCCAGCCGCACCGGCCCGATCGGCGTTAGGTAGCGGAGACCGGGCCCGGCGGCAAAGCGCATCGTCTCATCGAAACTCGGCAGGACGCTGCGAAAGACCGTGCCGCCATCGACGAAGCCGACGACGCCGAAATTTCCCCATACCCGCGCCCGCGTCTCCGCGCTGAACTCGAACAGCGAACGCCCGCCGATGGGGTCATTGTCCGAATCGAGCGGTCCGACCTTCTGGAAGCGGTAGCCGCGGATGGAATCACCGCCCCCGGCATAAAAGCGCTTGTTCGCCGGGATCGACTCGCGATCCTCGCCGACGATCGATCCCAGCTTGACGCGCGTCGCGAGGACGATGCGCTGCCGAGCATCCAGTGACTGATATACCGATCCGGTGACGACGTTCTGGAGAAACGTCACCGAATTGTTGAAATAGCCGGTGTAGGGGGTCGCTTCCCAGCGCAGACGGGTGCCGGAGCGCGGATCAAGCCGGTCGGCAGTGGTATCGCGGATCAGCGTCGTCGGCAGGCCGAACAGCACCAGTGAGCGGGAGCCGGTGTTGTCCTGGATGCGTGAGCCCTCCACCGCCGGGCCGACCGCCACCGTCCAGGGCTCCGCCAGGGGGCGGCGAATGCGGGCCGAAGCCTCCCCGCCCAACTCGTTGAATGCCTTGCTGTCCGTGTGCGTGCCGGACAAGCCGAGCAGCAGCTCCTGGTCTGGCCGCCGCCAGTTGGGACGGGTCAGCAGTCCGCTCAGCCGTTGCGTGAACTGGTTGCCCTCCGCCTTAAGCGCCAGCTTGTCGTTGGTTCCGGCCAGGTTTCGATGTTCCCACAGGATGTCGCCGCCGGGACCGTCGGTCGTCGAATATTTTGCACCGGCGCTGATCGACCGCGGCTTGCCCTCAACGAAGCGGATCGACAGCGGCAGTTCACCCGTTTCGTCGACCGCGTCGCCCACCCGCGTTTCGATAGCGTCGAAGAGGCCAGTGCGCAGCAGCCGGCGGCGGGCCCGATCCACCTTGTCCTGCTGGAACGGTTCACCCTGTTGCCATGGCAAAAGCCCGCGGACGTAGTTTTCTTCGGTTCGGTCCAGACCTTCGATCGTCGTCGCGCCGAATCGAACCGGCGGGCCGGCATCGACGTTCACGGTCACCTGCATGGTGCGTGTGTCGTGATCGACGAGGATCGTGCGATCGGTGACGCTGGCGAGGGGGCGGTGCGCGTTGGCAAGCTCGCGCAACAGCCGGGCCTGTGCCTCGACGACGATCTTTGCCCGTGCCACCTCGCCGAAACCGATGCCGAGATCACTGGCGAGGGGTAGCTGCGTGGGTGGCGGCGCATCGCCGACCAGGACGATGCGGTAAGCGGTGAGATGGTACGGTTCCCCTGGCGTGATCGTCACCGTAATCGTCAGCGGTGTCGTCGTCTCGTCGACCTGTGCCGCGATGCGCGCGTCGTAATAGCCCTCGGAGCGTAACACGGCGTCAAATCGCTCGCGATCGATGGCGATCCGGGCGTCGAGTGCCGCACGGCTGGCCGGTGGCCGTTCCTCAAGGGCGAGCAGCGTGGAGCTGGCGCGAATCGTGCCGAGCAGGTCGGCATCGGAAATGCCTTCGAAGCTGACGCGGTAGGCGGGTGCGCCCGTTTGCGGCTCCGGTTCCGGCCCGGCGGACCACGTTTCCGCTGGCTCCGCCGGTTCACTGCCGGGCCCGCCAGCGCCCACACACCCACCGGCCAAGAGCGTTGCGATGATCATCGCGATCATTGCGATCCGCGGGGAAAACGATGCGACGGGCATCGCGGCGGGGGACATCGGAATAGCCTCTCCAAACTCCCGGTCGACCACGGTGATGCCGCCGCCGGCCGCGCACGGCACAGCCGTAGGGCCAGCGGCGGCTACGGCCGGCCCCGGCTGAGGGCTCGCTGCGCGCCGTCCATCGGGGCGCCGGCGGTGCGGCAACGGCTTTTTATACCAAGGGCAATCGATTCACGCGGAATTAAGGACAATCGGCGTTAATGCAACGGGTGGCCGACCATCGACGTGCCGAAGGGTCGAGGAGGCAGTCCCGCAGCTGGCCCGACGACACAAAGGAGCTATTTCGGTGACGAACTTCCGTGCGCACAAATCGGCTAGCGGCGAAGGCGCCGACGCTGACAGTCATGACTCGGCGTCTGTGGCCGATGCCGAGGTCGATGCTTGCGAAGAGGTCAACCCGGGGGAAATGCCGACCCACTTGGTGGATCCGCCGCAAAGAGCTGAAGACGTGCTGCATGAGGTACGCGCCGATTTATACTATATCGCGTCGGATCTGCGGGCGCTGGCCGGCCAAGTGCCGGCGCAGAAGGCGACCGAGATCTTGGCTTTGAGCGAACTGATCGCCTCGCTCGCCGGCAAGGTGCGATAGGCCAACCGGTCCGTTTCGAGATCCGGTCAACAACCGGGAGAAGCCAGCGCCGGCAAGCGCTGGTAACTGCGGCTTCGTCCTCTATAATCGATGCGTTCATCGCGTCGGGGCACGAGGCTGCGGCCGTATCCATGGACTTCCGAACCATTGCGTTCGTCGCCAGCGGCCATGATGAAGCGCAGAAAGCGCTCGCCCGGCTCCAAGCGGCCTACCGCCATGTCACCCCCGAACAGGCGGATATCATAATCGCATTGGGCGGCGACGGCTTCATGCTCGAAACGCTGCACCGCTACATGCCGCAAAGCGTGCCGATCTTTGGCATGAACCGGGGGTCGGTCGGTTTCCTGATGAATGCCTACGAAGAGCGCGGACTGCTGGAGCGGTTGCAGCGGGCGGAGCCGATTGGCCTCAACCCGTTACAGATGCGGGTGGTCGATACGCACGGCCGGCACTTTCGCGCCCTTGCCATCAACGAGGTTTCGCTGTGGCGGGAGACGCGCCTTGCCGCCAAGCTGCGCATCGAGGTCGACGGTGTGGTGCGCATGCCGGAAATGATCTGTGACGGCGTTCTGGTGGCGACGCCTGCGGGCAGCACCGCCTACAACGTGTCGGTCAACGGGCCGATTCTGCCGCTGGGGGCTCGCGTTCTGGCGCTCACTCCCATCAGCGTGTTTCGGCCGCGACAGTGGCGCGGAGCGATCCTGCCCCATCATGTCCACGTATCGATTCGGGTGTTGAACCCCGAGTTGAGGCCGGTAAGTGCCACCGCCGACTACACGGAGGTCCGCCATGTCGACCACGTCGTCGTCTGCGAAGACTCCGCCATCGTGCTGAAGCTGCTGTTCGATCCCGAGCACGACCTTGAGGAGCGGATCATCAAGGAGCAGTTTTTGCTCTGACGCTTGCCGCCGGATGCGGGCGCCCCGCGCTGCCGACCGCTTCGGCCAGCGTGGCAAAGCCATCGGCGCGCAGGCGCTGCGCCAACTCCCGACGGATTTCGGCGACCAATCGCGGTCCCTGGTAAATCAGTGCGGTGTATAGCTGGACGAGGGAGGCGCCGGCGCGGATTTTGCCGTAGGCGTCGGCCCCGCAGGCGATCCCGCCGACACCAATCAGCGGTAGCCGGCCACCGGTGGCGCTGAACAGCGCTGCGAGAACCGCCGTCGATCGTGCCATCAGCGGCCTGCCGCTCAAGCCGCCGGCCTCGCGTCCGGCAGGGTCGTGGAGTGCCGCCGGTCGATCCACTGTGGTGTTGGTGGCGATCAGTCCATCGATGCCGTTGGCGAGGGCGACGTCGGCGATCGCTTCGATGTCTGCGGGGGTGACGTCGGGGGCGATCTTGATCAGCAGCGGCACAGTCCGCGGCGCACGAGCCCGGCCGCGCTGTACCCCGTCGATGAGGCGGGCTAACGGTTCCCGCCGCTGCCAGTCCCGCAGCCCCGGCGTATTCGGTGACGAGACGTTGACGACGAGGTAGTCGGCGAGCGGGGCGAGCGTCGCGGCAACCACCGCAAGGTCGCCGACGGCATCATCGGTATCCTTGTTTGGCCCGATGTTGGCCCCGACGATGCCGCGATGGCCCGCTTCGCGCCGCGCCGCCAGCCGCACCGCTGCCGCCGCCAAGCCCTCGTTGTTGAATCCAAGCCGGTTGATCATCGCCTGGTCGCGCGGCAGGCGGAAGATGCGCGGTCGCGGATTTCCCGCCTGCGGATGGCGGGTGATGGTGCCGACCTCAACGAAGCCGAAGCCTTGCGCCAGCATCGCATCCGCCACCTCGGCGTTCTTGTCGAAGCCGGCGGCAAGACCCACGGGGTTGTCAAACGCAAGGCCAAGCAGCCCGATCTGCAGCGTCCGATCCTCGGTGAAGCCGCTGGCTGGCGGCACGAGACCGCGGGCAAGGGCGCTGATGGTCGCCCGATGCGCGGTTTCCGGCGGCAACGTTCGCAGGAACCGACCGACGACGCGGAAGGTATCGAGCATGGTTCAAGTCCCCGTGCTTAATGAGCGCGACCCGCTCACCGTCGCGGATCATTGGCGGCGCCAGTCGATCACGGTACCATGCACGGAAATTCCGCAGATGCGAGGGGCGCGTGACCGATAGCGTTGCCGTCATCTTTGCCAACGAAGCTTTCTATGCGGCTTTCGCCGCGCGCGATATCGCGGCGATGAACGCCGTATGGTCCCGCCGCGACGACGTGACCTGTATTCATCCGGGCTGGCCGCCGGTGGTTGGTCACGCTGCGGTCATCAAGAGTTGGCGTTCAATCCTGCTTCATCCGGCAGCGCCGCAGATTACCTGCCACCAGGCACAAGCGCGGGTTTTCGGCGATATCGCCTATGTCATGTGTTACGAGCGGATCAGCGACACCTTCCTGATCGCGACCAACATCTTCGTTCGTGAGGGCCACAGTTGGCGGCTTGTTCATCATCAGGCGGGGGCGACGCCGGCGATACCCCTGGACGAGGCCGCAGATCAGCCGCCGCCCATGCAGTAGGCCGCCGGCGGGCAGGCGATCGATCCGTCAACGGGCTTTGGCAGCGGCGTGGAGTTCACATGCGTTGGTTTTGGGGCTGCCATGCTCACGCGATTATTGCGCCGCAAAATTCTATGCACTAGAATGGTTAATTAACCTCAGGAGGCGGAGACAACCGAGATGATGGATCCGATTACCTATGCAATGAAGGTCCAGCAAGCGGCCTTTATCGGCGCGTGCTGCGCTGCCGGCGTGGCTGCCGCCAATTTCTCGCGCATGTTGAAGGGCGAACAGTCCCTGATGTTTTTGCCGGCCCATCGGCGGGCCAGCGAACAGCATCAGCCGGCTGCCTACATCCCGCGCGGGGCATCGTGGGCCGATCACTACGGCAAGCGCTCGCACGACGTTGATGTCGAGCACATGCGCTAAGCGCTCGGTGAGCAGCGGCCCGCGCGCCGCAACTGCGAACGGAAGGGCCGGCCTTAGCGCCGGCCCTTTCCCGTTCAGCCGTCCTGATGCGGGCTCGGGGCTGGCCTCAGAGACTGCCGCCACCCTCCTGCGCGTCCGGATCCATCAGGCGGTGCAGGTGAACGATCACGTATTTGATGTGGGCGTGATCGACGTGGCGCTGGCTGGCACCACGCCATGCTTTCAGCGCCTCCGCATAGTTGGGAAAGATGCCGACGATATCGAGCGACGTGGTATCGGTGAAGTCGAGCGTCCGCGGATCGCCGACCGCGCCGCCAAACACGAGATGCAACAGCGGCTTGTCCATGCTTCGGGCCTCCTGCTCCTGGCGTTGTCGCGGCCGGACGTGCTCAGCTACGCTGGCGCAGCAGCCGGGACTTTTGCCGCTGCCAGTCCCGCTCCTTGACCGCTTCGCGTTTGTCTTCCTTGCGTTTGCCGCGGGCAAGGCCGAGTGAGACCTTGGCGATGCCCCGTGCGTTGAAGTAGACCGACAGCGGCACCAGCGTCATTCCCTCACGGCGCACCGCACCGACGATGCGATTGATTTCCCGGGCGTGCATCAACAGCTTGCGCGGCCGGCGCGGCGGGTGACCGAAGGTTTTCGCTGCGCCATAGGGTGCGATGTGGGCGTTGAGCAGGTAAAGCTCGCCCTTCTGGTCGATCGCGTAGGCCTCCGTTAGCGACGCGCCGCCGCCGCGCAGCGACTTCACTTCCGAGCCCAGCAGCATGATTCCCGCCTCGAATACCTGCTCGATGGCGTAGTCGTGGCGGGCTCGCCGGTTCTGGGCGACGACTTTCGACTTGCCCTCGTCACGTCCGCCGCTGTCGGCCATCGGCTGGTCGGCCTAGCGGGGAAGCAGGCCGACGGCGGCCATCGCCTCGGCGACCCGCTGGCGGTTGGCGTCGGCCAGTGCCGCCAGTGGCAGGCGGACGTCGGGCAGGCACCGGCCGAGCAGGTGGGCGGCGTATTTCACCGGCACCGGGTTGCTCTCGCAAAACAACACCGTATGCAGCGGCATCAGCCGGTCCTGCAGAGCGATCGCGTCGTTGACGCGGCCGTCGGCCCAGGCTCCGTGCATCGCCGCGCACAGTCTCGGGGCGACGTTGGCGGTGACGGAGATGCAGCCGTGGCCGCCGGCGGCGAGAAAGGCCAATGCGGTTCCATCCTCGCCGGAGAGTTGGCAAAACGGCTTGGCGATGGCAAGCCGGGTGCGCACCGGACGGGTCAGGTCGGCGGTCGCGTCCTTGACGCCAAGGATGGTCGGCAGCTCGGCGAGCCGTGCCATCGTCTCCACCGTCATGTCGATGACCGAGCGCGGCGGGATATTGTAGATGATGATCGGCAGGTCGGTGGCCGCGGCGACCGCGGCGTAGTGTTGGTAAAGTCCTTCCTGCGTCGGCTTGTTGTAGTAGGGGGTGACAACGAGCGCGGCATCGGCGCCCGCCGCCTTGGCGTGGCGGGTGAGGGCGACCGCCTCGGCCGTCGCATTGGATCCGGTGCCGGCGATCACCGGCACGCGGCCCGCGACCGCGTCAACGCAAACTTCGACGACGCGACGGTGCTCGTCATGGTCGAGCGTCGGTGATTCGCCCGTTGTTCCGCACGGCACGATGCCCGATGTGCCTTCAGCGATGTGCCAGTCGATCAACGCGCGATAGGCCACTTCGTCAAACTGGCCATCGCGGAATGGCGTAATTAAGGCAACGATCGAGCCGGAAAACATCCTAGCCTCTCCATTTAATCTGACCGCCGAGCCGATCAGGACCATATCCCCGGTACCACGGATTGCAAGGATCGTAGGCGATGCCAGCACTCCCTGTCCCGCTGGCTTGCTCGCCGCGATGGTTGTGCGTACCTTCACGGGGTAGCGTCTGCCAGGACGGCGGCGGGACGCTCTGCTCCCATAGACATCGGAGGGCCGTGTGCCTCGGAGACAGCGGGCTTTGAACGTTCGTCATTTCGCCGTTGTCGGCGTGCTGCTCGGGGTGGCAACCGTCGCGGGTCCGGCGGCCGCGCAGAGTCCTTTCGCCGTAAACGGCAGCGAGGTCTCGCCAGTGGCAACGGGGGGCTGGGCCGCCGCCGCGGTTCTGGCTGCCGACCGGGGGGATTGGGCGGGCGCCGAAACCCTTGCCCATCAGTCGGGCGACCCGGTGATCGGCAAGCTGGTGACCTGGATGAAAGCCCGATCGCCCGACACCATCGTGTCGTTCTCGGAAATTGCCGGCTTCATCGACGCCAATCCCGACTGGCCGATGCAGACGGCACTGCGGCGACGCGCCGAGGAGGCGCTGACCGACGGCTACAGTCCCGAGCTGCTCGTCAGCTGGTTCGAGCGGTTTCCACCACTGACGACCAACGGCCGCCGCCAGTACGCGGCTGCGGCAACGGCGATCGGTCCGGCGGAACGGCAGCAGGCAGCGGTGCGCGAGGCTTGGATCAAAGGCTCCTTCTCCGACAGCGAAGAATTGGCGTTCCTGGCGGCCTACGAGTCGGCGTTGACCGCCGAAGATCACGGCCGCCGTGTCGACCGGCTGTTGTGGGATGGCCATACGCAAGCGGCGCAGCGCATCCTTGGCCGGCTCGGTCCCGACGACCGCGCCGTTGCCGATGCTCGGATCGGCGTGCAGCGCAAGCAATTGACGCCGGAACAGGCGGCGGCGCGGCTGCCCGAGTCCCTGCGCAACCACCCGGGCTTCGTCTTTGATCAGGTTCGCTGGTATCGCCGCAACGATCAGCCATCCCTGGCCAGGCTGCGGCTGATGGAAGTCCCGGGCGATACGGCCGCACCGGACCGGTTCTGGGACGAGCGCTCGGTGCTGGCGCGACAAGCCTATGGACAAGGGGACGCGGCCACCGCCTATCGGCTCGCCGCCGGGCATGGATTGACCGACGGCAGCGATCTTGCCGAAGCCGAGTGGTTCGCCGGGTGGATTGCCCTGCGCAGTCTGGGCGATCCGGGAACCGCGGCGCGCCATTTCGACCGCGTCGCCGAAACCGCTCGCATGCCCATCAGTCATGCGCGCGGAGCCTATTGGGCGGGACGGGCGCGGGAAGCCGAGGGCAGGGGAAGCGAAGCCATCTTCTGGTATCAGCGAGCGGCGCAAAACCCGACGACCTATTACGGCCAGCTGGCCGCCGCCGCTTATGCACCGCAGCGGCCGCTGCCGCTGCCGCCGGATCCCGAAGTGACCGCCGCCGATCAGACGGCGTTCGCCGAGCATGAACTGAAGCGGGCTGCCGATATTCTCGCATCGGCCGGCCGTACCGAGTTGTTCCGCACCTTCCTCGTTCGGCTGTCCGAGGTGCTCGCCACCCCGGGCGGCAAGCACCTGACAGCGCAATACGCCAACAGTTCCGGCCGGCAGGAGGTGGCCGTCGCCGTTGCCAAGCAGGCGGTGCGCGACGGACAGATGTTGATCAGCGGTGGCTATCCGACGCTGCACTGGCTTGATGGCGGCGGCAGCGAAATCGAGGTGCCGCTGGTGTTATCGATCGTTCGTCAGGAGAGTCAGTTCAACATCGAGGCGATCAGCCCCGCCGGCGCGCGCGGCCTGATGCAGCTGATGCCGGGGACGGCGCGCGAGGTGGCGGACAAGCTGAGCCTGCCCTACGCTGCGGACACGTTGACGCTGAATCCGGCGTACAATGTGCAGTTGGGGCAAGCGTATCTGGGGCAACTGCTGAATACGTTCTCGGGATCGTACGTGTTCTCGCTGGCCGGCTATAACGCCGGGCCAGGGAGGGTGCGGCAGTGGGTGCGGGAGTTCGGGGATCCCCGCGGCGATCTTGCCACCACCATCGACTGGATCGAGAAGATCCCGTTTTCGGAAACCCGCAACTACGTGCAGCGCACCATCGAAGGGATTCATGTCTATCGCAACCGGCTCGCCGGGCCGGACGTGCCGCTGCTCGTGCATCAGGATCTCGTCCGGTGATGTTCAGCCTCGACCAGCTTCGACTAGCCCGCGAGGTTCTCGATCGCTGCCGTCAGCAGCGTCTGGCGCTGGTGACGGCGGAGTCGTGTACGGGGGGGCTGGTGGCCGCCTGTCTGACGGCGATACCCGGCTCGTCGGCGGTGTTCACCACGGGGTTCGTCACCTACTCGAACGCAGCCAAGACGGCTCAGCTTGGTGTTGATCCGTCGCTGTTGGCGGCTGAAGGCGCGGTTACCGAGGCGGTGTCCCGCGCCATGGCGGAAGGCGCCGTGAGCCGTGCCGGCGCTGCCGTCGCGGTCGGCATCACCGGCATTTCCGGCCCCGGTGGCGGCAGTCCGTCGAAGCCGGTTGGTCTGGTGCATATCGCCGCCGCGCGGGCGGGTCGCACGACCATTCACCAGCAGTGCCTGTTCTCGGGGGATCGCCATGCTGTGCGCATGCGCACGGTGGAGGCGGCGCTGGCGCTGATCAGTCGCCAGCTGGTGTAGCCAGGGGCGTGATCGGCCGCGGCTGCGGCGCTTCGATGCTGTAGAGGCTGCGTGCCCGCTTTTCGAAGGCATTGACCATGCGCTGGACCGCTTCATTGAACAGCGGCCCCATCAGCGTTTGCAGGGTGCGTGAGCGGAACTCGAAGTCGATGTAGAAGTCGATGATGCAGCCGCCCTCGCCGTCCGGCGCGAACATCCAGTGATTGGTCAGGTAGCGAAACGGCCCTTCGTGGTAGGTCACATCGATCCGGTGCGGGCGGGTGAGGCCGACGCGGGAGGTGAAGCGTTCGCGCACCATTTTGAAGCCGATGACCAGATCGGCGACGAAGGCATTCGGCCCTTCGCGGCGGCGAATACGCGACGCCACACACCACGGCAGGAATTCGGGATAGCGATCGACACTGGCGACCAGATCGAAGATCTGTTCACAACTGTAAGGCAGGCGTCGTTTTTCGGCGTGCGTCGGCACAGCGCGTCAGTTCTCCTTACCCGGCCTCGGTGCGCTGGCCCCGCGCTTCGCGCAATCGGGCGAAGTCGCGATCGGCGTGGTAGGACGAGCGGGTCAGCGGGGAGGACGCGACGAGCAGAAAACCCTTGGCCGCAGCGACTTGCTTATAGTCGTCGAATTCGTCGGGCGGTACGAAACGCGCGACCGCCGCGTGCTTTGGCGTCGGCTGCAGGTATTGGCCGATGGTCAGGAAGTCGACCCCCGCGGCACGCAGGTCATCCATCACCTGCAGGACCTCAATGCGCTCTTCGCCAAGGCCGACCATGATGCCGGACTTGGTAAAGAGCGCGCCGTCCATCGTCTTCGCCTGATCCAGAAGCCGCAAGGAATGATAATAGCGCGCCCCGGGCCTGATCGTCGGATACAGGCGGGGCACGGTTTCCAGGTTGTGGTTGAAGACATCGGGTGCGGCGGCGATGACCGCTTCGAGGGCCCCCGACTTGTTCCGGAAGTCCGGCGTCAGCACCTCGATTGTGGTTTCCGGCGCCGCGGCGCGAACCGCCGCGATGCAGCGGGCAAAGTGCCCGGCGCCACCGTCGTCGAGGTCATCGCGGTCGACGGAGGTAATGACGACGTGCTTCAGTCCGAGCGCAGCAACGGACCGCGCCACGGAGTCCGGCTCGGCGGCGTTGACGGCCCGCGGCTTGCCGGTGGCGACGTTGCAGAATGCGCAGGCGCGGGTGCAAATATCGCCGAGAATCATGAAGGTGGCATGTTTGCGCGCCCAGCACTCGCCGATATTGGGGCAGGAGGCTTCTTCGCAGACGGTCGCCAGCTTGTTTTCACGCACCGTCCGCCATGTCTCGCCAAAGCCCGGCGACGTCGGCGCCTTGACCCGGATCCACGCTGGCTTGCGCGGCGACGGGTTAGACGGCCGATGGAGTTTTTCCGGGTGGCGTACGGAACTGTCGGAAGCCATTCACGCGATATGGCAAAGCGCATGCGCACCGTCAAGCGGCGCGATCGTGCCGGAGTGCCGTCCCTGGCCGCTGATGGCAACGCCAACGTCGGCATGCGGCGGCCGTGGCATCGCCGCCGTGGCAGCGGCGGTGGTGGGCGCGGCAGGGTTTGAACCTGCGACCCCTGCCGTGTGAAGACAGTGCTCTCCCGCTGAGCTACGCGCCCGGGTCCCGAGGCCGGTAGTTAAGGGCGGGTCCGCGGTGCTGTCAACGCTCCCGCGGCCGGCCCGCCCGCGAATGGCAGCGATGCCGGCGGCGGCGCGCCGTCCGTCGTGTCGTCAGCGATGTCGTCAACAGGCGCCGGCGATGTCGTCATTGTGTCGTCAGCCTGTCGTCACGATGTCGTCAAATGTCGTCAGTTTTCCGCACCTGCGAACGCTCAACACATTGATAAACCACAAAATACCTTTCTGCCGTTGGGAAAGTGTCGTCATTTGTCGTCACCTGTCGTCAGCGGCCTTTGCTGCCCTCGCGAACGCCGCGCCGCCGCGGCCACTTGGCTCGAACAAAAATAGAACATACACCCCGCCCCGCCGCCCGTCAAGACCGGTGCACGGAGTGCGCCCAGCCGAACCCGTCATTGCGAGCCAACGGCGAAGCAATCCAGGACTTTCGGCGAACCGTCCGCAGCTCACGAAAAGGCCTGGATTGCCGCGCCCGCAAGCGGGCTCGCAATGACGGGAGGGGGGCGTTCCGGTCCTGACCGCCTTCGGCGGCGGCGCGGGCGAGGTTGCGGAGTGCCGCTCAGCGGCGCGCCGAGCGCATCGCCTCGACGATTTCGACGGTGCGCACGCTCACCGTGGTGACGCGCCGCAGCAGGTCGATGGCCTTCTCCTTGTAATCGGCAAAGCGGTAGGTGTTGAACTTCTCGCGGATCACCGGGTCCTTCGGCGTCTTTTCCTTGTGCTGGTCGAGCACCCAGTCGATCGCCGAGCGGTTGCCGAGTTGATAGTCCCAGGCCGGCTTCGGCACGCCCGATAGCTGGGTTTCGGCATCGAGGATGATGATGCCGTTGTCGCGGTCGGCCTTGAGGATGACGCGCGGTGTCTGCCCGCCGGCGCGGACTTTGGCATCGGGGAGGTCGGTGCGCACGAGGGGAAAGGGATCGGCGCTCTCATACCCGATGTGCAGGTCGAGCAGCGTCTGCCCCCAGTCCCGCCAGCGGGCGAAGTCCGGATAGAACGGAATGCGCGGGAACTCGCGCTTCAGGTTCAGCGCGTATGTCTCGCGGTAGATGGGGTCGTGCAGCACGCCATAGACGTAGGCGAAAATGCCATCCTTGGTGATCGGGGCGCTCTCGCCGTAATGCGCGACGAATTGGGCGAGCGCCCAATCGGTGATGTTATCGAGACGGCTGCCGTCCTTCTCGTAGCGGTAGCGGGCGACCTGCTGATAGCCATCCACGGCGGCGCCAAAGTGGAGGTCGGCGATGCCGTCGACCGCAAGCACGCAGTAGTGCGTGCGCGAACCGATATCGCTAAAGCAAATGGCCCGATTCCGCGATTTAGGCGGAAAAAGTTGGTCGGCGAGGCCCGGGCGATCAATAAAGAGCCGTGATTGATAGAGTGTCACCATGTTAAATGGACGGTACGCGGCCCGCCGGATGTGGGAATCGGCGAACGCCTCGCTTTCACGTGATTGCTTGCGGCGCTTTAGCGTTTCAGACCATTTTAATGTGTCTGGAAAGTGTTTAACGTCGACTGGCGCCTCACAATAAGCTTTAATTAAATGCCGAACTTTTTCCATGAGCGAT
>JALOTH010000177.1 GCA_025458035.1 Rhodospirillales bacterium
CGCCGATCCGGCGGCGGCGGCGGCCCGCGCGTATCTGTGGGAGCGGGAGATGGCCACCCTCGCCTATGCTGCGCGCACGCTCAACGTGCGGCTGCTGGATGACGCGACGGGCCGGCGGGTGCCGGCGCTGGTGTTCGTCTCGCGCCGCGACCATCCGCAGTACTGCGGCGACCTGGCGCCGGACGCGGCGGCGCGCCTGGTCGCCCAGGGCTGCGGCGACTATGGCACCGCCCTCGATTATCTGCGGGAAACGGTGCGCCATCTCGACGACTTCGGCGTCCGCGACGGTCCGCTGCACCGGATCTTGGCGCTGGCGGAGCGACTGGCGGCGGCCGGCCGGACAATGGATTGCAGTTGAGCCCAGCGCCGGACACGACCCCGAATCTGTGCCAGCAGGCGCCCCAGCGTGATATCTTGATATTCCTTCGGGGGAATGTTACGCTCACAACTGAGGAAATCGTGGATGTGGACTGTGGAGGCGACGGACGCCTTTGCGGAATTGTGGCGTACGCTCACCGAGCAAGAGCAAGATGATGTGACGGCCATGGCTGAATTGCTGGAGGAGAGGGGACCGAGGCTACCTTTTCCGTATTCCTCGGGGATAGAGGGCTCAAAATTTTCTCACATGCGGGAGCTTCGTATTCAGTCCCATGGCGATCCTATCCGGGTGTTCTACGCCTTTGATCCGCGCCGGGTAGCGATCCTTCTGATCGGGGGGATCAAGACAGGAAAGGAAAATCGCTTTTACAAGGAGTTCATCCCGAAGGCAGACAAACTTTATGAACACCACCTGAAAAACTTGGAGCGGTAATCATGGCCAGGAAGTTTTCAGAGCTGACGAAGGACCTGACGCCCGAGCGCCGCGAGCGCATTGATGTGGCAAAGGCGTTGCTGCGGGATGAGATGGAGTTGGCCGAGTTGCGCCAAGCGTTGGCGCTGACTCAGTCCACGCTTGCCGAGGCGCTTGGCGTCAAGCAGGCTGAAATCTCCAAGATCGAAAACCGTGCCGATATTTTCATCAGCACCCTGCGGCGCTTTATTAAGGCTATGGGCGGCGATCTTCAAATCCACGCCGTCTTTCCTGACCGTGCGGTAAAGATCACCAACTTTTCGTCCCTGACACGGAACGGCGCTCGCTGACGTTCTGCGGCGGCAGAGGAAGCGGGAAGCAACCCGGGCGCTAGGCCCGAATTGCTTCCGTCGTCGCTTTCGCAGGCCGCAGAGGTGAGCTTATCCCTTGCGGGCGCTGGCGTAGCCGACGCTTTTCAGCGCCTGGGTGATCTCATCCAGGATCGCCGGATCGTCGATGGTCGCCGGCATCTTCCACGGCTCGTTGTCGGCGATCTTCTGGATGGTGCCGCGCAGGATCTTGCCGGACCGCGTCTTCGGCAGCCGGTCGACCACCGTCGCCGTCTTGAACGCCGCCACCGGCCCGATCTGGTCGCGGACCATGCCGACCACTTCCTTGACAATCTGCTCGTTGGACTTGGTAACGCCCATTTTCAGCACGATGAACCCGACCGGCAGCTGACCCTTGAAGTCGTCGTGGACGCCGACGACGGCGCATTCGGCGACGTCCGGATGCTTCGCCAGCACTTCCTCCATGCCGCCCGTCGACAACCGGTGGCCGGCGACGTTGATCACGTCGTCGGTGCGCGCCATGATGTAGACGTAGCCGTCCTCATCCATGTAGCCGGCATCGGCGGTGGCATAGTGGCCGGGAAACTCGGTCAGGTAGGACTTCACGTACCGGGCGTCGTTGTTCCACAGGGTCGGCAGCGAGCCCGGAGGCAGCGGCAGCTTCACGCAAATCGAGCCGATCTGCCCGCGCGGCACCTCCCGGCAGCCCTCGTCGAGGACGACGACGTTCCAGCCCGGCACCGGTTTCGTCGGCGAGCCCGGCTTCACGGGGAGCACTTCGAGACCCATGCAGTCGGCGGCGATCGCCCAGCCGGTTTCCGTCTGCCACCAGTGGTCGATAACCGGGCGGTCCAGCGCATCCATCGCCCACTGCAGCGTGTCGGGGTCGGTGCGCTCGCCGGCGAGAAACAGCGTCTTGAACCGGCTCAAGTCATAGTTCTTCATCAGCAGGGCGTTGGGGTCCTCGCGCTTGATCGCCCGGAACGCCGTCGGCGCGGTGAACAGCGCCTTCACCCCGTGCTGCGCGATCACCCGCCAGAAGGCACCGGCGTCCGGCGTGCCGACCGGCTTGCCCTCGTAGATGATCGTCGTCGCCCCGTGGAACAGCGGCGCGTAGACGATGTAGGAGTGGCCGACCACCCAGCCGACGTCGGAGGCGGCCCAGAACACCTCGCCCGGCTCGATGTCATAGATGTTCTTCATCGTCCACTTGAGCGCCACCAGGTGGCCGCCGTTGTCGCGGACGACGCCCTTCGGCTCGCCGGTGGTGCCGGACGTGTAGAGGATATAGAGCGGGTCGGTGGCCGCCACCGGCACGCAGTCCGCCGGCTGTACCTTCGCCTGCGCCTCCGCCCAGTCGACATCGCGGCCGGGGGTCAGCGCGCAGGGACCCTGCGGGCGCTGCAGGATGACACAGTGGTCGGGCTTGTGCTCGGCAAGCTCGATGGCGCCGTCGAGCAGCGGCTTATAGGCGATGACCTTGTTGGTCTCGATGCCGCAGGAGGCGGAGACGATCACCTTCGGCTTGGCGTCATTGATGCGGACGGCCAGCTCGTTGGCGGCGAAACCGCCGAACACCACCGAATGGACGGCGCCGATGCGGGCGCAGGCGAGCATGGCAATGGGCGCTTCCGGCACCATCGGCATGTAGATGATGACGCGATCGCCCTTGCTCACGCCGAGGGAGGCGAGCACGCCGGCGAACGTCGCCACCTCGTCGCGCAACTGCGCGTAGGTATACTTGCGGATGGTGTTGCCGGTCACCGGGCTGTCGTAGATCAGCGCCAGGCGTTCGCCGTGGCCGGCCTCGACGTGGCGGTCGACGGCGTTGTAGCAGGTATTGACGACGGCGCCGGTGAACCAGCGATAGAACGGCTTGTTGGACGCATCCAGCACCTTATCCCAGCGCTTGATCCAGGTGATGTCCTCCGCCGCCTGACCCCAGAAACCTTCCGGATCGTTGATCGACCGGTCGAAAGCCTCTTGATACGCTCCGGTCATGGTCCTCCCCTGTTACGTTTGGGTTTTTCCGAACGCAGCGGCGGGCGTGCCAAAGGTGTCCGCCGCCAAAACGCGCGGGAGTGTGGTCGAAAAGCCGATTTCTTGTAAAGCCGGATTGTGGCAGCGTCGCCGGCAGCCGGCATCGGCGCCGCCGCCGCGAGGTGCGCCGCAAACGCCGCCAGATCCGCCCCGGGAGGCAATGACGATGACCATCTCCGCAAGCCCGTTCGAGCACGGCCTCGACCGTAACGCCGCCAACTTCGCGCCGCTCACCCCGCTCGGCTTCCTGGAGCGGTCGGCGCGCGCCTGGCCCGATCAGCCCTCGATCATCCACGGCGAGCGGCGATACACATGGGGCGAAACGGAGGAGCGCTGCCGGCGGCTGGCGTCGGCGCTGCTGGCGCGCGGCATCCGCCGCGGCGAGACGGTGGCGGCGATGCTGGCGAATACGGCGGAGATGTTCGAAGTGCATTTCGGCGTGCCGATGGCCGGCGCCGTGCTGAACACGCTGAACACCCGCCTCGATGCGGCGACGCTCGCCTACTGCCTCGCGCACGGCGAGGCGAAGGCGCTGATCACCGACCGGGAGTTCGCCCCCGTCATGCGCGAGGCGCTGTCCCGGCTCGGCCGCGACATCCTCGTCATCGACGTGGATGATCCGACGGCGGGCAGCCGCGGCGAACGGCTCGGCGCCCTCGACTACGAGGCGCTGCTGGCGCAAGGCGATCCGGCGTTCCTGGCGCCGGGGCCGGCGGACGAGTGGGAAGCCATCAGCCTCAACTACACCTCCGGCACCACCGGCGATCCGAAGGGGGTCGTCTACCACCACCGCGGCGCCTACCTGACCGCCGTCGGCAACGTGCTCGCCTGGGGGCTGCCGCGCCATCCCCGCTACCTTTGGACGCTGCCGATGTTCCACTGCAACGGCTGGTGCTTTCCGTGGACACTCGCCGCCGTCGCCGGCACCTCGGTCTGCCTGCGCGGGTTCACCGGCCCGATCATCTGGAAAACCATCGCCGAGCACCGGGTCAGCCACTTCTGCGGCGCACCGATCGTCCTGAACATGGTGCTGAACACGCCAGAGGCCGACCGCGCGCCCTTCACCCATAAGGTGAACGTGATGACGGCGGCGGCGCCGCCACCGGCGTCGACGCTGGAAGCGATGCAGCGCCTCGGCTTCGAGGTCACCCATGTCTACGGCCTCACCGAGACCTATGGCCCGGCGGTGGTCTGCGCCTGGCACGACGAATGGAACGCGCTGCCGATGGAGGAGCAGGCTCAGCTCAAGTCGCGCCAGGGCATC
>JALOTH010000178.1 GCA_025458035.1 Rhodospirillales bacterium
CCGTTCCTTCAGAATCGGATCCTTGCCGTTCCACAGGGCCAGGGCAAAACACAACCGTTGCTTCTCATCGCAGATGCCACCGAGGCCGTCCTCGCTCCAGCGGTAGGCTCGCGCCGTTGCCTGCTCATGGGAAAACGCGGTCCAGGCATCACCGGTGGCGCTGTAGTCCTCGCGCACAGTACCCCACGCCCGCTCGGACAAATAAGGCCCCCAAAGCCGCCAGTCCTCAGTGCCAGCGCGCTGATTGTCCAGGCGCTGGCGTTCTGCGTTGAGCGGTCTTTCGGCTTTCATGCGAGTTCTCCCTGCTGGGTTACCTGCGACGCAGCGAGCGATGCGGCGAGGTGATCGCCGGCGCGCAATCCCCAGGCGTAAATGGTCAGCGCCGGGTTGACCCGGCTGGAGCGCGGCAAAACGCTGCCGTCGACGACATAGATCCCTTCCATCCCATGCACCCGGCCGGTCGCGTCCACCACGGATGTGAAAGGATCGCTGCCGGCGATTAGAGTGCCGCACGCATGGGCGGTGCCCTCGAGGGCAATCGGCTTGACCACCGGCAGGAACCCAGCGCGCAGCAGATGGCGAGCGAACGTCCTAACGAAGGCGCGATGCTCATCACGGGCGGGAGCGATGCGTTCCTGGCGATAGTCAAGGCGCGGCTTGCCCGAGTCGTCGTCGTCGGTGACACGGTTATCGGGATGGGAGCCATCTTCCGTTTGCAGGAAAAACCCGTAGGCGCGGCTGCCAACCAGGTTAGCGAACCAGCGGGGAGTGATCGCGGGCATTTCGGTGGCGACAATCTCGCCGTCGGTGGCGCCGAGCGGCTGCACGCTGGAATGCGGGAAGTCCGCGTGTGTCATGACCACGGTCTTGCGCAGTCGGTCTCGCATCTGCCGGACGGAGAAACCAATGACCGCGGTCAGCAGATGGCTCTTGTAGTTACGGCCGACGTTCTTCGCCGCCGGCAGAGTGTCGGCAAGGCCGGAGTCCCGCAGATAGCGCTCGATGAGACGCGGCGAGGACAGGGCGCCGGCGGCAAGCAGAACGGCGCTGGCGTCACGGCGTTCGCCATCCTCGGTCACAACGCCGACCACCCGTCGCGCATTGCCGTCGGCGGCGCACAGCGCCGCAACCGCGGCACCGGTAACGATGCGGACGTTGGGTTTGTCCCGGATGCGGTCGAGTAGGGAGGTCTCGGCATCGGATTTGAGGCCGCGAACGGACGCAAAGCCGTCGAAGCGTATGCTCTCGTGCGGATCGTCAGCGATCGCCGGCGACAGACCGAGCGGCATCGGCAGTGACCGCCAGGCGGACGCAACGCGCTGCAACCGTCCGACGATGGCGGCGGTATCCGGCTCGATGTCGAAGCGCCGTACCGCCAGCAGCATTTCCGCATGCTCGTAGAAGGGCGCGAGTTCGTCGTAGCCGAAGGGCCAGCCGCGGCATTGATGGGCGGCATCGGCGGCGAACTCGTCAGCGCCAAAGCGCAGCAGGGCCGCTCCATACCACTTCGTCTTGCCGCCGAGGTTATAGTATTCCTGCGGCACAAAGGGGCTGCCGCTGCCATCGAGCCAGGGCTCGTGATTCTTGAAGCGGCCCTCGCCGACGACGATGCGGACGTCGAGCGTCGAGCCGTCCTTCGGTAGCGGTTGGCCCTTCTCGATGATCAGCACGCGGCAGCCGGCCTCGGCGAGGCTGTAGGCGGCAGCAGCGCCGCCGGCGCCGGAGCCGACGATGATCGCGTCGAACGCGTCGGTCATCGGACGCACCCCACTGTCAGTAGATGGCGACCGGCGCGACGAAGGCGGCGGTCGAGCCGCGAGTGCGGCCATGGGTATTGACGAACAGGAATTCCGAGACGCCTCGCTCGATGAGCCGTTCGGTAGCAAGATTCTCGAAACCAAACAGACCGAACTTCACGTACATCGTTTGCGGCACCAGGAATGGGCGGCGGGGATCTTCGCCGGGAACCGGACCAATGCTCCAGCTGTCAGTACCGACAGCGGCGACGCGGCGGTCATTAAGCCACGTGATCAGGTCGAGGCCGGGGCCGGGCTCGCCGGACAGGAACAGGGCGTTGTCGCGGCCCCACAGTCCGCCCCAGCCGGTATGGATGAGCACGATGTCGCCCGCGGCAAGAGCCGCTCCCTGCCGCTGCAAAGCCTGCTCTACATCGGCGACGGTGATCGCATAGCCTTTGTCGAGTCGCTCTACGTTTTTCACGGCGGCGATGTCGACCAGCAGGCCGCGGCCGACGATGGGCGGGATCGTTTCCACCCCGAAGCGATTCAGTCCCCACGGCTCGACGATATCGACGGCTCTCCAGCCGTTGTAGAAGCGATCGCCGATCTGTATGTGGCCGATGGAATCGAGTTGTGTGCCGACCTGGAATGTGCCCACCTGGATTTCGGTGATCCAATTGATCTCGTTGAGTCCCCAGCCCTTGCCGTAGGCATCGACGCGGCGCAGGTTGGTGATCAGCGGCGCGAGATCGACGGTCTGGTGCCAATAGCGGCCAGGGAACGCCGGCGCGGCATCATCGAGTACGCGGCCGAGATCGACGGTGCGGCCCTGGCGAACGAGGCGGACGGCGGCGACCACGCGGTCTGCCGTCAACTCGTTCAGCGTACCGATCTGGTCATCGGCGCCATAACGGCTGGGCCACCACGGTTGTTCACCCGCCGGCAACCCCGCCCGATCGGCGCGCGAATCCGAGGACCGGAACGCCGATGATGGCCCGTCCGCCTGCACCGAGGCGGCGGCCAGCAGTCCCAGCAGACCGATGGCGGCAGCGCGCATCGGCCTAGCCTCCCGTCTCGAAGCCGGGATAGAGCGTCATGCCGCCGTCGATATAGAGGTTGTGGCCGGTCACGTAGTCGGAGTCGTCCGAGGCCAGCCAGATCGCGGCGCGTGCGATGTCCTCGACCTCGCCGATGCGCTTGTACGGCACCAGCTTCATCAGCTCGGTGTAGGCCTCCGGCGTGCTCCACGCGGAGACGTTGATGGGCGTGCGAATGGCGCCGGGGCAGATTGAATTCACGCGGATGCGGTAGGGCGCCACTTCCTGGGCAATCGACTTCATCATCAGCGACACGCCACCCTTGCTCGCCGCATAGTTGACGTGGCCGGCCCAGGGGATGATGTCGTGCACTGAAGAAATGCAGATGATCTTGCCGGCGGCACAGGAAATTTCCGGCCGGACGCCGCGGCGCTTGAACTCCCGCACCGCTTCGCGGGAGCACAGGAACTGGCCGGTCAGATTGATGCCGATCACCGTGTTCCACTGCTCGAGCGTCATCTGTTCGAACGGGGCGTCCTTTTGGACGCCTGCGTTGTTGACGAGGATGTCGATGGTGCCGAACTCGGCGATCATTTTCTCGAACATCGCCCGCACGTCGTCTTCGTTGGAGACGTCGGCGCGGTGGGCGTAGGCTTGATTGTCGCCACAGCTTTTCACAGCCTCGACGATGGCCTCGGCCTCCCCCGCATCCTTCACATAATTGACGACGACATCGGCGCCGGCGTGGCCGAGACCGATGGCGATGCCGCGACCAATGCCGGATGAGGCGCCAGTGACGAGCGCCTTCTGCCCCTTCAATTTCCGGTCAATGGGACAGGACGGCATGACGACGGCGGGCAGCGTCTCGTCGGCGATGGGCGGAAAGGGTAGGTCCATGTCTTCGTTCCACTTTGCTGGTGAACGGCAAAACGCCAGTGCGCGGCGGTCGTGCACACACCGAAAGCCTAGCGCCGAGACACAGACCGGGGAAATAGCGAATGTCTTTCATTCCCATGACCGTCAGCTATCGTTGCTGACTCCACCGTCCATGGGTCACGCAATTGTGTTCAATCGCGGGAATTTGATTGAGATAACAGCCTGCTATCAAAACCATACGTAGCTGGCATTTCCAACCGCGACTAATTCTCGTGATGATGATAGCGGCTTGGGACGGCGAGGAATGCCGGCCTGATCGCGAAACTCAGACGTGAACCCGCATCTGCTTAGAGATGGAGATGATGAGATGACGAAAGCTTCTGCCCTCGCCGTCGCCGCCGCCGTCACAGGCGCCCTTGGCTACGCCGCCCTGACCGGGTCCGCCAGCGCGCAGACCGAGAAGATGGTCAAGTTCGAAAAGTGTTATGGCGTGACGAAGGCCGGCAAGAACGACTGCCAGACGGCCAGTTCATCGTGTGCCGGCACCTCGAAGAAGGACGCCCAGTCCGACGCGTGGCTCTACGTCCCGGTCGGGACCTGCGATAAGCTGGTCGGCGGCAGCATGACGCCAAAGGCCTCCTAGGGTCGGCTTTCGACACCGGACGGGATGGCGGCAATGATCGATCGGCCTTGTTCGGCTGGCGGTTGGCCAGTGGGGATCGGCTTTCGCCCCCCGCATTACGCCGCGATCGTCGC
>JALOTH010000073.1 GCA_025458035.1 Rhodospirillales bacterium
AACGGGATCGTGCGATCGGGGATGGTGGCCGCCGGCCTCGCGGCGGGGTTGGTGCTGGCGATGCCGGCGCACGCGGCCTCGACCTACGAGGGCACGCTTGATGTGACGCTGAAGGTGGTGACCACCCAAGCCGGTGTGACCATTACCGCCGATACCGACGTTACGAACATCAGCGCCGTTGCGATCGGCCCCTTCGGAACGTTCGCCGCCGCCGGGCTCGACCTGGAACCCAATGATCCGATGGTGCTCGGCGTGGGTGATGCGCTGACCATGGAAACACCCACCAATTTCTTCAGGGGGATGTCGGTCAATGGGCCGTTGCTGAGCAAAGCCACCACCGACGCTGAGGGCAAGGGCATCGTCACGGTCGAGAACAACTCAGGGAGCAACGCCAAGATCGTTTTCGAACTGTCCTATACGCTGTCCGGAACGGCGACCATCGACAATGCGGCCTTTGATGCCGCCTTCCTCACCATCCTGTTGGCGATCTCGACACCCTCGGCGCCGTTGGTGTCGGAGGCGCTGACGATCGAACTTCCCGCCGGTGGCCTGTCCGGCGGCGACACTCTCAGCGATTCCTTTCAGTTTACGCTCGCCGTCGATGCCGGCGCCGTTGATGCGATTTCCCTCTCGACGACCCTGAGCGGGAGCGCGACGACACAGGCGATGGCGCCGGTGCCGCTGCCGGCGGCGCTGCCGCTGTTCGCCGCGGGCCTTGCGGCCGTGGGTCTCGCCGCCCGCCGTCGCAACCGGCGTTGACCGGCTGAAGGGTTTGCTCGCGGCGGCTTGACGCCGGGCGAAGTCCAGCTTTCACGGCGACGGTGCGGCAAGGCGGTCGATCATCGCCTTGATCGCCGCCGGTTGCGCGCCCGTGCGCTCGGCGTAATCGCGGCCGGTGAACCCCCACCAGTCCCAGCAACCCTCATCGGCGCCGCCTGCGGATAGAGAACGACGATACGGTTGGCGGCGGCCAGCCCGTTGTAGCCGGCGTGGCGGACGAAGGTTTCGCCGATCTGCACGGCCGACTGCTGACAGCCGTGCAGGGCGACATGCAGCCGGCAGCGCGCGCCCGGCGCCTCGCAGTCTTCCGGCACGAACACGTAACCGACGTCGGCGAGGCCGCTGTCGCGGCGGCCCTCCACAAATGGCCGCTGATCGAAGCGGTGCAATCGGCCCTCGATGGCCGCAGCCGGCGCGGGCGGCGCCAAATCGCCGTAGATGTGGGCGAGCAGCGAGGCGGCCGCGGCATAGTCGCAGTCGGCGAGGTACGGTGGCGTCGAGACGTCGCAGGCGTTGCCGAAATCCGCCGTCACCATGTTGTGGGCAGCGGCGAGGGTGCGGGTGGCGGCGATCTGCTGCGCCGGGTTGGCGAGGAACGACTGAAAGAACGCCTCAGTGACCGCCATCACCGCGGGCGGCACCGTGGCGTCGAGGGTGCCGGAAAACAGGTACACGCGATCGGTGGCGATATGGATCGGCGCATCGATGGCGTTGCGAGCCGCGGCGCCGCGCACCGCCTCCAGGCTGCGCTCCAGCGGCGGCGGTCCGGCGAACGGGATGCCATCATCAAAATTCGAGCAGACGTTGGTCGCCCGCCAGACGTTCCAGGGAAAATTGCTGCCGGCGCAGCCATAGGGTCCGGCAGCGATGATGCCGGCGCCGGTGATCGTCGCCGAAAACGCCACTTGCAACTGCTGGGCCATGAACCCGCCGGACGAAACGCCCGATACGGAGACCGACATTGCGTCGAGGTCCAGCACCGGCAGCGGCGGCGCATCGCCTTGCTGGGCGGCGGCGCGCCCCGCCGCCACCCCCAGCCCGGTGATGAGGATGGCAGCGAGGAGGCGGGTTGCCGCCGCGATCACGTCCCTTCCCGCCAGGAGGTCAGGTAGGCCTGCTGCGCGTCGCTGAGGGTGTCGATCCTGACGCCGAGGGATTGCAGCTTCAGCCGCGCCACCTCGCGATCGATTTCCTTCGGTACGGAATAGACGGTGCGCTCGAGGGTGTTGTGATGCTGGCGGATGTGGACGGCCGACAGCGCCTGATCGGCAAAGCTCATGTCCATCACCGCCGGCGGATGGCCTTCCGCCGCCGCCAGGTTGACCAGACGGCCCTCACCGACGACGCACAGCCGCCGACCATCGGTGAGACGATACTCCTCGACGTTGTAGCGCGGCTGGCCGATTTCCCGGCTCATCGCCTTCAGCGCCGGCAGGTTGATCTCGACGTCGAAATGGCCGGCGTTGGCGAGGATGCAGCCGTCCTTCATCGCCTTCAGATGCACCTCGTCGACGACATGCTTGTCGCCGGTGACGGTGACGACGATGTCGGCCTCGCGCACCGCATCGACGAGCGGCATCACCCGGTATCCATCCATGGACGCCTCAAGGGCGCGCACCGGTTCCACCTCGGTGACGATGACCTTCGCCCCCATGCCGGCGGCGCGGGCGGCGACACCGCGACCGCACCAGCCATAGCCGCAAACGACGAACACCTTGCCGGCGAGCAGGATGTTGGTGGCACGCAGCAACCCGTCGATGGTGCTCTGGCCGGTGCCATAGCGATTGTCGAACAGGTGTTTGGTGTCGGCATCGTTGACGGCGATGATCGGGTACTTAAGCTCGCCGTCCGCCGCCATCGCCCGCAGCCGGATCACTCCGGTGGTGGTCTCCTCGGTGCCGCCGAGAATGCCGTCGAGCAGATCGCGCCGTGCCGTGTGCAACTGGCTGACCAGGTCGGCGCCGTCGTCGATGGTGATCTGCGGCCGATGATCGAGCGCCGAAGCGATGCGCTTATAATAGTTTTCGTGATTGTCGCCGCGGTGGGCGAACGTCGGGATGCCGTAGCGCAGCGCCATGGCCGCCGCAACGTCGTCCTGGGTGCTGAGCGGGTTGGAGGCGCAGACGACGACCTCGGCGCCGGCGGCGACCAGCACCCTGGCGAGGTTGGCGGTCTCGGCGGTGACGTGCAGGCAGGCGCTCAACCGAATGCCGGCGAGCGGCTTGTCGGCGGCGAAGGTGGTCAGAAGTTGCCGCAACACCGGCATTTCGGCGAACGCCCATTCGACCCGGCGCGCTCCCTCATCGGCGAGTTCCGGGGTTTTCACGTCGTAGACCGAAGCAGTTGGCATGGCTGACCTTTCATCGGATGGAAACGAGGCAGGTGGTGAAAAAGGGGAATGATCCGGCGATGCCCTGATGGAGCGTATCGGCGTTACCCGCGCCGCCGTGGCCACGGGGACGGCAGCTCCCCGAAAAGACTACGCGTCACCGGCGCCGACGGTTCGCTGGCTAAATCCCGTGCACGGTGCCGGCGCGGGCGCGCGCCAGGTCGACTTCCTTTTGCAGTTCGGACTCGCCGCAGAGGCCGAGGGAGATCGGATTGCGCGGCTTGATGTTGGGCGAATTCCAATGGGTGCGGTCGCGCACCTTCTCGATCGTGTTCTTCGTCGTACCGATCAGCTTGCAGACCTGTCCCTCGCTGAGTTCGGGATAGTTCTTCAGTAGCCAGGCGATGGCATCGGGCCGATCCTGCCGTTTCGCCACCGGCGTGTAGCGGGCGCCCTTTGGCCGCGCCTCGGGCAGCGGGATGCGGCGTTCGAGCGGACGCAAGCGGGCCGCCGGGTCCTGGCTGCAGCGGTCAATCTCGCTCATCGCTACTTCGCCGCAGGCCACCGGGTCGCGACCCTGCATGCCGATGGCAACGTCGCCGTCGGCGATCGCCTGCACCTCCAAAGCATGCATGCCGCAGAAATCGGCGATCTGCTCGAAGGTCAAAGACGTGTTTTCGACGAGCCAAACCGCCGTCGCCTTGGGCATTAGAGGCAAAGCCATCGCCTGAACACCGCTCCTTTCGATTATTGGCCCTGGGTGGGGGGCTGCTGCGCGAAACCGATTTGCGCCCGTCCATGGCCGCACGTCAAGGCGGATCACAGGCGAGCGCCGATCCCCATCGTCGGCTACCGGGAAATGGCGGGTGGCGGGCGGGAGCCGCCGCGGCAGCGGGACAGCCGCGACCCGGCTCATCGAAAGCCGTTACCGCATGGTGCTTGCGGCGATTGCCGCCGATGGGGGATGTTGGCGGCACCTCGCGTTCCGCAGGCCGCTGACCCGTCCGACCGATCGAGATGACCGAAGACACCACCGCTCAATGGCAGTTCTGGATCGACCGCGGCGGGACCTTTACCGACGTCGTCGGCCGCGCCCCCGATGGCCGGCTGCACACCTTGAAGCTGCTCTCCCACGATCCCGACCACTACGCCGACGCCACCGTCGAAGGCATCCGCCGCGTCCTCGGCCTCGCCGCCGGCGCGCCCCTCCCCGCCACCATCGGCGCCGTCAAGGTCGGCACCACCGTTGCCACCAACGCCCTGCTCGAACGCCGCGGCGAGCCGGTGGCGCTGGCGATCACCCGCGGCTTCGCCGATGCGCTGACCATCGGCTACCAGAACCGCCCGGCGCTGTTCGCCCGCCGCATCGTCCGCCCGGAGCCGCTGGCGGCGCGCGTCGTCGAAATCGACGAACGCCTCGATGCGGCCGGCACCGTGCTGACGCCGCTCGATGAAGCCGCGGCGCACGCCGCGCTGAGCGAGGTCTTCGCCAACGGCCTGCGCGCCCTCGCCATCGTGCTGATGCACGGCTACCGCTACCCCGAGCACGAACGCCGGCTTGCCGAGATCGCCGCCGCCATCGGCTTTCGCCAGATCTCGGTCAGCCACCGCGTCAGCCCGCTGATGAAGCTGATCTCCCGCGGCGACACCACCGTCGTCGATGCCTATCTGTCGCCGGTGCTGAAGCGCTACGTTAAAGCGGCGAGCGCCGCTCTCGCCGGTGTCAGGCTGATGTTCCTGCAATCGAGCGGCGGCCTCGCCGACGCCGGCGCGTTCGACGGCAAGGACGCCATCCTCTCCGGTCCCGCCGGCGGCGTCGTCGGCATGGCGCGAACGGCGCAGGCGGCCGGCTTCGATCGGGTCATCGGCTTCGACATGGGGGGAACCTCCACCGACGTCAGCCACTACCGCGGGGCGTTCGAGCGGGTCTTCGATACGCAAGTGGCTGGCGTGCGCCTGTGCGCGCCGATGCTGGCGATTCACACCGTGGCAGCGGGTGGCGGGTCGATCCTGCACTTCGACGGGGCGCGATTTCGCGTCGGCCCGGATTCGGCGGGAGCCGTGCCGGGACCCGCCTGCTACCGCCGCGGCGGGCCGCTGACCGTCACCGACGCCAACCTGCTGCTCGGCCGCCTGCACGCCGAATATTTCCCGCGCGTGTTCGGACCCCAAGCCGATCAGCCCCTCGACGTCGCCGCCGTTCGCCGCCGCTTCGCCGTGCTGGCGGCAGAGGTGAGCCGGGCCAGCGGCACCAAACGCAGCGCCGAGGCGGTCGCCGATGGCTTCCTGACCATCGCCGTCGAGAACATGGCGAACGCGATCAAGCGGATCTCGGTGCAGCGCGGCTATGACGTGACCGGCTATCTGCTCAACTGCTTCGGCGGAGCGGGCGGTCAGCATGCCTGCCGGGTGGCCGATGCCCTCGGCATCACCGAAATCCTGATCCATCCGCTCGCCGGCGTGCTGTCCGCCTTCGGTATTGGTCTCGCGGACGTGCGGGTGCTGAAACAGCAGGCGGTCGAGGCACCACTGGATGGCGAGACGATGGCGGAGATTGCCGCCCGGCTGCGGACACTCGGCGAGGACGCTGCCGCCGCGGTGCGGGCGCAGCGCATCGCCGCCGATCAGATCACGCTCAATTCCTCGCTGCTGCTGCGCTATCACGGTTCCGATACCGCACTGCCGGTGCCGTGGGGCGAGGAGGCGTCGTTGCGGCAGGCATTCGCCGCGGCTCACCGCCAGCAGTTCGGCTTCGTCATCGAACAGCGGGCGCTGGTCGTCGAGGCGATCCTGGTGGAGGCGGTCGGCGGTGCGCCACACTCCGCCGAGCTGCCGCCGGTGCCGCCGCGATCATCGCCACTGACCCCACGTGAGGTCGTGCGCGCCTGGTTCGACGGCGGCTGGCGGCGGGTGCCCCTGCACGTGCGCGAATGGCTGGCCGCCGGCGATCGCATCGACGGGCCGGCGATCATCGTCGAAACCAACGCCGCGACCGTCATCGAGAGCGGCTGGCGGGCAGCGGTCTCGCCGCGCGGCGATCTGCGGCTCAGCCGCGTGCAGCCGAAGGCCAAGGCGGCGGCGGTGGGCACCGGCGCCGATCCGGTGATGCTGGAGGTCTTCAACAACCTGTTCATGTCGATCGCCGAGCAGATGGGAGCGGTGCTGGCGAACACCGCGCAGTCGGTCAACATCAAGGAGCGCCAGGATTTCTCGTGCGCCGTTTTCGACCGTGGCGGCGATCTCGTCGCCAACGCGCCGCACCTGCCGGTGCATCTCGGCTCGATGGGTGAGAGCGTGCGCACCGTCATCCGCCAGCGCCAGGGCACGATGCGGCCGGGCGACACCTACGTCCTCAACGCGCCCTATGCCGGGGGCACCCACCTGCCCGACATCACCGTGATCACGCCGGTGTTCGACGACGGCGGCAGCCAGATTTTGTTCTTCGTCGGTTCGCGCGGCCATCATGCGGACATCGGCGGCATCACCCCGGGTTCGATGCCACCCGACAGCCGGACGATCGACGAGGAGGGCATCGTCATCACCGACATGCTGCTGGCACGCGGCGGCCGGCTGTGCGAGGCGGAGATGCGCGAATGTCTCGCCGCCGGCCGCTGGCCGGCCCGCAACCCCGACCAGAACATCGCCGACCTCAAGGCGCAGATGGCGGCGAACGAGCGGGGCGCGCAGGAGCTGAAGCGGATGGTCGGCGGGTTCGGCCTGCCGACGGTGCAGGCTTACATGCGCCACGTGCAGGACAATGCCGAGGAGCAGGTGCGCCGCGTCATCGGCGTGCTCAAGGACGGCCACTTCGCCTACGAGATGGACGACGGCGCCCGCATCCAGGTGGCCGTGCGCATCGATGCGGCCGGGCGGCGCGCGTTCATCGATTTCACCGGCTCATCACCGCAGCAGCCCAGCAACGTCAACGCCCCGCCGGCGGTGACGATGGCGGCGGTGCTGTACGTTTTCCGTACCCTGGTCGATGAGGACATTCCGCTGAACGCCGGCTGCCTGCGGCCGATCGAGGTGCTCATCCCGGCCGGTTCGATGCTGGCACCGCGCCCACCCGCCGCCGTCGTCGCCGGCAATGTCGAGACCTCGCAGGTGGTCACCGATGCGCTGTATGGCGCCCTTGGCGTGCTGGCGGCGGCGCAGGGAACGATGAACAACTTCACCTTCGGCAATGCCCGCTATCAGTACTACGAGACGATCTGCGGCGGTTCCGGCGCCGGCGAGGGTTTCGACGGCGCCGACGCCGTGCACACCCACATGACCAACACGCGGCTCACCGACCCGGAGGTGCTGGAGTGGCGGTTTCCGGTGCTGCTGCGCGAGTTCCGCATCCGCCGCGGTTCCGGCGGCGCCGGGCGCTGGCGCGGTGGCGATGGCGTCGTCCGGCGGATCGAGTTCCGCCAGGCGATGACGGCGGCGATCCTGTCGAACCACCGGCGGGTGCCGCCATTCGGGCTGTTCGGCGGCCGGCCGGGACGGCCCGGCCACAACTACATCATTCGCGCCAACGGGGCGGTCGAACCGCTGTCGGGCACGGCGAAGCGCGAGATGGCGCCGGGGGATATCTTCGTCATCGAAACCCCCGGCGGCGGCGGCTTCGGCACCCCCTGATCGGAAGGAACGCGCTTCGCTCAGGTTCCGGCGGCGTTACGGGGTGACCCAGGCCCAGGCGAACAGTATCACGAGGGTAATGAGGATCAGGGCGGGGACCCAGATCACCGGCCGCAGCCCCTCGGGTTCGGCCTCGATCGCCGCCTCGGCCTCGCCCGCCGCTGCCACCGGCGCCTCGCTCGGGGCGACAACGGCCGAAAACCGCGCAAAGAAGTCACTGGCGAACTTGCGGCCGGTGGCATCGATCAGCCGTGAGCCAATCTGCGCCAGCTTGCCGCCGACGCTGGCGTCGACGTCGTATTTGAGGATGGTGCGCTCGCCGTCGGCGTCGATGACGACGGTGGCCCCACCCTTGGCAAAGCCGGCGGCGCCGCCCTGCCCCTCGCCGGAAATGCGGTAGCCGTTCGGCGGGTCGACGTCGCTGAAGATGATCTTGCCCTTGAAGCGGGCCTTGACCGGGCCGACCTTGGCGACGACCTCGGCGATCATCTCATCATCGCTGATCCGTTCCAGCACCTCGCACCCGGGCACGCACTGCTTGAGGATCGCCGGGTCGTTGAGCGCCTGCCACACGACGTCGCGCGGCGCATCGATCGTCTGCTGGGCTGACATCTGCATGCGGGGCGGCTCCCGTTCGGAAAAGGGGGCGAACGGCCCGACCGGGCCGCTGACACAAGCTATAGCGCGTTTCAGCGGCGGCGGAAACGCGGGCGCTAACCCCGGCACCCGTTGGCGCGCTCCCTTGCGACGGACCGGCACGCGCCCGATATTCTGGATCAGATCACTCCGGTTTCCCGGTCGCGTCCGTACCCCATTTCACGAGGACAAGATCATGTCGATCCGCTCATCCAACCCGACACTCGGCGACGACCCGCTTGCCCAGCGCAACCGCGAAAGCATCACCCGTGTCGCACTGATGGTGGGCTTCGCGCTGCTGATGGCGGCAGCGGCGCCATCGGCCCTTGGCGTTGCCGCATTCAGCTCGCTGCTGTTGATCGGCGCCCTCATCGCTTCCGGCTTCGCGCTGTTCAGTAGCGAGCCGCCGTCGGCGCCCCACTTCACCCGCTGGGATGAGGCGGCCGCGCTGCTCGGCATGAGCATTTTCGCCGGTTTCTTCGTCGATCCCGTTGCCGTGCAGAACGCTGTGACCGAGCTGCAGGCAGCGCAATGACCGCCGTATGGAACCGCCGTGCGGCGCTAGTGCAGCGGCGCATTCAAAAAATGCGCGGTTGCTGCACGCAACCTATTGTTTTTAGTGCACATCTGACCCATTCGACTGACCCATCCGAATGGGTCTGTGCGCTAGTTGGTTAGCCCTGGCGACGGGATGATGATCGTCGACTTGCCGCTGCGGCCGATCGCCAGCACCAGCGGTGGGACCATCGCCCGCCCCACGGCTGCCGGGTCCTGTTCTGGCATGCTGGCCTGGATGGAGCCACTCCAAACCGGCGAACCGCCATCACGGCCAAGGGTGAAATACAAGCTGTAAGGCTGGCCGCGAGCCGCCAGGCGAGCCTGTCCTCCGCCACCCGCCGTGCGTTCAGGGATGACCCCCGCCGGGGTGGCGAGCCCTTCACTGACGCTCGTGCCGCCGGACCCGACATCCACCGAGATCACTTCAGGCATTTGTCCAGGCGTATACTCGCCATACAGCGTGCCGACGTCGAGCGGGGTGAACAACTCGCGGCTCGCCCCCGGCGCACCCAGTTCGGTCTGATCGACGGTCGGCTCGGAACCGGCGGCGGTATCGGCGGTATCGCTGTTGATCTCGGTGTCATAATAAAGGATCAGCGTCGCCGCCGGATCGACGGTGATCCCCCGTTTCGCCAGCGCGGCGGTGATCGCGGCAACCAGCTGGTCATCAACGTCGGACGCCTCGAGCGCCTGCACCTGCACCCGATCGATCGTCGGCATCCATGGCGACGCGACCGCCTTGACGAGCGCCGGAACGCCGGGCGGACTGGCGGCACCAGCGGCCACCGGCAGGCTGGTCAGAGCGGTCACGGCCAGTACCGCGGCAAGGCGGCCCAATCCGTTAACGGTCGGCTTTGGCATCGGCATGTTTTGCCCCATCGATCGATCGCGGTTCCACCATGGTGCGCAGGCCCTCATCATCTCGCGCGTTCCCGCCCGGGCGTCAATTGCATTCGTTCTGGCCGCGCTGACGGCCGCCCATCCACGCCCGCCGGTGACCGGCTTGGCCGTTTCCGGCGCGCCCGTTTATGATCGCCGCGACAGGCAAGGGATTACCGTTATGGTCGAACCGGTACCGGCTTGGGGCGGCACCGTCGACGAGATGATCGCCCTCCTTGCGGAAGGCGACTATCTCGCCGACCGGGCGCTGGCAACGGCGGTGACGCTGGCGCTCAAGCTCGCGCGCCCGCTGTTTCTCGAAGGCGAGGCCGGTGTCGGCAAGACCGAGGTAGCAAAGGTCCTGGCCCGCCGCCTTGGCCGGCAGCTGATCCGCCTGCAATGCTATGACGGCCTCGACGTGGCGGCGGCGGTCTACGAATGGAACTATCCGCGGCAGATGTTGGAGATCCGCCTCGCCGAGGCGACCGCCGCCAGCCGGGAAACCCTCGAAACGGAGCTGTTTGCCGAGCGCTTCCTGATCCGCCGGCCGCTGCTGCGGGCGCTGTCGCCCGACCCCGCCGGGCCACCCGTCCTGCTCATCGACGAACTGGACCGCGCCGATGAGCCGTTCGAAGCCTTCCTGCTGGAGATTCTCGCCGATTACCAGGTAACGATCCCGGAACTGGGAACGATCCGCGCGCCGCAGCCGCCGATCACCATCATCACCTCCAACCGCACGCGGGAGATCCACGACGCGCTGAAGCGGCGCTGTTTTTACGCCTGGGTCGACTACCCTGACGCCGCGCGGGAGCTGGCGATCGTCCGGCGCAAGGCCGGTGGCGCCGAACACCGGCTCGCCGAGGAGGCGGTCGCCTTTGTCCAGGCATTGCGCGGCCAGCGGCTGTTCAAGGCGCCGGGAGTGGCCGAAACCCTTGACTGGGTCAACGCCCTCACCGCCCTCGGCTGCACCACGCTCGATGCCGAAGCCATCGGCGATACCCTCGGTGCCGTTCTCAAATACCAGGAGGACATCGCCCGCATCCTCGGCGCCGAGAGCGAACGGCTGCTGGCCGACGTGCGTGCCGAACGGTCACTGCGGTGATCCGGCCGGCGGATACCGCGATGACCGAGACCGTGCTGCGGTTTGCCGGCGCGTTGCGCCGTGCCGGCCTCAGCATCGGCACCGGGCAAAGTCTCGACGCGGTGCGCGCCCTGGCGGTGATTGGCCTCTGCCGCCGCGACGACGTGTTCTGGACGCTGCATGCGGTGCTGGTCCATCGCCACGAAGACTTCGCCGTGTTCGAACAGGCATTCCGGCTGTTCTGGCGGGAACCGGCAGTCGGCGGAACCGCGCCCGCGGCTCCGTTCGCCGGCTTTCGTGCCGCCGGTCGGCCAAGAGCGGCGGCCAGCCGCCGTGTCGGCGAAGCGTTGGCGGCGCCAACGGCCGAAGCGCGCCGCGGCGATCTGGCAGAGGCCGATGCGCGGCTCTCCTGGTCCGATCGCGAAGTGCTGAAGCACCGGGATTTCGAAGCCCTGTCGGCCGCCGAACTGGCGGAGGCCGCCGCGCTGGTAAGCCGGCTGGAGCTGCCTTTCATCGCCTGGCCGACGCGCCGCTATCGCGCCGATAAGGGCGGCCGCTCTCCCGATCCCGCCGCCAGCCTGCGCGCAAGTGGCCGGCGCCAGTTTGACTGGCTTGACCTGCGCTTCCGCCGACGCGCCGAGAGGCCGCCACCCCTGGTCGTCCTCTGTGACATCTCCGGCTCGATGGATCGCTACGCGCGGATGTTCCTGCTTTTTCTGCATGCGCTGATGCGCAGCCGGCGGCGGATGGAGGTCTTCCTGTTCGGCACCCGGCTGACCCACGTGACGCGTCTGCTGCAAGATCGCGACGGCGATGCGTCCCTCGCCGCGATCGGCGCCGCGGTGGCGGACTGGTCTGGCGGAACCCGTATCGGCGCCTGCCTTGCCGACTTCAATCGCGCATGGGGGCGGCGGGTGCTCGGCGGCGGCGCGCAGGTGCTGCTGATGACCGACGGCCTCGATCGCGACGGCGGCGACGGCATCGCTATCGAGATGGCGCGGCTCAAGCGCAGCTGCCGGCGGCTGATCTGGCTCAATCCCCTGCTCCGCTACGCCGAGTTTGCACCGCGCGCCGCCGGCATCAAGGCGCTCATCGATCACGTCGATGACTTCCTGCCGGCGCACAATCTGAGTAGCCTGGAGGCGCTGGCGGCGTCGCTGCACGCGGCGGCGCGGCGAACGGTAGCGCGGCGGATGGGCGGCGATGGGCGACGAGCGGTCGATTCTTGAACAGGCGCTGGCCTGGCGGCGGCAAGGGCGGGGCGTTGCCCTGGCCACCGTCGTCGCGACTTGGGGCTCATCGCCGCGGCCCGTCGGCAGCCTGCTCGCCGTCGAGGCTGCCGGCGATTTCGTCGGCTCGGTCAGTGGCGGCTGCGTCGAGGCCGCCGTCATCGAGGCGGCCCAGTCGGTCATCGCCAGCGGCACGCCGCGGCGCCTCGAATTCGGCGTCAGCGATGCGGACGCATGGGCCGTCGGCCTCGCCTGCGGCGGGCGCATCGAAGTCTTCGTCGAGCCGGTCTCATGAAGCTCGCAACCCTTGAGGCGGTCCTGGCGGCACAGGCACGCGGCGAGCGGGCGGCCATCCTCACCGACCTCGCCGACGGACGGCAGGCGCTCGTCGTTGGCGGCGAAGTCCTGGGCATGCCGACGCTGGGCGAAAGCGAGCGCGCGCTCGCCATGGCGGCGGTCGCCAGCGGGCGCAGCCGGCTCGTCGAAACGGCGGGCGAGCGCCTGTTCATCCAGGTGGTTGCACCGCCGCCGCGGCTGATCCTCGTCGGCGCCGTGCACATCGCGGAAGTACTGGCACCGATGGCGGCACTCGCCGGCTGGTCCGCCATCATCATCGATCCGCGCCAGCGGTGGCGGCAGCGTGGCGGTTTTGCCGGCTGCCACGTCGTCGGCGACTGGCCCGATACGGCGCTTGCCGCGCTCGCCCCCGATGCCGAGACCGCCGTCGTCACCCTCACCCACGATCCGAAGCTGGACGACCCGGCGTTGCTGGCGGCACTGGCATCGCCCGCATTCTACGTCGGCGCCCTGGGCAGCCGGCGCACCCACGGCGCCCGCCTCGCCCGCCTCGCCGCCGCCGGCGTTGCCGAGGCAGCGCGCGCCCGCCTTCACGCCCCCGTCGGGCTCGCCATCGGCGCGCTGACACCGGCGGAGATCGCCGTTTCGATCCTCGCCGAAATCATCGCCGTGCGGCGCGGCGCGCTGGCGACGGGAGGCGGCGGATGAAGTTTGGCGGAGAGGCGAGCCGCGACGCCGAGGGTGCCCTGCTGGCGCATGCCGTACGCGGCCCTGGCTTTTCCTTCAAGAAAGGCCGCCGGCTGTCAGCCGATGATGTGGCGCACCTGCTGGCCGCCGGCATCGAGGAGGTGGTGGTGGCGCGCCTGGACGCCGACGATGTGGGCGAGGACGCGGCGGCGGCAACTGTTGCCGGGGCGCTGGCGGGCACCGGCTTGCGCGTGGCGGCGGCGATCACCGGCCGCAGCAACCTTTACGCCGAGGCGCCGGGCATCGCCGTCATCGACGCGGCCCGCATCGCCGCCGTCAACGCCGGCAATGAGGCGGTCACCATCGCCACCCTGCCACCCCATGCCCGCGTTGACGCCGGGCAGATGGTGGCAACGGTAAAGATCATCCCCTTTGCGGTGACGCGGCCCGTGTTGGCGGCGTCCATCGCCTGCCTTGCCGCCGGCACGACAGCGGCGATCGCCGTCGCGCCGTTCCGGCCGTGCCGGGCGATGCTCATCCTGACCGAGACGCCGGGGATGGAGGCCAAGCTGCACGCGCGCACACGGGCGGTAATGGCGGCGCGGCTCGCCGATCTCGGCTCCAGCCTGACGAGGGATGTCGTGGTGCCGCACCGGGCCGGCGATCTGGCGGCTGCCCTCGCTGCGGAGGTCGCGCGCCAGCCGGCCGCCGATCTGGTGCTCATCGTCGGCGCCTCGGCGATCGTCGACCGCCGCGACGTCATCCCCGCCGCCATCATCGCCGCCGGTGGCCGCGTCGAGCGCTTCGGCATGCCGGTCGAGCCGGGCAACCTGCTGCTGCTCGCACGCCTCGGCGCGGCGTCGGTCATCGGCCTGCCGGGCTGCGCGCGCTCGCCGAAACTGAACGGGTTTGACTGGGTCCTGGAACGGCTGTGCGCCGGGTTGCCGGTCGATGCGCCGGCGATTGCCGCCATGGGCGTCGGCGGCCTGATCATCGAAAGCGGTGAGCGGCGGCCCCGGGACGATGATCGCCGCCGCGCGCACCGCGAGGGGACGATCGGCCCGGGCGAGCGGGTGCCGGCGGTCGCCGCCGTCGTGCTCGCCGCCGGCCGTGGCCAGCGGTTTGGCGCGGCACCCAAGCTGGCCGCGATCTGTGACGGCGAGCCGTTGTTGCGGCACCCAGTCCGCGCGGCGCTGGCCGCCGGCGTGCAGCCGGTGATCGTCGTCCTCGGACACGAGGCGGCACGCTTGCGACCGCTCATCGACGATCTGCCGGTTCACGTGGTCGAGAACCCCGACTTTGCGTCCGGCATCGCCAGTTCCCTGGCATGCGGCCTTGCCGCCGTTCCGCCCGAAGCCGACGGCGTTCTCGTGCTGTTGGGAGATATGCCGAAGGTGACGGCCAGCCATCTGCGCCGGCTCATCGACGCCTTCGATCCCGCGGCGGGACGGACCATCTGCCTGCCGACCTGCGATGGCCGGCGCGGCAACCCGGTGCTATGGGGCCGGGCCGCCTTCAATGATCTGCGTGCGCTGTCCGGTGATCGGGGCGGCCGTAGCCTGCTCGACCGCTTCGCCGAAAAGGTTTGCGAGGTGGCGATGGCGGACGACGGCGTGCTGTTCGATGTCGATGAGCCGCAAGCCCTCGCCGATGCCGCGCATGGTGGTTGATTGCGCCGATCGCGACCGGCATAACCGGGTGTCATGTTCCTGCTCATCGACAACTACGACAGCTTCACCTACAACCTGTTCCACTATTTCGGCGAACTGGGCGTGGAGATGACTGTCCACCGCAACGATGCGGTCAGCGTCGCCGACGCGCTCGCCCTCGCCCCCGAGGCGATCGTCATTTCGCCGGGACCGTGCGATCCCGACCGCGCCGGCATCTGCCTCGACCTGATCCACGCCGCCGCCGGACGGGTGCCGTTGTTTGGCGTCTGTCTCGGCCACCAGGCGATCGGCCAGGCATTCGGCGGACGGGTCGTTCGTGCGCCCAAGCCCATGCACGGCAAGATCAGCCGCATCAGCCATGACGGCGCCGGGCTGTTCGCCGGGCTGTCGAACCCGTTCGAGGCGACGCGCTATCATTCGCTGATGGTCGAGCCGACGACATTCCCGGCCGCATTGGTGGCGACCGCGCACAGCGAAGACGGCGTCATCCAGGGGCTGCGCCATCGCGAGTTGCCGGTCTGCGGCGTGCAGTTCCACCCCGAGAGCATCGCCACCGCCGAGGGCAAGGCGATCCTTGCCAACTTCATCCGCATGGTCAGGTC
>JALOTH010000074.1 GCA_025458035.1 Rhodospirillales bacterium
GAGGCACCGCGCAGGGTGAACACGCCAATTTCGCGGACAGCGGGCGCTCCTTCGGCTTTCACCTCCTCCAAATTGCTGTAGCCGTCGGTGGTCAGCGGGAACGTCTGCTCCCCTTGAACGATTTGCAGCCGCTCGAAGCGGCGGGACCGGACGAAGTCCGTTCCCTTGATGGACGCGCGTCCGTTGGCGGCGATGAGGATCAGGTGATCGTCGGCTGCGAGACCGCTGAACAGGCGGTTATAGGCAAGCTTGCCGAGGAGACTTTCGCCGATGCGTGGCGGCGTCAGCAGCGTCAGGTAAAGGTCGAGGAGGAGCACGTCCTCGCCGTCGCGGCTCTCCGTCAACCGGGCGGTGGCGATCGAGCCGTCAGCGAGGAGGGCCGGCCAGTCCGCAACCTCGATCGTCTCCCGGTCAAGCACCTCCACGGCGGACGCCGTGCCCAACAGCCCGCGGGACCGGGCGACGGCGCGTCCCGCCCGAAGGATCGCGTCGCGGATCACGGCACTGCTCACCGTCGCGCCGGAGATCGCGTCCGGCAGCGCCGCTGATCGGGCGGCGATGACGCTCGGGCGCAGATCGACACCAGCAAACCCCGCGACAAAGCGGGTCAGCTGATCGTCGGTGACACCGATCACGAGAATAGGCTCGGTGTGCCGCGCGAGGACGGCACCGGTCACCACTGCCTGCAGATCGATCCCCACAAGAACATCAAGCGGCTTGCCGGAGTAGCCGGTGGAGCCGACCGTGTCGAATGTCGACAGCAGGAAGCCGGCGACGGCACCGTTCTTGAACACGGGCGCCGCCGGCGGCGTGCCCTCGAACCGTCCGGCATGATTGGCCCCAGGAAAGACCGCCTGAAGGCGATCTGCGGCGATGATATCCGCGCGGCTCTCGGCAGCGGCATGCCCTGGCGCCGCCAGGGTGATGACGGCCGCGAGCGCGAACGTGAGCAGAGTGCAAGCGCAATGCGCCATGGGCGGAGCGATACGGCAAGCGCCAACCGAACGGCTTATGTCGCAGGAAAGGTCGCACGGGGAGGCCCCGTCCCGCCTTGATCCTGGTTAAGGTTTCGCGCTGCGTCGCACAATTTTTCACGAGCCCGGTTGATCAAGGTTAAGGCAGCGTCGCGCATGGCGACCCTAGGCTGTCCGCAATTGGTGCGAGGAGAGGGTCCGATGAGCGGAATCAAGTTTCTGCTGCTCACCACGGCGTTATGCTTGGTTGCTGCGGCAGGGAATGCGCAGCAGCAGCAACCGGCGCAAAAGCCGGCAGCGACCGATGTCAAGAAGCACGACACGACGCCGGGCGGCAAATATCAGCCAAGCCTCGATGTCCTGAAAGAACAACAGCTGGAAGTTCCCGGCGCCAAGCCCGGTGTTCCGGCGCTGACCCAGGCGGAGTTCAATCTCGCCAACCAGATCTACTTCGAGCGCTGCGCTGGCTGCCACGGCGTTCTGCGCAAGGGCGCTACCGGCAAGCCGCTCACTCCCGACATCACCCGGGGTGCCGATCGGGGCTTCGAGTACCTCCGTGATTTCATCACCTATGGCTCGCCGGCGGGCATGCCGAACTGGGGAACCTCTGGCGAACTCAAGCCAGAGGAAGTCGAACTGATGGCCAAGTATCTCCTCAACGACCCGGCGCAGCCGCCGGAGTTCGGCATGAAGGAGATGAAGGAGACTTGGAAAGTCATCGTCCCCGTCGACAAGCGGCCGACGAAAAAGATGAACACCCTCGACCTCGACAATCTGTTCTCGGTGACGCTGCGCGACAGCGGCCAGATCGCGCTGATCGATGGCGCCTCGAAAAACATCGTCGAGATCATCCCCACCGGCTATGCCGTTCACATCTCTCGCGTCTCGGCGTCGGGCCGCTACCTCTACGTCATCGGTCGCGACGGGAAAATCAACTTGATCGATCTGTGGATGGAAAAGCCGTCAACGGTTGCCGAATTGAAGATCGGCAATGAGGCACGCTCCGTTGAAACGTCGAAGGCGAAGGGCTGGGAGGACAAATACGCCATCGCCGGTTCGTACTGGCCGCCGCAGTATGTGATCATGGACGGGGCGACACTGGAGCCCCTGAAGATCGTCTCCACCCGTGGCATGACCGTCGATACGCAGGAATACCATCCGGAGCCACGCGTCGCCTCCATCGTCGCTTCCCACTATCGGCCGGAATTCCTCGTCAACGTCAAGGAAACCGGCAAGACGCTGATGGTCGACTATTCCGATATCAAGAACCTGAAGCAGACAGAAATCGGTTCCGCCCGCTTCTTGCACGATGGTGGCTTCGATTCGACGAAGCGCTACTTCCTGGTTGCGGCGAATGCCTCGAACAAGGTGGCGGTCATCGATACCAAGGAAGACAAGCTGGTGGCCATCGTCGAGACCGGCTTGACGCCGCATCCGGGCCGTGGCGCCAATTTCGTCCATCCGAAGTTCGGCCCCGTCTGGGCGACCAGCCATCTCGGCGACGAGACGATCTCGCTGATCGGCACCGATCCGGAAAAGCATCCGCAGCACGCGTGGAAAGTGGTGCAGACGTTGGAGGGGCAGGGCGGCGGCTCGCTTTTCGTCAAGACGCACCCGAAGTCGAAGAACCTCTACGTCGACACGCCGCTCAATCCCGAAGCGGAAATTTCCTCCTCCGTCGCGGTCTTCGATATCAATAACTTGGAAAAGGCGCCGACCATTCTGCCGATCGGCGAGTGGTCCGGCATCTCCGAAGGCGTCCGCCGGGTGGTGCAAGGCGAGTACAACGTCGCCGGCGACGAAGTCTGGTTCTCGGTCTGGAACACCAAAAACCAGCAGTCGGCGATCGTTGTTGTTGACGACAAAACACTCAAACCGAAACACGTTATCAAGCAGAAAGAGGTTGTCACGCCCACCGGCAAGTTCAACGTCTATAATACGCGCAACGACGTTTACTAAAGGAGGGTTCCAGCGTCGCCGCGGCCGGTAACCGGCTGCGGCGTCCCTTCCCGCAGCCGGTGTATCGGAGTGAGAGACGGTGTGGCGCGCAGCGATCGTGCAAGTCATCACCGCTGGCATCTTGGCGGCGCTGTCTGAGCCCGCGGTGGCGGCGAGCGAACCGAGCGGGGCGCGGCAGGCGCAACTGCTCGAACTGCTTAAGCACGATTGCGGGTCCTGCCACGGGCTGACGATGAGGGGCGGCCTCGGGCCGCCACTGCTCCCGCAGGCGCTGGCCACCATCGACGACGCCGTGCTGATCGAAACGATCCTCGATGGCCGTCCGGGAACGCCGATGCCGCCGTGGCGCTTTCAGTTGGATCCGGCGGACGCGGCGTGGCTGGTCAAGTCGCTGCGGGCGGGGGTCTCGCCGTGACCGCGTGCCAGCCCTTCGTGCGGATACTGATCCTGCTCGCCATCCTCACTTCCGTGGCGTGGCCCGGCGCGGCCGACCCTTTGCTGCGCGGCACCGGCGATCTCGGCGTGATTATTGAGCGGGCATCGGGCCGCATTCAGATCGTCGAGACGTCGCAGGCGACGAAACTGACTGAAGTGACCGGCCTCGGCGATTTGAGCCATGCGTCGGTGGCGTTCTCCCGCGATGGCCGTTTCGCCTACGTCTTTGGCCGCGATGGGGGTTTGAGCAAGATCGACCTGCTCGCGGGCCGGCTCGAACGGCGGGTGGTGCAGGCCGGCAACGCCATCGGCGGGGCGATTTCGCAGGATGGCCGGTTGATTGCCGTCTCCAACTACGAACCGGGCGGCGTCAAGGTGTTCGATGCGATCAGCCTCGAACTCATCGCCGATATCCCGGCGATGACCGATGGCGTGCCATCGAAAGTTGTCGGCCTCGTCGATATTCCGGACCAGGGATTTGCCTTCGCCCTCTATGACGCCGGGGAGATCTGGCTGGCGGACGTGAGCGACCGCTCGCAACCGCGCGTTCGCCGCTTCGCCGGCATTGGCCGGCAGCCCTACGATGGCTTCATCGTCGAGCAGGGCCGCTACTACATCGCCGGCCTGTTCGGTGAGGACGGCCTTGCGCTCCTCGATCTGTGGCGGCCGGACGGCGGCGTGAAGCGGATTCTCGACGGCTACGGCCGCGGTGAGGAGCCGCTGCCGGTCTACAAGATGCCGCACCTCGAGGGCGTGGCGGTCGCCGCCGGCTTGGTGTTCCTGCCTGCGGTTGGCCGGCATGAAGTGCTCGTCGTCGACAGCCGCTCGTGGCAGGAGGTGGGCCGCATCGCCACCGCGGGTCAGCCGGTATTCGCCATCGCCCGGCCCGACGGCCGCCAAGTCTGGGTGAACTTTGCCCATCCGGACAATGCCACCGTGCAGGTGATCGACGTCGCCTCGCTCGCCGTTGTCCACAGCTTCAGTCCCGGCAAGGCGGTGATGCACCTTGAGTTCACGCCGAAGGGGGAGGAAGTGTGGATCTCCGCCCGCGATGACGACCGCGTCCGCGTCTATGCAACGCGTACGCTGCGGCTGCTCAAGGAGCTGGCCGCCGAGAAGCCGAGCGGTATCTTTTTTGCCGCCCGTGCCCATCGCATCGGGTATTGAGCCATGGACTCCTCGCCGATCGACCTGCGCTTGCTTAACGACTACCAGCGGAACTTTCCGCTGACGGCGCGGCCGTTCGCCGCGATCGCCGACGAACTCGGCACGAGCGAGGCCGAGGTGATCGAACGCTTTGCCGCGTTGCGGGCGGAGGGAAAGCTAGCCCGCATCGGCCCGGTGATCCGCCCGCATGCCGTCGGTGCGAGCACCCTCGCCGCGATGGCGGTCCCGCCGGACGAAGTGGAGGCCATCGCCACCCTGATCGCCGCGCGGGCGGAGGTGAATCACTGCTACGAGCGCGAGCACCCCGTCAATCTGTGGTTCGTCGTCACCGCCGCCGATGAGACGGCGGTGAACGCGGTTCTGACGGCGATCGAGCTTCACACTGGCCGCAAGGTGATCGACCTGCCGCTACTTGCGGCTTACCACATCGATCTGGGGTTCCCCCTGTGACCCCCCTCCTCGATCTCCGCGACCGGGCGCTGCTGACCGCGCTGGAGGACGGCCTGCCGCTGGTCAGCCGCCCCTACCGCATGGTCGGCGACCAGCTCGGCATCAGCGAGGGCGAGGTCATCACCCGGCTTCAGCGGCTGATCGCGTGCGGGGTCATTCGCCGCTTCGGCGCCGTCGTCCGCCATCGCGCGCTGGGCTACACGGCCAACGCCATGGTCGTTTGGGACATCGCCGACGAGCGGGTCGATGCCGCCGCCCGTACGGCGATGGCATTCCCGTTCGTGACGCTTTGCTACCGCCGGCCACGGCGCGAGGGTTGGCGCTACAATCTGTTCTGCATGATTCACGGACGCCAGCGGGCAACCGTGCTTGCGCAGGTCGACGCCTTAAGGGCAGCCCTGGGGATCGACGTCAGCGATCACGCCGTGCTGTTCAGCACGCGGGCCTTCAAACAGCGGGGAGCCCGCTATGGCGCGTCCATGACGCTGGAGCCGGCCTGATGGATGACATCGACCGCCGCATCGTGAACGGGCTGCAGGGCGCCTTTCCCATCGCCGAGCGGCCATTCGCCATCGTCGCCGACCGCCTCGCGCTGTCCGAGGCCGATCTGATCGCTCGCGTCCGCAAGCTGTGTGCAGAGGGCTGGCTCAGCCGCTTCGGACCGATGTTTGATGCCGACCGGCTGGGGGGCGCAACGACGCTCGCCGCCCTCGCCGTGCCAGCGGAAGACTTCGAGCGGGTGACGGCGCTCGTCAATGCCCACCCCGAGGTGGCCCATAATTACGCGCGCGAGCACACCTTGAACATGTGGTTCGTCGTCGCGGCCGAGCGTCCGGAACGCATTGAAGAGGTGCTTGCGGCGATCGAAGCGGAGACCGGACTGGCCGTTCACGCCATGCCGAAACAGCAGGAATTCTTCGTCGCGGCACGGTTCGAAGCATGAACGCCATCGGCCCATCGCCGCCCATCGACGACATCGACCGGCGCATCATCATCGCAACGCAGGCGGGATTGCCGCTGTGTGAGCGGCCCTACGCGGCGCTCGCCGAGGCTGTTGGCCTGCCGGCGACGCTGGTGATGCAACGGCTGCAACGGATGCTGGAGGCGCGCGTCATCCGCCGCATCGGCGCCGTGCCGAACCATTACCGCCTCGGCTACACCGCCAACGGCATGTCGGTATGGGACGTCGACGATGACGCCATCACCGAACTGGGCCCTGCCGTCGGCGCGCTCGACTTCGTTTCCCACTGCTACCGTCGCCCCCGCCAGCTGCCGCTTTGGCCGTACAACCTGTTCGCCATGGTGCATGGCCGCAGCCGTTGCGAAGTGACGGAGAAGGTGGCGGTGATTGCTGCGATTCTCGGATCTCAATGCCGCCGCCACGAAGTCCTCTACTCGACACGCATTCTGAAGAAAACCGGCCTTCGGCTCACGGAGTGAGGCTCACACGATGTTCCGCATCACCCAGTTCATGAAGGAGCTCCACTGCCCGCGGCCGCCCGGGCGGCGGCGCGAGCCGTTGGGGCCGGTCGTGATCTGGAACCTCATTCGCCGCTGCAACCTGTGCTGCAAGCATTGCTACTCGATCTCCGCGGATACCGATTTCCCCGGCGAATTGACGACCGCCGAGGTGTTCCGGGTCATGGATGACCTGCGCGCCTTTCGCGTGCCGGTGCTGATCCTCTCCGGTGGCGAGCCACTGTTGAGGCCGGACATCTTCGAGATCGCCGCACGCGCCAAGGCGCTCGGGTTCTATGTCGGGCTGTCGACGAACGGCACCCTGATCGATGACCGGTTGATCGGTCCGATCGCCGCTGCCGGCTTCGACTACGTCGGCATCAGCCTCGATGGGATCGGCGCCACCCACGACGCCTTCCGGCGGCAGCAAGGGGCGTTCGACCGCAGTCTGACGGCCGCACGCCTGTGCCGGAGCCACGGGATCAAGGTGGGGCTGCGCTTCACCCTGACCGTCGATAACGCGCATCAGTTGCCGGCCCTGCTGCGGCTGGCCGACGCCGAGGGCATCGGCAAGTTCTATCTGTCCCATCTCAATTACGCAGGACGGGGCAACAAGAACCGGGGCGACGACGCGCCTTTCGCCGCCACTCGCCGGGCGCTCGATCTGTTGTTCGCATCGGCGTGGTTGGCGGTCGTCCGCGGCGACGACAAGGAGTTCGTCACCGGCAATAACGACGCCGACGGCGCCTACCTGCTGAAATGGGCGGGCCGCCAGTTCCCGGATCGCATCGCCCATTTGCGGGCGAAACTGGTCGAGTGGGGCGGCAATGCGTCGGGCGTTCATGTCGCCAACATCGACAATCGAGGCGACGTTCATCCCGATACGTTCTGGTGGCACTACCGCCTCGGCAACGTGCGGGAACGGCCGTTCTCGGCGATCTGGCAGGACAGCGCCGATCCGATCATGGCGGGGCTGAAAAGCCGGCCGCGGCGCATTGGCGGACGCTGCCGGACGTGCGCTCACTTCGATATCTGTGGCGGCAATACCCGCGTCCGCGCCTTGCAGCTCACCGGCGATCCCTGGGCCGAAGACCCCGGCTGCTATCTGACCAACGCCGAGATCGGCATCGATGATGAAGCACCGCGCGTCGGCGTCAGACCGTATGGGAAGGGCGACCATGCCGCGGCGACGGCGTAGACGGCGCGCCGTTTCGCTCGCGGCCGCTGTTCTGACGTCGGTGCCGCTGGCGGCGGCGGCCGCCGGCGAAGCGGCCGACCCGCCCGCCCTGTACCGCGAGCATTGTGCGTCCTGCCACGGTGCCGATCGCCTCGGCGGCAGCGGGCCGGCGTTGTTGCCGGAGAGCCTGTCGCGGTTGCGCCAGGATGCGGCGCTGCGAACGATCGCGGCGGGGCGGCCGGCAACGCAGATGCCGGGCTTCGGTGATGTGCTGTCTCCGGACGCGATCGCCGCCGTCACCGCCTGGATCTATAGACCGTTGATCGAGGCTCCGACGTGGTCGCTTGAACAGATGCGGGCCAGCCGCACGGTGACGACATCCCCGTCGGCGCTCCCTGCGCGGCCCGTCCATGCCGCCGACCCACTCAACCTGTTCACCGTCGTCGAGGCCGGCGATCATCACGTGACGATCCTCGACGGCGATCGGTTCGAGCCGATCTGGCGGTTCCCGACCCGCTTTGCGCTGCACGGTGGCGCCAAGTACTCGCCCGACGGCCGGTTCGTCTATCTCGGTTCGCGCGACGGCTGGGTCAGCAAGCACGATCTGTGGGGCCTGCAAACGGTGGCCGAGATTCGCGTTGGCCTCAACCTGCGCAACATCGCCGTCGCCGCCGACGGCCGCTACGTGATAGCCGGCAACACCCTGCCGAAGACCGTCGTCATCCTCGATGCCCGCGATCTGACGCCGCTCAAGATCATTCCCGCCGAAGACCGGCAGCGCCGGCCGTCCCGGGTCAGTGCCGTCTACACCGCACCGCCGCGCCAGAGCTTTATCGTCGCGCTCAAGGACCAGCCGGAGTTGTGGGAGATTTCCTATCGCGATGATCCCGAACCACAGGCGAAGGGCTTCGTTCACAGCTATCAGCCTGGCATGTTGGAAGGCGCGTTCGATTTCGGGCCGTTTCCGGTGCGCCGGATCCCGCTCGACACCCCCCTCGACGACTTCTTCTTCGACCCGCCCTACCGGCACGCCATTGGCGCCGCACGGGACAGCCGATCGGGCCAGGTGATCAATCTCAACGTCGGGCGAAAGACCCATGATGTGCCCCTTGACGGGATGCCGCATCTGGCATCGGGCATCACCTTCGAACATGGCGGCCGGCCGGTGCTGGCGACGCCCGTGCTGAACGAGGCGGCGGTCGTTGTCATCGACATGGTGACGTGGCAGCCGGTGACGCGGATCGCCACCGGCGGCGCCGGGTTCTTCATGCGCGGCCACGAGAACACGCCCTACGCCTGGATCGATACCTCCCTCGGACCCGAGCGCGACCAGATCCAGGTCATCGACACCCGCACCCTGGAAGTCGTCCGCACCCTGCGACCGGAGCCGGGCCGCACCGCCGCTCACGTGGAGTTCACCCGCGACGGCCGCTACGCGCTGGTCAGCATCGCCGAGAGGGATGGTGCCCTGCTCGTTTACGACACCGCGACGTTTGCGCTGATCAAGCGCCTGCCGATGTCCAAGCCATCCGGAAAATACAATGTTTACAACAAAATCAATCTTTCCGCGGGAACCAGCCACTGAACAGTTGGAGGACGCACGGGTCATGACCGCCTATCCGGACCATGCGGTTCTGCTGATCGGTCACGGGTCATCGAAACGGCCAGGGGCGGCGGCCAGCCTTGTGCGCCACGCCAACGCGCTGCGCTCGACGGGCCGTTTTGGCGAGGTCGCAGCGGCAGCGCTCATTGGCGGGTCCGAAACGCCGGCGGCGGCGCTCGCGCGCCTGACGCGTGACACCGCGGTGATCGTGCCGGTGATGATGTGCGCGGGCTGGACAACGCGGCAGGTCATTCCGCAGGCGCTCGGCCTCGGTGCTGGCGGTGCAGCCGTAAGGCGGACGGTCGTTTGCGATCCCCTCGGTCTGCACCCCGCATTCGCCGCGCTGATGGCGCGCCGGGCCGCCGACTGCGCCGCTCTCTTCGGTGTGTCGGCCGCCAGTGTTACCCTGCTGCTCATCGCCCACGGCTCGACAAAGTCCGCGGCCTCCCAGCAGGCGACGGAGGCGCAAGCCGCACGCATCCGCGCGATGGGGCGGTTTCGCGGGGTGACAACGGCCTTTCTTGAACAGCAGCCGCGGCTCGCCGACGTGCTGGCGACGCTGGTCAGGCCAGTCATCGCCGTCGGCTGTTTCGCCGCGCCGGGGCATCACGCTACGGTCGACAGCGCGGTCATTCTTCAGACGCAGGCGGCCGGGGGTGTCATCGACCTCGGGCCGATCGGTGACGACCCTGCGATTCCCGATCTGATTCAGCAAATGGTGGTGGAGAAGATATCCGATGCCGTCAAAGTGGCATGATGTTCCCCTCCTAAGGCGACAATCGACGCGCTGACCGCGGCTGCGGCGTCGGCGATGGCCTTCGCCGAGGGCCGTCTGTGTTCGCGTGGTTACGTCGGCACTCCAATCTAAAGTAGGAAAAGCGCGTGAGGCTATTCGCTTGATCGGCGTCAAGTCGCCGTCTGCTTAAACCGACTTCGTTTATCGGGCATTTCTCAAGGGAGTCGGGATTCGCCAAATGACGGGACAATCATTGGGTGGGGCACGCCAGCCGGCGCAAGCGCCGCGGGGGCGACCGAGCAGTTGCCTGACCTGCACCGCGTTTGCCGATACGGTCTGGGAGGCTTTGCCACGGCAAGATGCGCACGCGCTCGATGCGGCGAAGACCACTCATCATTTCCGCGAGGGTGAGAGGCTCTTCGTCGAAGGCCAGCCAGCGGCGGGGGTCTGGTGCGTCGGCGCCGGGGTGGTCTGCGTCCGCCGACGGAACACCGCCGGTCGGTTTGTGCCGATGCGCCTTAAGCACCCTGGCGCCGTGCTCGGACTGCGAGCCTTCATGATGGGAAAACCCTGGCAGGCGACGGCGGAGGCCCTCCGCCCGACGCGTGCATGCTTCATTTCCGCGGACACGGTGCGATCCTTGCTCAGCCGCAATCTCGACCTGGCGCTGGCGATGGTTCGTGGGCTGGTCGACGAGCTTTCCGCGCTTGAGCAGCGGTTGCTGGCGCTTCGGCCGCTGGCGCCGGCGGCGAGGGTGGCGGCGGCGCTGCTGGAGTTGGCCCATGAACTCGGTGTGCGCACGCCGCGCGGCTCCTGCGTGGTCAGGCCGTCGATGCCTGTCGCGGATTTGGCGGCAGTGACCGGCGTGTCGGGACTGTTGGCAGCCAGGACACTGGCGGACATGGCAGCGGCCGGCATTCTGTCGATGACCGACCACCGTCTGGAGATCCTTGACCTCGACCGGCTGCGCGGGATTGCCGAGCCGGAACCGGGTTGACCTGGAGTTCGCCGCCGGACCGTGCTATTCTATTGCGTTGCAGCAAATCCATGCTGCGGCGCATGGAGGGCGGGCCGGTGACAACGTCGTTCCTGACTGAACTCGGCCAAGTGCTGCACGAGGAGCATTTCCGCATTCTGTCGCTGATTTGCGGTCTCGAGAACCGCGTTGCCGGCGACGAAGGGCGCCGTCCGATCGACCCGCGCAACGCGGACGAGAGGGCGAATCTCCGCGCGCTCACCATCGCGCTCGACCAGATCATCGACCATAACAACTTCGAAGAAGCCATTCTTTTCCCGTTGATCTGCGAGCACGGCGGCGGCGACCTGACATCCCTGCTGATCCAGGAGCACGACACGATCGGGCCACTGGCCCGGCACGTGCGAGAGATCGCGACAACGATCCTCGATCACGGGATCGACGCCCAACGCTGGGACGAATTTCAGATTGCCGCCAACGACCTCGCCTCGGAAATGATGTCGCACTTGCAAAAAGAGGAGATGGCGGTCGTCCAGCGCTTGCGGTCTTTCCTCGATACGGCTACCGATCATCGGTTGGCGGAAAAACACTTGGCGGAGCGGCCGCCGACACGAATCCGCATCGCCTTTCAATAGGCGGTGCAGTGACGCCATTGCCAGCGTCGACGCGGACGCCTTAAGGTCGGGTCTCGCGACGCCGGGATTTCAGGTGGTTGGCGATCTGCTGAGGTCGGGCAACCACGGTGCCGCTCCTCTAAACCTCAGGCCCGCGCTTTCTGCACCGCACCCCGGGCGAGGCGGTCCTGCGCTCGCCAGCCGGCGCTCGCGCCGGCTTCAGTCCGGCAGGCGCAGCCGGTAGCCGACACCGGTTTCGGTGACGATGTGCCGGGGGCGCTCGGGGTTCGTTTCCAGCTTCTGGCGGAGCTGGCGGATATAGATGCGCAGGTACTGCACGTCGCCGGCCGCGCCCCAGACGTCCTGCATGATCATGCGATGTGTCAATACCTTGCCGGCGTGGATCACCAACAGCCGCAGGATATCGTACTCCTTTGGCGACAGCTTGACCTCCTCACCGGCGACGGTGACGAGGCGATGGACGAGATCGACGGCAAGGTCGCCACTCGCAAAGACCGGCTCTGCGCCTTCGTCCTGGACGCGGTGACGCAGCGCGGCCCGGATGCGGGCGATCAGTTCGCCCATTCCGAACGGCTTGGTGACGTAGTCGTCGGCTCCCAGATCGAGCGCCTCGATCTTGCCGCGCTCATCGCCGCGGCTCGACAGGACGATGATGGGCACCTTCGAGAAGCCGCGCAGGGTGCGGATGACGCCGATGCCGTCCTGGTCGGGCAGGCCCAAGTCGAGGATGACCGCATCCGGCCGGTCCGCTCTCGTGCGCCTGATCCCGTCGGCGGCGGTTTCCGCCTCGGTGATGCGGTAGCGCTGGGCCGCGAGGCTGGTGCGCAGCAGCCGGCGTATGGCTGGCTCGTCGTCGATCACCAAGATCAGCGGCCCGTCGCCGGTCACGCCGCCGCGTCGGCCACCGGGCGTTCTTCGGCCGGCCGCTCCGGAAAGGTCAGCGTGAAGACGGCACCGGATCGATCGGACCGGTTGCCGGCGACGATGGTGCCGCCCAGCGCCTCGACGAAGCCGCGGCAGACGGCAAGGCCGAGGCCGGTACCGGGCCGCTTGCGATCGCCTTCGTGCAGGCGATGGAACTTGGTGAACACCCGTTCCATTTCGCCTTCCGGCATCCCGGGACCTTCGTCGCAAACCTGCAACACGATGCTTCCCGCCTGCCGTTTGGCCAACACCGAAACGGCCGAACCAGGGGGCGCGTACTTTGAGGCGTTGTCGAGGAGATTGATCAGCACCTGCTCCAGCAGCACCGCATCGAGTTCGAGCATCGGCAGGTCGGGCTCGATGTCGAGTTCGACGCGGTGCAGGATCAGCATGCGGCCGCAGCGTTCCAATGCCGCGCCGATCGCCTCGCCGACGTCGATCATCTCGCGGTTCGGCTCGATGGCACCCGATTCCAGCCGGGTCATGTCGAGCAGATTGCGAACGAAACGATGCAGCCGCTCGCTTTCGTCGAGGATGGTCGCGACCAGCTCCTGTCGGGCCCCGCTGTCGTACAGCGCGTCGTAGTTTTGCAGCGATGTCGCGGCCCCGAGAATGGAGGCGAGCGGTGTCGACAGGTCATGCGAAATCGAGGCCAGCAAGGCGGAACGCAGCCGCTCGGTCTCCGTCAGGACGCGGGCCTCGTCGATCTCCTTGGCCAGCTGCACCCGCTCGATGGCGACCGCCGTCTGATCGAGCAGCGCGTCGAGCAGTCGGCGCTCGTCGGGCGTGAACAGGGGGCCGGGCCGCTCCCGGTCGAGGCCGATGACGCCCACCGCGCCGCGATTGGTGCGGATCGGCATGAACAGGCGCTTGCCGCCGGGCAGAGTTTCGGCGCCCCGTCCGGCCGGGCGATTGTGCTTCCAGCTCCAGTGCGCCGCGGCGAGATCGGCGTCATCGACGCGGTCCTCCGGCGGGTAGCCGACGCGCACCGCCAGCTGGCCCGTACTCTCCGGCACCAGCATCACGACATTGAGCCTTAGCATCGACGCGATCTGAAACGCTGCTGCCCACATCAAGTCGTCCATCGCCGCCACCCCGGCAAGCTTGCGGCTAAAGGCGTAGAGCGCTTCCGAGGTGCGAGCGCGCTGGCGCGCGGCTTTCGCCTGATCGCGGACTCGGCCGGCGAGATTGCTCGCAATCAGCGCCGATACCATGAAGAACAGAACCGCAACGACATGCGCAGGATCGTTGATCGTGAACGTATAGACGGGATCGAAAAAGAAAAAGTTATAGGCAAGCCCGCTGGCAACGGAGGCTGCCATCGACGGCCACAACCCGTACCGACTGGCGATGAGGAGTACGGCAATGAGAAAGATCAGATCGACATTCTCAACGCCGAGAACGGGCCGAAGCACGAGGCCTAGTGCGAGCGCGCCGGCCACTGCCACACAGGTCACAGCGTAGGCCGCCAGATCCAGCCCTTTGGAGGGTTGCTTCGTGCGGATCGTTTTGGGGGCTATGGCCTCACCGCCATCGTGTTGATCGGCGCTGCTGACGTGGACGCCGATGCTGCCCGCCTTGCGCACGAGATCATGCACGACCGAGCCATGCAGCACCTCAAACCAGCGCGATCGGTTGGACTTGCCGATGACGATCTGCGTCACGTTGTTGTCGCGGGCGAAGCGAAGCACTTCCTCTGCGATGTCCGCTCCCGGGATGGTGAAGGCCTCGCCGCCGAGCCGTTCGGCGAGACGTTGGCAATCGGCGATGCGATCCCGCTCCACATCGGTCAAGCGCTGCGTCCGCGCAGTCTCGACATAGACAGCGGTCCAGGGGGCGTGCAGATGGTCTGCCATCCGTTTTGCCTGACGGACCAGGGCGGCACACCGTTCGCTCTCACTGACGCACACAACGACCCGTTCGCCCGCTGCCCACGGGCCACGGATGGCGTGGCTGCGCATGTGTGACAGCAACTGCTCATCCACCCGCTGTGCGGTTCGTCGCAAGGCGAGTTCGCGCAGCGCCGTCAGGTT
>JALOTH010000004.1 GCA_025458035.1 Rhodospirillales bacterium
AATGCCGCCGGCCGCGGCGATGACGGTCCGCGGCGAGACGGCGCGCAACCGTGCCGCCAACTCCGCCACCATCGACGGCGGGAATCGCTCGGTCTGCACGACATCGGCCCCCGCCTCCGCCCAGCTGACACCCTCGGCCACCGCCGCCACCTCGACGACAATCGTCTTCTCCGGCGCGCCGCGGCGCAGGCGCGCCACCGTCTCAGGGCACGTACACTCGCCGAGAAAGACCCGGTGCTCGGCGAAGATCAGGATGGTTTCGGACAGCCCGAGCCGATGCGGAACGCCGCCGCCGGCGATGAGGGCGGCGATGGACAAGCGCTTGGCGCCCGGCACCACCTTGCGGGTGCCGGCGATGACCGCCCCGGGATCGACCGCCCGCGCCGCCTCGACGATCGCCCGCGTCGCGGTCGCAATGCCGGACGCGGCTTCGATCAGCAACTGCGCCATCTTCCAGCCACGGTGCAAGGCTGCGGCCGACCCTCGCGCCGTCAGGATCTCGGCGCCCGCCGCGAGCCGATCGCCGGAGACGGCTTTGCGCTCAACGGCGCAGCCGCCGAGTTCCAGGAGCCGCGCGGCATCCTCCACCGCCGCCACCACCATCGCCCCGCGGGCGGAAAACACCATCTTGCCCGCATGCCCGCCGATGCCCAGCAACGTGGTGGTCAGGTCGCCGAAGGGGGCGTCGTCGGCCAGCAACGCATTCAGCGCCGCATCGCCCAAGCCGATGCTGTCCATGCGGACATGACCCCGAAGTGAAAGCGTGTGTGAAATGCTTCCGGCGCGCTGGTCAGCGCAGGTAGACCGCCTGCAACAAGGCGACCGGCTTGCCGGCCGCATCCTGAAGCTCCAGCACCTGGCCGATGATGCGCCAGCTCCGTACCGCGTTGAGCGTGGCGATGAACCGCTGCTCCAACTGATCCAACGGCGGCGGGCAGGCCATCATCGTCATCGGACCGGCCTCGAATTTCACCCTCTCGCCCGCCACCTCGAAGCCGCCGATCATCTGGTTACAGCCGACGGTGGCGGCGAAGCGCGGCTCGCCCGCGCGCAGCAGCAGATGCGGCTCGCGCCGGCCTTCCGTGCCGCTCAACTCCTCGTCGCCGATGCGAACGATCCGCCAGTAGGTGTTGGTCAGCGACGCCTGGGCACGGTTGCGCTCGCAGGTCTCGCCCGGCCAGAGGTTGATGAAGCGCTGGACAATGACGGTTGCCTCCGTCCCCTCGCCCTCCATCCGTGGGCGCTGGGCGATGCTGCCTTCGAACGTCGCCATCAGGGGTTCGGCCGGGGCTTTGCGCTTTTCGAGGTAGGCGCGCTCCAAGGCGAGGTAGTCGCCTTCCATCGCCACCGGAAAGCTGCGTCCGGTCAAGCACTCGGTCAGCCGCGCGGCGTCCGCGAAGTAGACGAACATGCCGGACAGGAACAAAGAGACATCGATCGGCTGGAGCGCATCCTGGCTGACCAGTTCGTAGGGCAGTTGCGAGTCGATCGGTTTGCCCGTGAGGTCCAGCAGGCGCAGGCGCTGATTGTTGAGGATTTCGAACTGCAGCGGCATCTCGGTACCGGCCCACAGGATCAGCGCCTGCCGCTCCGGATCGATGGACCAGCGGCCGATGTCGTCGCGGACACCGTCCTTTCCCAGCCACGTGCGGCGCAGCATAAACACCTGATCCGGCCACAGGTTGAGTTGATGGCGGATCCCCGCGCAGTCGGCACACGGCAGATCGCCGCTGAACGTCGCCGGCAGTCGGAGGCCATGGGCAGCGAGCGGGGTTTCCGCCGACGCCGCGAAGGCGCCCCGCCCCGCGGCCACCACTGCCACCATCATCACGCCAAGGGCCAGCGCCCGCAGCAGTCCCGCCATCGACCTCTCCCCACCATCGCAATCAAGGCCCCCGATACCGGCGCCAGCGGCGGTTGAGCGAGCCGTTGACACCAGTTCCGGGGGCGACGCGTCAAGACGTAACGCCGAGCGCCGCGTGAATCTCCGCCACCGCTTGCGGCGGCAGGTCGAGGCCGGCGGCGAGCCGCTGCAAATAATCCTTTTCGGCGGCGGTATCGATCTCGATCGCCAGCACCGATGCCGCATAGACCTGTGCCGCCGCTTCCGGTGTGGTGACGCTGCGGATCAGCCCTTCCAGATCCAGCGGCTTCTGCAGCTCGCCGAGCAGGAAGGCCTGGTCGTCGGCGTCGGCGCCGGCTTCCTTCACCTGCCGCATCAACCGCTCCATCTCGCCGCCATCGATGGCGCCATCGGCCTTCGCCGCGCTCACCATGGCGGTGATGATCAGGCGCGCGGTGTTTTCGGCAGCCCCCTTCTCCGCCGCGTTGGTCGCCGGTTTGAGCCCGATCGGGGCTTCCCGGGCGATCTGTTCCGCCGACACCGGGGCCGTATTGCCGCTGGCCGAGCGCAACGCCGAAAAGGCGAGCGAGCCGAGCAGTGCCAGGGCGCCGCCGCCGAGAGCGCCACTGCGCCCTCCGAGCAGAGCGCCGGCGAGGGCGCCGAGGCCGCCGATGGCGGCGGGGTCGCCGCCCGCCACCTTGTCACGACCGGCGCTCAGCATGCCGCCCGCCTGCTGCAACAGATCACCGAGGATACCGCCGAGCGGACTGCCGCCACCGCCGAGACCCTGCGGCCCCAGCGCATGATTGAGCCGGCTGTGCGTCGAGCCGGCGGGTCCCGCTTGCAGCAGCGCGTCGAGCAGTGATTGGGCATTCATCGCGACTTCCTCCCATTGCGGATTGGCACGGCTTACGAGCCGCATGCCAGGTCAGGCCCCGTTAATGTAGGCGCCCGATCGGCAAATGCCGCATGTGAACTTTTTTCACGCGCCGGAGCCACCATTCCCGCGAACAATCGCCCGATGGCTCGGCGCTGGCCAGAAAACCTTGCGTTGCGCGTGATTTTGTGGCCTCTCGAAGTGTCAGAATCGGTATCGGGCAGTGCAAGGGGGCTGCGGCGATGCAGGAAGACTGGCCTGGCACACGGTTGCTGCCCTTGTCGCCGAGCGCCGGTTCGGCGAGCCGGTTTTTTATCATCGGGCTTGGCTACGGCACCGGCTTCCTCTTGCTGTTCGAGGCGGCCCAGATCCTTGATGCCTACTTCAGCGTCAGCCTTTGGTACCCGGCCGCCGGCTTGCGGCTTGCCGCGCTGCTCTGGTTCGGCTGGCGTTTCGGTTTCATCGCCTTCGTTGCCGAGTTGATCGTTTACGAACTGTGTGGTTTTACCGACGTCTGGCTGCAACCCGAAAACGGCATCGTGCCGGTCGGCCGCGTCGCCGGTTTCCTGGCAGCGTCCGCGCTGCCCATCCTGTGCTATGCGCTGGCGGCGACGGCGGCGGCACGTGTGCCGCTGGCCCCGACCTACCGTCATGGCCTTGCCTATGTCACGCGCCTGTGCGGTGCCGGCGCACTTGCCGCCCTGCTGGCGGCGCTCAGCACCTGTCACGTTATCGCCGCGAGCGGCCTGATCGCCGCCGACGAGTTGCCGCGGGCGGTGGCCGCCTTCTGGGTCGGCGATGTGGTCGGCATCCTCACCTGGGCTCCCATCCTCGGCCTCGGTCTTCGCCGCGCCATGGCCAATCGTCCCGCCCTGCTTCCGAATGCCCCCGCCATCGCGCCACCGCTGGCGGCCCTGCAAGGTAACGCGCCGCCTGCCAGCGTCGTTGTCGAATCCCTGTTGGTCTGTGTGATCGCCGCTCTGCTGATGCACACCAACGCCCGCGCCGATGGCGCCATCTCCTGGTATCCGCTGACGCTGCCGATCATCTGGTCGGCCTTCCGCTGGGGTCTTGGTGGCGCCATCATCGCCGGCCTCGGGGTGACGCTCGCCATTGCCGCCATGGCTGCCATCGCCGGCATCGGCGAGCCACGCTCGGTGCAGATTTTCATGGTTGTGATGTCGCTCTCCGGCTTGCTGCTCGGCGCCTTCTCTTCGGCCCTGCGTGAGGAGCGCGCGTCTCTCGAGCATCGGGTACGGGTACGCACGCGCGCCCTGGCGGACGAGATCGAACGTCGCCGCCGTGCCGAAACCCTGGCGCTTGCCGAAAAACAACGGGCGGAACTCTATCTCGACATGACGCAGGCGGCCATCGTCGCCTGCGATCGCGACGGCGTCGTGACCCGGGTCAATGCCGAAGCCTGCGCCATTCTCGGCCGCGACCGGCGCGCTTTGGAGGGCGCGACTGTCATTGGTGGGCTGATCCCGCCCGATCACCGGCCGGGCGTGACCCTCGCCATCGACGAACTGCTCAACGGCACCGCGGTGAGCAAGACCTTCGCGACCTCGATGCGCCGGCGCGACGGCGTGCGCGTCTTCGTCGAATGGCGGGCGGTGCCGTTGCATGGCGATGACGGAACCGTATCCGGCGTTTTGCTGGCGGGGATCGACCTGACGGAACGCGCTCATGGCGAGGAACAGGTGCGGTTCCTGGCGACTCACGACGCCTTGACCGGCGTCTATAACCGGCACGTGCTGCCGGAGATCGTCGCCGATGCGCTGGCGCGGGCCCGCCGGACCGGCTCCGGCGTTGCCGTGCTGTTCGCCGACCTCAACGGCTTCAAGCGCATCAACGATACCTGGGGTCACGGCAGCGGCGACCAGATCCTCATCGAAACCGCTCGCCGGCTGACGGCGCGGATCCGGGAGACCGACCGCGTCATCCGCATCGGCGGCGATGAGTTCGTCGTCGTCCTCGAACAGATCGCGGAGCCGCGGACGGCGGCGCGCATCGCCCTTGACCTCGCCCGCGTGATCAGCCGACCGATCGCGCTGAAGGTGGCAACGGTACGGGTGGGCGTTGCCATTGGCATCGCTTGCCATCCGCTGCATGGTGATACGCCCGCCGATCTGCTCACCGCCGCTGACCGGGCGATGTACGTCCGCAAGCAGCGCCGGGGCTCCGGCATCCGCGTTGCCGGCTGCGCGCCGGCGCAATCCGCACCGGACCCGCGTTGACAGACCGGCGTTGACATGGCGGATGGGGAGGGATTCGAACCCTCGATGGGCTTTTAGGGCCCATACTCGCTTAGCAGGCGAGCGCCTTCGACCACTCGGCCACCCATCCGATACGAAGAGCCTTCTAGCGGACGCTTTCCGTCACTGTCAACGCAACCCCCGCGATCGGCCAGGACCCAGCCCCTGCCGCCGAGACAAGACCGCTCCGCCGCAACCGTCAAGCCGCCGAAACCGGCAGTTGTCCGCGGTCGCCGCAACGGGCGATCATCGCGGCGCGGCGGGCGCGCCTGCGGTCAGGCTTGGCGGGGCGGGCGGCGATGATGACGGATGATGACAAATGACGACATCTTGGCGAGGCCCCAAAGGTCTATGTCGTATTTTCAATAGGTTATGGAACACCGCTGAAGCCGAAATGATGACATTTGACGACACGGTGATGACCGGCTGACGACGGCAATGACGACATTTCGGCGGTGAAATGACGACATCGCTGACGACAGCGGCGCTCAGCGCATCGTCGGCATGACGAAGGAAGCGCCCGCCGCGATGCCCGACGGCCAGCGCGCCGTCACCGTCTTCAGCGCCGTGTAAAAGCTCACCCCCTCCGGCCCGTGCACGGCGAGGTCGCCGAAGCGCGAGGCCTTCCAGCCGCCGAAGCTGTGGAAGGCCATCGGCACCGGGATCGCCACATTGACGCCGACCATGCCGGCTTCGACGCCGCGGACGAAGGCGCGGGCGGCATCGCCGTCGCGGGTGAAAATGGCGGCGCCGTTGCCGAACGGGTGGGCGTTGGTCAGCGCCAGCGCCTCCTCGAAGGTCTGGCAGCGAACGACGGCAAGCACCGGACCGAAGATCTCCTCGCGATAGATGCGCATTGCCGGCTGAACGCCGTCGAACAGGCAGCCGCCGAGATAAAAGCCGCCCTCGTAGCCCTGCAGCCGGATGGCGCGGCCGTCGACGACGAGGCGTCCCCCCTCCTGAACGCCGAGGTCCACGTATGCGCTGACCCGCTGCCGATGCTCGGCGGTGATCAGCGGCCCCATTTCCGACGCCGGATCCATCCCCGGCCCGACCCTGAGCGAGCGCACCCGCGGCGTGAGGCGCGCCATCAGCGCATCGCCCGCCGAGCCGACGGTGACGGCGACCGAAACCGCCATGCAGCGTTCGCCGGCCGAGCCGTAGGCCGCTCCCATCAGCGCGTCGACGGCCTGATCGAGGTCGGCGTCCGGCAGCACCACCATGTGGTTCTTGGCGCCGGCGAGGGCCTGCACCCGCTTGCCGTGGGCGGTGCCGGTGGCATAGACGTGGCGGGCGACCGGCGTCGAGCCGACAAAGCTGATGGCGGCGATGCGCTCGTCCGTCAGCAGCGCGTCCACCGCCTCGCCATCGCCATTGACGACGTTGAACACCCCCGGCGGCAGCCCCGCCTCCGCCAGCAGCCCGGCGACCCGCAGCGAGCAGGACGGCACCTTCTCCGACGGCTTGAGGATGAAGGTGTTGCCGCAGGCGATGGCGAGCGGCCACATCCACATCGGCACCATCGCCGGAAAGTTGAACGGGGTGATGCCGGCGACGATGCCCAGCGGCTGGCGCAGCGAGAAGCTGTCGATGCCGCGGCCGATCTCGTCGGAGAACGCGCCCTTCAGCAGGTGCGGAATGCCGCAGGCGAACTCGACGACTTCGAGGCCGCGGGTGACTTCGCCCTGCGCATCGGCCTTCACCTTGCCGTGCTCGGCGACGACAAGGCGGACGAGGTCGTCGAAGTGCTGTTCGGCCAGGGCCTTGAAGCGGAACAGCACGCGGGCGCGGATCAGCGGCGGCGTCGCCGCCCAGTCGGCGAAAGCGGCGGCGGCGCTGGCGATCGCGGCATCGACCTCGGCGCGCCCGGCAAGGGCGACACGGGCGCGCACGTCTCCGGTCGCCGGATCGAACACCGGCCCGTCGCGGCCGCTGGCGCCGGCGACCGCCGCGCCGCCAATGTAATGGCCAAGGGTGACGGTCATCGCGCCCCTCCCTTCAGCGCGCTGGCGATGGTGTCGATCAGCCGGTCGATCTCCGGCTTGTCGATGATCAGCGGCGGCGACAGGGCGATGATGTCGCCGGTGGTGCGGATCAGCACACCCTGTTCGTAACAGGCGAGGAAGACATCGAAAGCGCGGCGGGTCGGCTGGCCGGGTATCGGCGCCAACTCGATGCCGGCGACGAGGCCGAGGTTTCGCACGTCGATGACATGGGGCACGCCGTTCAGGCTGTGCACCGCCTCCTGCCAGTAGGGCGCCAGCGCCGCCGCCCGTTCGAACAGCCCCTCATCCCGGTAGACATCGAGGGTGGCCAGCGCCGCCGCCGCGGCGAGCGGATGGCCCGAATAGGTGTAGCCGTGAAACAGCTCGATGGCGATCTCCGGTCCCTGCATGAACGCATCATAGATTTCGCGGCGGACGGCGACGCCACCCATCGGCACCGCGCCGTTGGTCATGCCCTTGGCGCAGGTGAGCAGGTCGGGGCGAACGCCGAAGTACTCGGCGGCGAAGGCGGCACCGAGCCGGCCGAAGCCGGTGATTACCTCATCGAAGATGAGCAGAATGCCGTGCTGGTCGCACAGGGCACGCAGCCGTTCGAGATAGCCCTTGGGCGGGATCAGCACGCCGGTCGACCCGGCAACCGGCTCGACGATGACGGCGGCGATGGTCTCGGCGCCATGCAGGGCCAGCAGGCGTTCGAGTTCGTCGGCGAGATGGGCGCCCCAGGCCGGCTGGCCGCGGGAGAACGCGTTGTGCGCCAGGTCGTGGGTGTGCGGCAGATGGTCGACACCCGGCAGGCCGAGGCCGAAGGCCTTGCGATTGTTGGCGATGCCGCCGACCGAAATGCCGCCGAAGCCGACGCCGTGATAGCCGCGCTCGCGGCCGATCAGGCGGGTTCGCCGGCCCTCGCCGCGCACCTGATGGTAGGCGAGCGCGATCTTCAGCGCCGTGTCCACCGCCTCCGATCCGGAGTTGGCGAAAAAGACATGGTCAAGGCCATCGGGCAGGATTTCGGTCAGACGGGCGGCGTACTCGAAGGCGAGCGGATGGCCCATCTGGAACGGCGGCGCATAATCGAGGGTGCGTGCCTGCGCGGCGATGGCGGCGGCGATCTTCGGGTGGGTGTGGCCGGCGTTGACGCACCACAGCCCGGCGATGCCATCGAGGATGCGCCGGCCGTCGTGGCTGGTGAAGTACATGCCAGCGGCGTCGGTGAGCAGGCGCGGGTTGGCCTTGAAGTGCCGATTGGCGGTGAACGGCATCCATAACGCCTCGAGGTCGTTGCGACGCGCCGTCGCCGCCGTGCCGGTCTCCATCACCGCCGTACTCCTTTCGCCTGTCCCCCGCCGGCATTGTAGGAGCCAGCCGCCGCACCGGTCGAGACGGTTTGCCGCGGCTCGCTTCGCCGTCGCCCTTGACGGCGAGCGGGCGCGGCGCCAGCCTGCCCCTTCCCGTCGCCACTTGCCGCCGCACCGCCCGTGAGTTGCCGTTGAGCCGCCTGTCCGTCCCGAAAGACCGCCTTCGCGTCGTCCTCGTCGAGGGGATCGCCGAGACCGCCGTTGGCGGCCTCGCCGCCGCCGGCTACGCTAACGTCGAGCGGATTGCCGGCGCCCCCTCGGGCGAAGCGCTGCGCCGGCTGATCAAGGACGTGCACGTCCTTGGCATCCGCTCCAACACCCGGCTGACCGCCGACATCATCGCCGCCGGCGAGCGGCTGTTTGCCATCGGCTGTTTTTGCATCGGCACCAACCAGGTCGACCTCGCCGCCGCCAAACTCGCCGGCATCCCCGTGTTCAACGCCCCCTACTCCAACACCCGGTCCGTTGCCGAGCTGGTGTTGGGGGAGATGATCATGCTGCTGCGGCGGATTCCGGAGAAGACGCGGCTGATCGATGCCGGCCGCTGGCAGAAGACCGCCGGTGGTGCCCATGAGATTCGCGGACGGACGCTGGGCATCGTCGGCTACGGACACATCGGCTCGCAGCTGTCGATCCTCGCCGAGGCGCTCGGCATGCACGTCCGCTACTACGACATCGTCGAGAAGCTCGCCCTCGGCCTTGCCCGGCCATGCGCCTCTCTCCATGACCTGCTGGGGCTCGCCGACGTTGTCAGCCTGCACGTGCCGGGCACGCCCGAGACCCGCGGCATGATCGGCGCCGCCGAGATCGCGCGCATGCCGCCCGGGGCAATCCTCATCAACGCCGCGCGGGGTGATGTCGTCGACGTTGCGGCGCTGGCGGCGGCGATGCGCGATGGCCATCTGGCGGGGGCCGCCGTCGATGTCTTTCCGTCGGAGCCGAAGACCGAGGCCGAACCGTTCGACAGCCCGCTGCGCGGCCTTGCCAACGTCATCCTGACGCCGCACGTCGGCGGCTCGACGGAGGAAGCACAAGCCGGCATCGGCTCGGAGGTGGCGGAAAAGCTGATCAAGTACTCCGATAACGGCTCGACCATCGGTGCCGTCAACTTCGTCGAAGTGGCGCTGCCGGTGCAGCGGGGGGTGACCCGCTTTCTGCACATCCACCGCAACGTCCCGGGCGTGCTGGCCAAGGTCAACGACGTGTTCTCGGCGCGCGGCCTCAACATCGCCGCCCAATACCTGCGCACGGACGCGGAGATCGGCTATGTCGTCAGCGACATCGATGCGGTGATCGAGGAAGGCATGGGCATCCGCCGCGATCTCGCCGCCATCGACGGCACCATCCGCGTCCGGTTTCTGTATTAGGCGGCGGCGCTACTCGACGGTGACGAAATTGGGCTCGGGGATCGGCGTGCATACCTGCCCGCCGTCGCGCAGTTCGGCGGCGATGACGAGCCAGCGTTCGAGGTCGGGATGCACCGGCCCGTCCTCGCCAAAGTAGCGCTCGCGCACCTGTCGCAGGAGATGCCAGCCTTCGCTCACCCGCTCCTGGCGCTCGTGCCAGCCGGCGCTGCCATGTCGCTGATCTTCGGTCAGAACCGACAAGATGAGGATCAGCCCCGCCTCGTAATCGCACAGCAGCGGCAGCTCCCGCGGCCGCACCGGCCAGACCGCTTCCAGGATGCGCGGCCGCCGCATCTGTATTGCCCAGATATCGCGCAGCAGGTCCCAATCGGCTTTCGCCTCGTCATGGCGGCCGAGATGGTGGCGCATCCGCGCCCGCATGTAGAGGTAGGACACCTCGACGACGCCATCCTCGCCAGCGGCGTCGATGGCCAGGGTTAGGAGATATTCGGCGCGCTCGCGGCCGTCACGCTGCTCAGCGGGGGTGACGGCCCGGCGCAACAACTCGCCGCTGGCGTCCTTCGGCCGGCACTCGGTCATCCGCGCCCACAGATAGCGCTCGAGCGAACGCTCCCAGTGGGCAAGCTTGGCCGTTGCGTACTGCTCGGTACGCCGCAACGCCAACGGCTGTGCCGGCGCCACCTCAAAGGACTGCCAGTCGATGGTCCAGCCGACGTACAGGCTATGCGGCGCCGGCTGGCGATCACCGACCGTCATCCAGATCTCGTCGCGCCGCGCCTCGCCCCCGGGATCGCCGCGAACGATGCTCGCCATCTGGCCATAGACCTTCCGCGGCACCCGTCCGTAGCTGCGCAGGGCGGCGATGCCGTCGGCCGGACGGCCGGTGCGCAACGCGATCTCGGCCAGCAACTGATCCTGGCCGGAGGCCAGCAGGTCAATCGCCCATGGCGTGTCGACGGCTCCCGCCGCCGCTGCCAAGCGGTCCTCCACCAGTTCGAAGCGGGCCCGCGTCTCCAGCCACTTGCCGAAGCTCGCGGTGAAGTGGCCATCGGTGACGTCAAACAGCCGTTCGACCATATCCGCGCCGAGGAAATGGTTGGTCTGCGCCATCCAGTGCCGATCGCAACGGCTGACGTGCACGGCCTCGCCGTTGACCTCGATACGCAAGGCATCGCCTCGGCGGGCGTCGGAGCAGAAAAACGTCCAGGCCGCGAAATGCCGCCGTGACCGCACGATGTCCACCGCGTCGTCGAGGCTGGCCGCATCCCGCAGCAAACGCTGCTGAACGAATGGCGCGATGTCGCCCTCGCCGACGGCCGCGCCCAGCGCTATGCGCGTCGTCGACAACTGATGCAGGGAAACGGCGAGTCCCTTTTCATTCAGGCCGCTGACGCCGCCGGGGTACAGCAGGCCGGCGGTGGCGAACGCCACGTAGCGGCAGCGGCCACCGTCTGCCGTCTCGTCCGTGAGGAACAGGATGGGCGCTCGATTCCACCGGTAAAGGTCCGCATCGAGGCTGCGCGCATGGAGATGCCGGCCGTCCCTGGTCAGGCTGGCGGGTACCGCGAACGCGGTGCAGGCAAAGTCCCAGCGGGTGTTGGGGTGGGACATCTGCGCCAGTATCGCCGCGATCGCCGCGCCGGCCGCGGGGTCGCCGGCGGCCGCCGCCAGTTGCGCCGCCGCCTCCGCATCGGTGAGGCCGGGCGATACCAGCGCTGACAGCCGCTGGGCCATTTCGGCCCGGGCGAGCGGTAGCGCCAGGCGTCGGGCCACTCCCGCAATGAGATTGCCGACCTCAATCGCCACCAGGGCATCGAAGATCTGCTGCCGTCCGTAGCGGGGGGTTGCGGTCGCCCCGAGGTAGCCGTCCGCCAGCGCCATCACCGCTTCACGGAACTCATCGCTGGCACCGCTCAGCACCCGATCGGACATGGCACGGTGAACAGCGGCAGCGATGCGATGGTCAAGCCGGCTGCCCAGGTTGATGCTGCGCTCGCTGGTAGCGGTGATCTCCGGCAGGACGCCGTCCTCGATCTCGCTGGCCAGCAAGCGGCCGTGATCGAAAGCGATGTCGGCGAACCGCCCGCGCTGCTTGAGGAGGAGGAACGTCTTGCCCGCCGCCTTCAGCCGGTGAAGCGCGCTGTCCGCCCGCGCCTCACCGGACGGCAGCCGCTGCGGCAACGCATCGAGGCCATCGATCCTCCCGCTGACGCCCATGACTGCCCCTTCGCTTCTCGGACGCACGCGCCGCCCGTCAGCCGTCGGTTCGGCGCCGGGCAACGAGATGTCAACGCTCGCGCCGGCGGCTGATCACGGCTCGAGTGGCGGAACATCCCGGCTGGCCCGCCACCGCTGCAGCATCTCGATGATCATCGATGCCGTCTGCTCGATCGAGCGATGGGTCACGTCGATCACCGGCCACTGATAGCGGGCGCACAGCCGCCGCGCCTCGCGCACTTCCTCGGCAATACGGTCGATGTCGGCGTAATCGGTTTCGCGATCCTCGGCAAGGGCTTGCAGCCGCGCTTTGCGCACGCGGGCGAGGCGGTTCGGGTCCACCGTCAGGCCGACGATGAAGGCTGCCTGGCGCGCCGCCGCGACGCCTTCGGGCAGCGGCATCCCCGGGACGATCGGCACGTTCGCGGCCTTGATACCCCGCGACGCGAGATACATGCAGGTGGGTGTTTTCGTCGATCGCGATACGCCGACGAGGATGATCTCCGCATCGCTCAGATTGTCCGCGTCCGTCCCGTCGTCATGGCTGAGCGCGTATTTCATCGCCTCGACGCGTCGGTAGTAGTCGTCGAACACCGGGTCGCGCGCGCTCGATCGATAGTGGATCTCGGCCCGGTAGTGCTTCGCCAGCGCCTCGACGAACGGGTCCAGCGCCGACATGCACGGCACCCGCAGGTGGCGACAGGCTTCTTCGAGCGTCGCGCGGACCTCCGGATCGGCGATCGAGTGGATGACAAAGCCGGGCGTCTCGCCGATCTGGGCCAGGATCTCCGGCAATTGACCGACGGTGCGCACCATCTTGTAGAGGGTCCGTTCAACCGACACCCCCTCGAGTTGTGCAACCGAGTTGCGGGCAAGCATCTCGACCAGTTCACCCGACGCGTGTGAAACGAGGTGCAGGACGATCGCCGACGCCGTCATCGGTGGTAGCCGCCATCGAGGCGGAGGACGGTGCCGTTGATCATGACGTTCTTGACCACATGCACGACGAGCAGCGCGAACTCCGCCGGATCGCCGAAGCGGTGGGGGAACGGGATGTCCTCGACGATGCGCGGATCGAGATTGCGTTCCATGGCGAACAGCGTCGGCGTGCCGAAAAGGCCCGGGGCGATGCCGACGACGCGCACGCCGATCCGGCCGAGTTCGCGGGCCGCCGGCAGGATCATGCTGACGACGCCACCCTTCGATGCGGCGTAGGCGGTCTCGCCACTCTGTCCCTCGTAGGCGGCGACGGAAGCGGTGAAGATGATGATCCCGCGCTCGCCACTGCCCAGCGGCGGCAGCGTCGCCATGTCGGCGGCGGCGAGGCGCAAGACGTTGAACGAACTGATCAGGTTGACGTCGACGAGACGGCGGAACGCATCCAGTTCCATGACCCCCTCGGCGCTGATCAGACGGTGCGCCTCGGCGCGGCCGACGCAGTGGACGAGGACGCGCGCGGCACCGTGGGTCTGCCGTGCCTGTGCGATCGCCGCTTCCGTTGCGGCCGCATCGGAGACATCGCAAACGATGCCGAGCCCACCGATCTGGCGGCTGACCTTGTCTACGCCAGCGGCGTCGATGTCGATGGCGGTGACTTTTGCCCCTGCTTCGGCAAGGTATCGGGCGGTCTCAGCGCCGAGCCCCGAGGCGGCCCCGGTCACCACCGCCGCACACTGCCAAAGCTCCATGTCCCCTCCTGCCCGATCCAAGCGCGCTGGACACGCAAGCCGCATGCCAGGGTCTCACCTGCCGGGGCTTCCTTGAAAAGTCAACGGCTCGTTTCGGCGCCCGCGTCGTCGGCGTGCGCTGCCCCCAGCCGCTGCAGGCTGGCGGTGCTCGCCGCCAGTTTCTCGCTGAGATCGCGCATCACCGCCAATGCCGCCTCGGCATTGGTCGTCACCAGGCTCAGGAAGATGTCGGCATCGACCCGCAGCAGCTTGACCTCGGTGATGGCGCGCATGGTGGCCGACCGCGCCCGGTTGCGAAGAATGCCCATCTCCCCCACCAGCTGGTAGCGGCCAAGACGAGCGACGACGATGGGATGGCCGCGCGCGTTGGCAATGACCTCCAACTCCCCGGTATCGACGACGTAGACGCTGTCGCTCGGATCGCCCTCGCTGAACAGCAGCTCGCCCGCATGCAGGGTGACATACGAAGCGGAAAACGCCAGACGTTTCAATGTCTTGTTATCGAGTGCGGCGAACATGGGGACGCAGCGCAAGGCGGCGACCGACTCGGTGAACTGCATGATCCGACCCTCCCCTACCGCGCCTGCTCGCCGTCCGGCGCCGGCACGAGCGGCGCCGCATGCGCCTGCCGCATCGCCACCACCTCACTGACGCGTCCCGCTTCCATGAGAATGACATGGTCAAACAGGCGGCGCTCATCGGGCGGCGCCTGCACGTTGATCACGCCGATGCGGGGCTCGCCATGGCGCAGGCGATCGAGGATGCGCGCTTGCGTCGTCGCTTCGATGGAGGCGAGCGCGCCATTGAAGATGACGATGTCGGGCTGCTTCAGTATGGCGCGGGCAATCGCCAGCTTCTGCCGCTGCACCGTCGGCAGCCGCTGGCCGCCGATGCCGACTTCAAAGCCGAGGCCGATTTCGATGATCTCGCGACGCAGCCCCGCCGCGTCGACGACCTCGGAGATGAGAGCGCCAATGGCCCGCTGACTTTGCGGACGGCCGTAGACGAGCTTGCCGAAAAGGATGTTGTCCTGAACGGATGCGACGGCGTTGTAGTGCTCTTCCTGGAAGAAGGCGATCGTCCCCTGCAACGCCGGCGGCAGGTTGGCGGCGAACATGCGGCGCGCGCTCAGCAGCTTTTCGAGATTGTCGTCGGTCAGGATGCCGAGACGGTGACGCGCCGGTACCAGTTGAAACGGCAATGACGTCAGCAGGTTGCGGTCTTCCGCGGAGATGCCGTCGAGGGACGTGGCGTCGGCGCGCCGGGTCGCCGCCTGATATTCCGGCAGCGCTTCGGCGCTGATGAAGCTGAAGCGCTCGAACAGCGGATCGCCGGCTTCGACACCGCTGAACAGATCGACCATCAGCCGCGCCACCTGCAGGCCCCACGCCAGAAAGACGCGGCTGAGGCCGCATTCCTCAAGAACCGCCCGCATGTAGGAATTCTGGCCAATGTGCTCGAGATCGAAGGTATGACCGATGGGCAGACCAAACAGGATGTTTTCCGCCACCGACATGTTGGAGTTGTAGCGATGGGGATCGAACGGCTCGACGAGGCCCCGGTAGGCGGGCTCGCCGAGGCGCGCGCGCAGCAGCGTTCGCGCTTCACGGATGCGCTGGGCGAGCCCCGGTTCGCGCGCGGGATCGAGGGTGCCGCGCAAACCGTACTGAAAAACGTCGCTCTCCAGCTCCACCGTATCGAGCACGCCGATCACCCGCTCCGTCAGGGAGGCGCGGTCGCGGGCAGCGGCGGCGGCATAATCGATCCAGTCCGCCGCCAGATCGCTCGCCGTATTGCCCGCCAGCGCCGCTTCCCGTTCGTAACGCCCATGGCGGGCGCGCGCCTCGTCGTCCCGTTCGGGCGGCTGTCGGGGCTGGCGTTTCAGCGGATAGAACAGATTATCGGCAATCGTCCCCAGCATCAGTGGCGTACTCGCACCCACATACGCGATCCGTTGTCCGGTCACGGTCTCCGGCAAGGTCGCCAGGTTGTCCGCTCCGATATGGATGCTGCCACTGCTCGGCTGAAGCAGGCGCGCAAACAGCATGGCCAGAATGTCAGCCCCGGCGCCGCTTGGCGCGGCGATCGCCACCGCCTCGTCGATACCGAAGCTCACGGACACGCCATCCACCAGTCTGATCCCCGATTCGTCCTCATAGGTGAGGTTACGGGCGATCAGCCGCCCGTGCAGCCGCGGCACCTCGCCGGCGGGTGCGAGAAGCAGCGCTTCGTCGAGCATGGCCGGCGGATGGAACTGTTCCACCACCTGCTCATACTTGATTCGGGCGTCTTCCTTTTGCTGGTACCAGTCAAGCAGTTCCTTCCACGGCGACGACAGGTCCTTGTAGGCGGCGAGCACGGCGACGAGAGCGCCGAAGGTGAGGTTGCCCTTGATCACCAGGTAACCGCCGATCGAATAAAAGAAAAACGGCGTCACCTGCGCCAAAAAATTATTGAGAAATTTGATAAAAAATTTCTTTTTATAGATACGAAACCTGATATCGAGAATGGTTCCAGCCCAGTGTGAAAACCCCGCGCGATGATATTCGCTTGTGGAATTTGCGTGAATTTCTTCAATCGTCGTGACTGTTTCGCCGATACGTTCCGACAGCCGGCGGACCGCTTTGACCCGCTCCTTCGACAGTTGGTTGACCTGCCGCTGCAGTTTCGGGATGAAGTAAATCTGGAACGGATACAGCGAGATGGCGGCGAGCCCAAGCGCCCAGTCCTGTACAAACATGAAGGTCAGAATGGTCAGCAGCGTGCCGCCCTGAAACATCGGTTGGGCGACCGCATCGCCAATAAAGTTGCCAAGGGTTTCGACCTCGGCAGTCATCATCGCGATCAATTCACCCTGCGAGGCGCGGCGAAAGTGCGGTACCGGAAAACGAAGCGTGCGACAGAACATCTGGTAGCGCAGACGCCGCAGCATGCGTTCGCCGACAATACCCTTATAGACATTTATGACATACTTAAACCCACCATTTATCGCAACCAACAAAAGAAAGCCGGCACAAAGAAAGGCGAGATAATCAAGCTGGTCAAATTCAAAACCAGCTATCGATTTTGGAAACGTTTTTCCGCCGATCGCCTGATTGATGATTAATTTGGGAAGTTCGAGAGAATAGTAAAGAAACGGAAACGACAACAGCGTAATAACCAGCAGTTGTAGCTGCTGCTGCCAGCTATACTTAAAGATATATTTGAAAAGCGTTGGCTCCATCGCTGTGTCGCGTTTGCAGCCATCCCCAATTACTAGAACAGCGAAAGAACCATGCCGCCGTGAGCGCACTTGCGCTCCGCCAGATTTCGCCCATTAATGCGCCAATCGGTGCCGCTTGGCAATCCAACCGCAACCAGGCCGGCGCGAGCCATGGGGTCATAAACCGGAGGCATCGTCATGGGCCAGCGACGTCGGCACTGTCGCCTGCTCATTTACAGCCACGACAGCTTTGGTCTCGGCCACCTGCGCCGCTGTCGCGCCATCGCCCAGGCACTGGTCAGCCATCGCCGCGACCTGACCGTGCTCATTCTCTCCGGCTCGCCGATCATCGGCAGTTTCAGCTTCTCAAGCCGCGTCGATTTTGTCCGCATCCCCGGCGTCATCAAGCTCCGCCATGGCGATTACACCGCGCTGAGCCTCGATATGGGCATCGAGGAGATCCTGGCGATGCGCGCCGAGATCATTCGCCACACCGCGGAAGCCTTTGCGCCCAGCATCTTTCTCGTCGACAAGGAGCCGCTCGGGTTGCGCGGCGAAGTCCGCGACACCCTGACCATGCTCAAGGCCCGCGGCGCCCTGCTGGTTCTTGGCCTGCGCGACGTCATGGATGAGCCGATGCAACTCGCCGAGGAATGGCAACGCAAGAACGCCGCCTCGGCCCTCAATGATCTCTATGACAGCATCTGGGTCTATGGTCTGCCACAGATCTGCAACGCGCTCGAAGGCATTCGCCTGCCGGCCTCCACCCTGGCCAAGGTCCGCTACACCGGCTACCTGCGCCGGACCCTTTCCAAGCACGCGCGGACCGCCGTCGGACCCGCCAGCAGCCGCCCCTATCTCCTTGTCACCACCGGCGGCGGCGGCGACGGCGCCGCCCTCATCGACTGGGTGCTGCGTGCCTACGAACACGATCCGACCATCCCCCACCGTGCCCTGCTCGTCCTCGGACCGTTCATGCGCTCGACCCTGCAGCAGGGCTTCATGGATCGGGTGGCGCGGTTGCCGCGGGTCGAAGCCATTACCTTCGAGGCGGAAATGGAGAGCCTGATGGCCGCTGCCGACGGCATCGTCGCCATGGGCGGCTACAACACGTTCTGTGAGATCCTGTCCTTCGACAAGCCGGCGGTCATCGTGCCGCGCGAGGCACCGCGACTGGAGCAGTTCATCCGCGCGCAGCGGGCGCAGGCGCTCGGCCTCGTTCATATGCTGTCGGCGACGGAGAACCGCAGCGCGCAACGCATGGCCACGGCCCTGCATGAGCTGCCGCTGCAGCCGCGGCCGTCACAGATCCAGATCCCCGGACTTCTTGACGGGTTGTCGGTGATCGCCGGACTGGTCGATGAGTGGCTCGACCAGCCGGCGCGGCGGCTGTCGCTGATCAGCGGCAGGCCCTGAGCCAGCCCGTCGTGGCCACGGCCGTCGCCTTTGTGCTCAAGGGCTATCCGCGCCTATCCGAGACCTTCATAGCCCAGGAGATTCGCGGTCTCGAAGAACTGGGCCTGACGCTGCGCCTGTACTCGCTGCGCCGGCCGACCGATACCGCCGTTCACCCCGTCCACCGGGAAATTCGCGCTCCCGTCGCCTATCTCCCCGAGTATCTGCATGAGGAACCTGGGCGCGTGCTGCGCAGCTGGTGGGCGCTGCGGCGAACGCCGCGCTACGCCGCGGCGCGCCGCCTGTTCATTGCCGACTGGCGCCGCGACCGCAGCCGCAACCGGCTGCGCCGCTTCGGCCAGGCACTGGTCCTTGCCCACGAGCTCGCCGCGGATGTCGGCTGGCTGCATGCCCATTTCCTCCACACCCCCGCCTCCGTCGTCCGCTATGCCAGCGCCCTGCTCGGCATGCCATGGAGTGTTTCGGCGCACGCCAAGGACGTGTGGACGACACCATCGTGGGAGCTGCGGGAGAAGCTGGCCGACTGCCGCTGGCTGGTCACCTGTACCCGCGCCGGCGCCGACCACCTGCGGCGCCATGCGCCCGAGCCGCAGCGTGTGGCTCTTTTCTATCACGGCCTTGACCAGCGGCGATTTCCGCCGCCGCCGCTGCCGCGTCCGCTGCGCGATGGCGGCCATGGCGAGGAACCGGTGGTGCTGCTGTCTGTCGGCCGGGCTGTGGAAAAGAAAGGCTATGCGGTGCTGCTCGAGGCGCTGGCGCGGCTGCCGCACGCCCTCGCCTGGCGCTTCATCCACATCGGCGCCGGTCCGCTGTTGGCCCCGCTGGCGGCGCAGGCCGCCCGCCTCGGCCTCACCGCGCGAATCGAATGGCGAGGCGCGCAGCCGCAGGAGGCGGTGCTTGCCGCCTACCGGCAGGCCGATCTGTTCGTGCTGGCCAGCCGCATCGCCGCCGACGGCGACCGCGACGGTCTGCCCAACGTGCTGATGGAAGCGCAGAGTCAGGCGCTTGCCTGTGTCGCCACCCGCGTTTCCGCCGTACCGGAACTGATCGACGACGGCGAGACGGGCCTGCTCGTCGAGCCCGATGACCCCCGCGCCCTCGCCGATGCCATCGAACGGCTGATCCGCCATCCGGTGCTGCGTGTCCGGCTGGCCGTTGCCGGTCAGCGGCGGGTGGCGAAGGCGTTTGCCTTCGACGCCGGGGTGTCTCGCCTCGCCGTCCGCTTTCAGACCGCCCTCGGCGCGCCGTCCGTGCCGATGCCGCGTCTCGCCCGCCTCGAACGATAGCGGCCGGTCGTGGCTGTCCGCATTTTTTTCTACGTTCAGCACCTCCTCGGCATCGGTCACCTCAAGCGGGCTTCGGTGCTGGCCAACGCCATGGCAACCGCCGGGTTCGATGTCGCCGTCGCCGTCGGCGGCGGCGATATGCCGTACATCCGCTTTCCGGGGTGCAGCCGCGTTCTGCTGCCGCCCGTGCGCGCCGCCGACGCCAGCTTCAAGGTTCTGCTGGACGCCGACGGTGCCCCCATCGACGCCGCGTTTCGCGACCGGCGCGCCCATCGCCTGGTTTCCGAGTTCGCGGCGTTGCACCCGCAGATCCTGCTGATTGAACAGTTTCCGTTCGGCCGGCGGCAGTTCCGTTTCGAGTTGATGCCGCTTCTCGAAGCCGCCCGCAGCCGGCGGCCGCCGCCGCTGATCGTCTGCTCGCTGCGCGACATCCTGGTGCACAAGCACGATCCCGAGCGGACGCGCGAGATGCTGGCGATCGCCAGCCGCTTTTTCGATCGCATTCTCGTGCATGGCGATCCGCAGCTGATCCCGCTGGACGCCAGCTTTCCGTACGTGGCGCAGTTGCGGGAAAAGATCACCTACACCGGCTATGTATGTGAACCAGCGGCGGCCGACGCCGGCGGCGGCAGCGAGGGGCGCGATGAGGTCATCGTCATGGCCGGCGGCGGCGCCGTCGGCGCGCCGCTGATGCGCCTTGCCCTCGCCGCCCGACCGCAGACTTCGCTCGCTGACAGCGTCTGGCGCCTGATCACCGGTCCGAACCTGGATGCGGCCGCCTTCGCCGAGTTCGCCGGGCAGCGGCAATCCGGCGTCATCGTCGAACGATGGCGCAGCGATGTGCGGGCGCTGTTGAGGCGCGCACGCCTTGCCATCAGCCAAGGTGGCTACAACACGATCATGGATCTGCTGGCAACGGGAGTGCCGGCGGTGGTCGTGCCCTTTGCCAGCGAGACGGAAACCGAACAGCGGCGGCGCGTCCGCGCCTTGGCGGCGCTCCGCGCGCTGACGGCCTGCGAGGCGGACGGCCAGTCACCGAATCTTCTTGCGGCGGCGATTGAACAAGCCTTGACGAGCCCGCCCGCCATCGTCGACGTTGATTTGCGGGGAGCGGAGACGACGGCGGTGCTGCTATCGCGATGGGTCACCGGATGACGGGGCCGCGGGGTTCGGCGTGAGTGGCTGGGGTTCGCTCCTGCGCGAGTTGGAGGCTTGGGCTGATGCTGGGCGGGTGGCCAACTTCTGGTGGCGCGATGACGACGCGATCGCGGTGACGCCTGCGCTCGAACGCCTGCTCGCCATCGCACGGCGCTGCGGTATCCCTTTGGCTCTTGCGGTCATTCCACGCGACGCCGATGATGGACTGGCGGCGCGGTTGCAGGGCGAGCCGGCGGTCAGCGTCCTGCAGCACGGCTTTGCCCACCACAATCATGCTCCCGATGGGGCGCGGCAGGAGGAATATGGGCCGCATCGGCCCCGTCAGACGATGATCGACGAACTCGCGGACGGCCGCCGGCGGCTATCGCGGTTTCCCCGCAGCCTGCCGGTGATGGTCGCGCCGTGGAACCGGATGGACGACGCGCTGCTGCCAGCCTTGCCGGCCGCCGGCCTGGCGGCGGTTTCGACGCTGGGTCCGCGCCCCGCCGCCGAACCGGTGCCGGGCGTTCGGCGCACCAACGTTCATGCCGACATCGTCGATTGGGCCGGCAGCGGCGGTTTCATCGGGCTCGACCGCGCCATCGCACAGATCATCGATCATCTGCGGGCGCGCCGCCACGCCGAGGTCGATGCCGAGGAGCCGACCGGGCTGATGACGCACCATCTTTTCCATGATGACGGCTGCTGGTGGTTCATCGAGGAGTTGTTCCAGCGCACCCGCCGGCACCCTGGCGCCCGCTGGCTGCCAGCGAGCGAGGCCTTCTGGCCATGACCACGCATGCCTATCCGCCGTCGGCGGCGATCGCCGACGGCAGCCGGGCCGCTCTCGGCATCGCCATCGCCGCCGCGCCTCTGCTGTTCGCGCAGCCGGCGCCGGTGATCACCGGCCTGCTCATCGGGCTGCTGCTGGCGTTCCTCGGCCTTGGTGTGTCGACACTGCATCGCCATCTCGGCCGCGTCGTCGTCGATGCCGAGGGCCTCAGCGTCAATCGGCGCCGGTTGCCCTGGTCGGAAGTGCGGGGGATCCGTCTCGCCTACTTCTCGACCCGCCGGGACCGGGATCATGGCTGGTTTCAGTTGACCCTGACGGGCCGTGACCGGCGCCTGTGCATCGACTCGGCGCTGGACGGCTTCCTCGCTGTCGCCAAACGCGCCGCGCTGGCGGCGGACACCAACGGCATCGCCGTCGACGCGGCGACGCGCGCCAATTTCGACGCTCTCGCCATCCCCTTGCCGCGACAGGGTGCGGGATGACCGACCTTGTGGCGATGCGCGACCTGCGCGTCGACTTTCGCTCGCAAGGGGGCATCATCCGCGCCGTCGACGGGCTGTCGATGCGCATCCGTCCCGGCTCGGTGGTGGCGTTGGTGGGGGAATCCGGCTCCGGCAAGTCGGTGACGGCGCAAGCGCTCCTCGGGATTTTGCCGCGTGCGGGCGCGATTACCGGCGGTGAGATCGTGTTTTCCGACTTGGGCCGGGACCAGCCCCCCGTCGACCTGGCGGCGCTCGATTCCAGCGGCGCGGCTTACCGCAATCTGCGCGGCAGCCGGATCTCGATGATCTTCCAGGAGCCGATGACGTCGCTGTCGCCGCTGCATACGATTGGCGATCAGATCAGCGAGGCGGTGCGGCTGCATCGCGACGCCAGCCGCCGGCAAGCCCGCGGCGAAGCGATCGAGATGTTGGGACACGTCGGCTTTCCAAACCCGCGCCGCGCCTTCGAAACCTACCCGTTCGAGCTGTCGGGCGGCCTGCGCCAGCGGGCGATGATTTCCATGGCGCTGATCTGCCGGCCGGCGCTGCTCATCGCCGATGAGCCGACAACGGCGCTCGACGTCACCATCCAGGCGCAGATCTTGAAGCTGATCGAGGATTTGCGCGCCGAATTCGGCATGGCGATCCTGTTGATCACCCACGATCTCGGCATTGTCGCCAACATCGCCGAGGAGGTCATCGTCCTCTACAAGGGCCGGGTGATGGAGAGCGGCACCCTTGATGACATTTTCCGCCGGCCGCAACACCCGTATCTGCAAGCACTGATTGGCGCCTGCCCGCATTTCGACATGAAGGATGGCGAGCGGCTGAAGCCGTTGCGGGAAATCCAGCTGGACGGCGGCGGCCTGCTGCTGGATCAGAAGGCACGGCCCGTCGCACCGGCAGAGACCGCGGCGCCGCTGCTGGATGTGCGCGGCCTGATAAAGAGCTTCACCATTCGCCGCAGCGCCGGCCTTTTCGGCGGCGGCCGCGCCGGCTCCCTGCTCGCCGTCAACGACGTCAGTTTCCGCATCGAGCGGGGCCGCTGCCTCGGCCTCGTCGGCGAGAGCGGCTGCGGCAAGAGCACCGTCAGCAAGCTGATCATGCGGGCGATCGGCGCCGACGCCGGCTCGGTCATTTTCAACGATGGCGGCAACCTCGTCGATTTGCTGACGGTGGACGAAAAGGCGCTGTTCGGCTATCGCCAGCGCATCCAGTACATGTTCCAGGACCCGTTCGGCTCGCTCAATCCCCGCATGACGGTGCGCGACATCCTGACCGAACCGTTGATCATCCACGGCGTCGGCACGGTCCAGTACCGGCAGGATCTCGCCTGTGAACTGCTGGAACTGGTCGGCCTTGATGCCCGCGCCCTCAGCCGCTATCCGCACAGCTTTTCCGGCGGACAGCGCCAGCGCATCGGCATTGCCCGCGCCCTCGCCTTGCGCCCGGAACTGATCATTTGCGATGAGCCGGTGTCCGCCCTCGATGTGTCCGTTCAGGCACAAATTCTTAATCTTCTGAAGGACTTGCAGGCGAAGTTCGGGCTGACGTTCCTGTTCATCTCCCATAACCTGGCGGTTGTTGACTACATGGCCGATCGCATCGCCGTCATGTGCGCCGGCATGATCGTCGAGGAAGCGCCGCGCGACATGCTGTTCGAGCGTCCCCGGCATCCGTACACGCGCGCCCTGCTCGCCGCCGTGCCGTTCCCCGACCCGGACCGCAAACTCGATTTCACCGCCCTGATGGATGGCCGTGCCTCCGTGCCCGAAGCCTGGCCGCCGCCATTCCACGAGGGCGACGGCGGTGCGCCGGGCATGATCGATCTCGGCGGCGGCCACTTCGTTCGCGCTCACAGCTATCCGCACGACGACTGGGAGGTCGCCGCATGAGGGCCGTCCTCGTCCTCTTCGCCTGTATCGCCATGACCGCGGCGGCGAGCGCCGCCAGCTTCGTCGAAACGCCGTTTTTTGCCGCCGCCGTCGCCGAGGGCAAGCTGCCGCCGGTCGCCGAGCGGCTGCCGCGCACGCCCTTCGTGGTGACGCTCGACGGCCCCGAGCGCTCGCCAGGGCGGCATGGCGGCGATCTGCGGATGCTGATGAGCCAGCCGCGTGACACCCGCCTGATGGTCGTTTTCGGCTATGCGCGGCTTGTCGGCTACAATCAGAACTGGGAACTGGTGCCGGACATCCTGTCAAAGCTTGACGTCGATGAGGGCCGCGTCTTCACCCTGCATCTACGCAAGGGTCACCGCTGGTCCGATGGCGCGCCTTTCACCGCTCAGGATTTCAAATTCTTCTGGGAGGATGTCGCCAACAACCCGGACCTGTCGCCGAGTGGGCCGGACGCCTTTCTGCGCGTCGACGGCGAAGCGCCAAAGTTCGAAGTGATCGACGAGACGACCGTCCGCTACACCTGGACGAAGCCCAATCCGTTCTTCCTGCCGGCGCTGGCAGGCGCGCGGCCGGAGTTCATTTTTGAACCGGCCCACTATCTCAAGGCGTTCCACCCGCGATACGCCGATGCCGCCGACCTGCAGGCAAAGATCACCGCGGCCGGCCAGCGCAACTGGGCGGCGTTGTTTACGCAGAAATCGCGCCAGTATCGGAACGACAATCCCGAACTGCCCAGTCTCCAGCCCTGGGTACTGCAAACGCGGCCGCCATCCAGCTATTTCATCTTCATCCGCAATCCGTTCTATCACCGCGTCGACCAGCACGGGCGGCAGCTTCCCTACATCGACCGGGTGACCTTCACGATGGCAAGCCCCGGCCTGATCCCGGCGAAAACCGCCGCCGGCGATGCCGACCTGCAAGCGCGCGGCATCGGCTTCGATAACATCACGGTCCTCAAGCAGGGCGAAAAGCGCAATCCTTACAGAGTGTTGCTGTGGAAAACGGCGCGCGGCGCAGAGGTGGCCATCTATCCCAATCTCAATACCATCGACGCCGATCTCGCTCCGCTCGTCCGCAACACGGATTTCCGCCGGGCGCTGTCGCTGGCGATCGACCGCGACGAGATCAATCAGGCGGTTTTCACCGGTTTCGGCCGGCCGGGAAACGACACGGTTTTGCCGGGCAGCCCGCTGTTCAAGTCCGAGTTCGAGACGAAGTGGGCGAGCTTCGACCTCAAGCAGGCCAACGCCATCCTTGATGGACTCGGGCTGCCCCGTGACAGCGGTGGCATCCGCAAGCTGCCTTCGGGACGGCGGCTGCAGATGGTCGTCGAAACGGCGGGCGAGGATCCGACCGAGGTGGCGGTCCTGCAACTGGTGCAGTCCACCTGGCGCAAGCTGGGCATCGACCTGCTGGTCAAGCCGGAACAGCGGGAGATCCTGCGCAACCGGGTATTTTCCGGCGAGGCGGTGCTGTCGGTGTGGTCGGGCCTCGAGAATGCCCTGCCCAATGCCAACACCATCCCCGACGAAATGGCGCCGACCAGCCAGCAGCAACTCAGCTGGCCGAAGTGGGGCCAGCATTACGAGAGCGGCGGCCGCGCCGGTGCTCCCATCGATCTGCCGGCGGCGGAACGGCTGGCGGCGCTGCGGCAGCAGTGGCTGACGACGCTGGACGCGCAACAGCGCTCGCGGCTCTGGCAGGACATGCTGGCGATCCGCGCCGACGAAGTCTTCACCATCGGCACCGTGCGCATGGTCCCGCAACCGGTGGTGGTCAGCACGGCCCTGCGCAACGTGCCGAAGGAGGGCATCTACAACTGGGAGCCGGGCGCCTTCTTCGGCGTTTACCAGCCCGATACCTTCTGGTACGCGGACGACAGATCGAAATAATCGCGCAAATGTTCACTTACCTCGGCCGCCGCCTGCTGACCATGGTGTTAACCCTTGTGGTTATCAGCGTGCTGGTCTTTATCATCATCCAACTGCCTCCGGGCGACTATCTGTCCAGCTACATCAGCGAGTTGCAAAGCCAGGGCGAGCAGGTCGCTCAAGAGAAGATCGACTTTCTCCGCCGTCAGTATGGGCTCGATCTTCCCCTGTATCAGCAGTATCTGGTCTGGGTGTTCGGCCTGTTGCAGGGAGATTTCGGATATTCGTTTGCTCATGGCCAGCCGGTCACCGACGTGGTCGGCGATCGCTTGCTGCTGACGGTTGTCTTGAACTTTTCCACCATCTTGTTCATTTACGTCGTTTCGTTTCCTATCGGCGTCTACTCGGCGACACGCCAGTACAGTTGGGGCGATTACGGGCTCACCTTCCTCGGCCTGATCGGCCTTGCCACCCCGAATTTCCTGCTGGCGCTGATCCTCATGTACCTTGCCAACGTCTGGTTCGGCACGTCGATCGGCACGCTGATCGATCCGGAGTACATCAACGAACCGTGGTCCTTCGCCAAGGCGATGTCGGTGCTCAGTCACCTGTGGATCCCGGTCATCGTCATCGGCACCTCCGGGACCGCGGCGATGATCCGCCGCCTGCGCGCCAATCTGCTCGATGAACTGCAAAAGCAATACGTCGTCACCGGCCGCGCCAAGGGCCTGCCGGAGGGCCGGCTGCTGCTGAAATATCCGCTACGCATGGCGCTCAACCCGTTCATTTCCGATATCGGCAATCTGCTGCCGAGCGTCGTGTCCGGCTCCGTCATCGTTTCCGCGGTGATGTCGTTGCAGACGACCGGTCCGATCCTGCTCAGCGCCTTGCAGAGCCAGGATTTCTACCTCGCCGGTTCGTTTCTGATGTTCCTCGCGGTGTTGACGGTCCTCGGCATGTTCCTGTCGGACGTGCTGCTGGCGATGCTCGATCCACGCATCCGCTTGAGCGGCGGCCAAAGCCGATGAGCAACGGCGCCCCGCCCCTGCCCCATTTCGTCGATCCCAGGCCGTTCGATCCCGACGAGACCGAACAGCTGACAGCCGAGCAGGAACGGTATTCCCTCGCCTCGCAATGGCAGTTGATGTGGTGGCGCTTCCGTCAACACCGGGTCGCCGTCCTCTGCGGGGCGGTGCTACTGGCCCTCTACGGGATGATCCTGATCAGCGAGATCCTCGCCCCCTACGCACTCGAGAGCCGCAATACGGGCTTCATCTACGCGCCGCCGCAGGCGATCCGGCTGTTCCATGACGGCCAATTCATCGGTCCCTTCGTCTATGGCCTCGAATACAGCGTCGATCTGGAAACGATGGCGCGCCGCTACGAGGTCGACCGCACGGATGTCCAGCGCATCCGCTTTTTTTGTCTCGGTGACCCGTACGCTTTCTGGGGACTGGTACCTGGCCGGTTTCATCTGATGTGTCCGGCGGAAGGCGGCACCCTGTTCCTGCTCGGCACCGATCGCCTCGGACACGACATGCTCTCGCGCATCATCTATGGCGCGCGCATCTCGCTCACGGTCGGCCTGATCGGGATCGCCATCAGCTTCGTTCTCGGCATCACCATCGGCGGACTGGCCGGCTACTTCGGGGGCTGGGTGGACGGCATCGTCCAGCGCATCATCGAGGTGTTGCGCTCACTGCCGGAGCTGCCGCTGTGGATGGCGCTGTCGGCAGCGCTGCCGATCTCATGGAGCCCCGTGCTTATCTATTTCGGCATCACGGTGATCCTTGGCCTCCTCGACTGGCCCGGCCTTGCCCGGGCGGTGCGCTCCAAGCTGCTGGCGCTGCGCGAGGAGGATTACTGCACGGCGGCGCGACTGATGGGGGCGAGTCCGCCGCGCATCATTGGCCGCCACCTGCTGCCGAACTTCATGAGCCACCTGATTGCCTCGGCGACGCTCTCCATTCCGTCGATGATCCTCGGCGAAACAGCGCTCAGTTTTCTTGGCCTCGGCCTCAGGCCGCCGATCACCAGTTGGGGGGTGCTGCTGATCGAGGCACAGAATATCGAAGCGGTCGTCCTCTATCCCTGGCTGATGCTGCCGATGGTGCCGGTGATCGTCACGGTGCTTGCCTTCAACTTCCTCGGCGACGGCCTGCGCGACGCCGCCGATCCCTACAGCACCACCGGGCACTGACCGGTCCCCGTCATCGTGCCGGCGCCGAAACCGCGCCAACGCGGCGGTCGGGTTTCACCGCGGCGGTGACGCACGCGCGGCCAGCGCGCGGACATCGCGGATCGAGGCGTCAACCAGATGCAGCAAGTAGCCCGCTTCGCCGAGGCCGGCGACGATCTCGCGAATCGCGTCCAGGCGAACAGCGATCTCGTCGAGGGTCTGCGCCGGCGTGATCAGCAAACGCTGCTGGAGATCGGCGAGCCGGCATTCCAGGGTCGACAGCGCGCCGGCACCCGGCTGCGCCAGGGCGGCGGCAAGGTGATCGAGTTGCCGCTTGGTTTCAGCGAGGCGATTCTCTTCAGTCATTCAAGGGTGTCTCCGGTTGCTGCCACCGTCCCGGCGGCGCGCCGCGCGAGCGGCGCCGGGGCGCGAGCGCTGCGGTCAACGGTCCCCGTTTGCGCCGCCGCCGCCGACCGGTGTTCCCATTCACATAATTTTTTCTTGCTAAATTTATTTCCATACAATTTACTCAGAGTCGATCCGGGAAGATGCGTACTGGCGAGTCATCCAAGGTCCCGCCGCCGCCGTAAGCCTACCGACAACGTTTGGCATTCCGGGTTGCGTCCGCAAGAAACTGCCAGGGAAGCTTCGTTATGAGTATAACCTTCGAAAGGAGACGTCATGATCAGCAAAGTCGATTTCCGCGATTTCTTCGAAATTAACTCGCGCCTTTACGGCGACAACTCCTCCCAGTCGGCTTCAATCACTTTTCTGATGCAGCTTCTCGACTCGCTGGAAGCGCGGCGTGCCGAGGGTGGATTGCCGACGACAGACCCCCGTCATCGTTAACCTCGCATCGCTGACCACTTTTCTCATCGCTCATCGTCATCGGCCAGCGGGCTAACCCGCTGTGCCGGGCGTCACATTCCTGTAATTTCCGTACGGGGATGAGCGTCATGAGAGGTCAAGGGCATGGGCCTTCAGCTCGTCCAGACTGACGACGGCGAGGGCCGCTTCGTGGGTTGCCGCCAGCACCACCTTCGGCGCCTTGCCGGCGTCGAGGGCTTCCTTCCAGCGGCCGGCGCACAGACACCAGCGATCGCCCGGCTTCAAGCCCGGGAAGCCGTAGGCCGGCACCGGCGTCGACAGGTCGTTGCCGCGCGATTTCGAGAACGCGAGAAACGCCTCGGTCATCTCCGCGCAAACGACGTGCAGGCCAACGTCCTGCGGCCCCGTTTCACAGCGGCCGGTGCGGTAAAAGCCGGTCATCGGCGCGGTGCAGCACGTCCGCAATCGCTCACCGAGCACGTTGCGGGCCACCGGCCCTTCATCGCCATCGCGCATCTGCACGCCTCCTCGCCGAACGGAAACCATCAGCCCCACCGCGCAGGATGGTGGCCAGCGCCAGGACGCAAATCAAGCCCCAGCGCCCACCGCAGCCGCGGAAATCGCTGGAGACCGCTGCCGGCAGCCTGCTAGGGTGCTGGCGCCGCGACGGCGGGTCCCCGACCGGTTGCTGGCCGCTTTCCCGTCACCGGAGCTTGCCATGAAACGAAAGATGCCGTTCGCTCTCGCCGCTGCGATGCTTGCGGGAATCCTCGCCACCACCGACGCTTTCGCCGCCCTTGACCCGGAAAACACCCTCTACCTCGATCTCGCGACCGGCCGCGTCGTCATCGAGATGCGCCCCGATCTGGCCCCGCAGCACGTGGCGCGGATCAAGGAACTGGTGCGCCAGGGTTTCTACGACGGCCTGACCTTTCACCGGGTGATGAAGGGGTTCATGGCGCAAACCGGCGATCCACGCGGCGACGGCACCGGAGGCTCGGGCACCAAGCTGCCGGCCGAATTTTCCAAGGAACCGTTCCTGCGCGGAACGGTCGGCATGGCGCGCGCGCAAAACCCCAACAGCGGCGATTCGCAGTTCTTCATCTGCTTCGCGCCGGCCCGGTTTCTGGACGGCCAGTACACGGTATGGGGGCGCGTCGTCGAGGGCATGGAGCACGTCGACCAGATCAAGCTCGGCGACGACGCGCGTAACGGCGCCGTCACCGATCCCGACAAGATCGTGAAGATGCGGGTCGCCGCCGACGTCAAGAACTGACGGCAGCCGCACCCCCGCCGCCGTCTTCACCCTCGCCGAGCGCCGCCAGCAGCGAGGGTGGCGGCGCCGGCGGCGCCGGCCGGTGATCGGCGAGGCAGAGGCGGACGAACAGCGGCGGCACCGCCGCGAACCGCTCGAGGTACTCGGGCAGTGGCTGGCCGCCAGCGGTGACGAGGAGATCATCGGCGCCGAACGTCCGCGTCAGGTTCGGCGAGAGCAGGATGCGGTAGGTCAGCGAGCCCGAGGAACGCAGATAACCCACCGCGCCTTGCGGTTCGCCCGCCGCCGCCAGCGCCGCCATCGTCCCGCCGAAGCGATCGCCGAAGGCCGCCGTCGCCGCCGCCGCGTCGAAATCGCCGCCAAGGATCCAGTCGCTGCCGTGGCCATCATCCTTGAGCATGGCGATGGCGGCGGCCACGATCCTTGCCGCCATCCGCCGCCGCTGCTGGCCGCGGCCGCTGGCCTTCGATTGCAGTGAAATCAGCCGGATATCGAACGGTGCGAAGCCGGCACTGACGCGGTTGCCGACGGAAAAGGAGAAGACGCCCGGCGTGTCGTCGAAGACCGGTCCGGGCACCGTCGATGACCGCAACGCGTCGAACTGCTGGCTATCGACACGGAACCAGTCGGCGACGTCCGCCGGCCAGTCGACGCGCTGCCCGGATACCGTTGCCGTGTTCCAGATCACCGCCGTCGTTCGCTGATCCGTCGCCACATCCGGCCCGGCGGCGGTGATCAGACCAAAATCCAGCCCGAAGTCCGCGCGGATGCGCTCGCACAGCGCGCGGCCCGCCGCCGCCGTCGCCTCCGCCAGCACCCAGATATCGAGGTTGATGTCGGCGATCATCGCCGCCAGCCGTTCAACCTTGTCGTCGGTGCGGCTGCTGAACCAGTCCACGTTCCAGAAGGCGATGTCGAGATCGCGGTTCTCGCCGCTGTAGATGTCAACGACGCGGTCAACGCCGGCGGCGCTTTCCACGCCCGCGTTTTCGGCCGCGCCACCGCCGCTGCCTTGCGGTTCCGCCGGACGGCCGAGGCCGCCGAAGTAGCCCATCAACGAGTTGATGCCGCTGAAGGCGGCGAGGGCAAGGCCGGGCGCCTCTCCTTCCACTCCGGCTGCGACCCGGCGTTCGAGATCGGCGGCGATCGTCGACATCTTGATCCCCTCGTTCAGATAGGCCGGGGGCGGGCGAAGATCGTCGATCCGCAAGCCGTCACGGTTTGGCAGCGCCGCGTGGTGAAGGGCGATCACCTGCCAGCGATTGTCAAACACCGGACTGCCCGAACTGCCGATATCGGTGTCGGACGCGTAGTGCAGCAGCAGGCCGGTATCCTGGATGACCTCGTTGTTCTGCAGCACGATTTCCTTCCGCCGGCCGCGCGGATGCTGAATGATGTTGGCCCGATCGCCGACCAGGATGGTAAACGCGCTCCGCTTCGGCGCGATGATCCCGAATTGCCGGGATGCGGCGTCATCGATCCAGACAAACGTGTAGTCGAGGCCGCCGTCGAGCGGGCTGGTCAGGAACAGGCGATCGGGATCGAGCTTGAAGGCGACGGTTTCCGCCGGCTTCTGATTGGGATCCAGCTGAAAATTGAAGATGATACGAGCGCTTTTCGCCACCGCGATTGAGTTCAACACATGGTAGTTGGTCAGCAGCAGGTTGGCGTGCACGAGAAAGCCGGTCCCCGACCAACGCTGCTGTTTGCCCTCGTGATCGAAACCTTCCGTCTCGATAAGGGCGACGGCGCGGCTGCGCTCGGCGCCGAGGGCGAGGAAAACGGCGGGCAGATAATCGACGGCAAAGTTGATTTTTTCCGGAACCCGGCCGTCGCCGAGTTGCTGTTCGATGCGCACGGCGGTGGGATCCCCGCCGATCAGCCGGAACCGGTGCCCGGTCGCCGCCACGTCCGGGATGGCGAGGTTGCGGATGCCTTCGGCAAACGTACTGGCGCCGCCGGCGCGGGGCCTGTTGTAGAAGGCGCCGGCCGTCATCGGCAGCAGTTCTTTCATCGTGCCCTCCCCTCCCCGCTTGCGGTGATGACCGTCGATGCCGATGCCATGACGGCCGTCCGACGTCAGCGCACCAGGCTGCGCATCGCCTGATCAAGGCCGTCGAGGGTCAGCGGAAACATCCGCCCGCCGAAGGCACGGCGAATCAGCTTGGTTGACGCGGTGTGCTCCCACCAGTCGGGACGCGTCGGGTTGAGCCAGCACGCCTTGCCATAGACGGTCAGCACGCGGTCGAGCCAGATCAGCCCGCTTTCATCGTTCCAGTGCTCGACCGACCCGCCCGGCTCGGTCAGTTCGTAGGGGCTCATCGAGGCATCCCCGACAAAGATCGCCTTGTAGTCGTGGGGATAGGTGTGCAGAACATCCCACGTCGGCGTCGTATCGTCCCAGCGGCGGCGGTTGTCGCGCCACAGCTTTTCGTAAACACAGTTGTGGAAATAGAAGTATTCCAGGTGCTTGAACTCGGCGCGGGCAGCGGAGAACAGCTCGGCGCAGATTTTCACATGGGGCTCCATGGACCCGCCGACATCGAGGAACAACAGCACCTTCACCGCATTGTGTCGCTCCGGCACCATGTGGAGATCCAGCCAGCCACGCTTGGCGGTGGCGTGGATCGTCGTCGCAAGGTCCAACTCCGTCGGCGCCCCCTCCCGCGCGAACTTGCGCAGCCGGCGCAGCGCCACCTTGATGTTGCGGGTGCCGAGATCGACATCCGCGTCGAGGTTGCGAAACTCCCGCCGGTCCCACACCTTGACGGCGCGGCGATGGCGGCTTTCGCTCTGACCGATGCGCACCCCCTCCGGATTGTAGCCCCAGGCGCCGAAGGGCGAGGTGCCGGCGGTGCCGATCCATTTCGCGCCACCCTGATGGCGCCCCTTCTGTTCGGCCAGCCGCTTGGCCAGCGTTTCCATCAGCTTGTCGAAGCCGCCCAGCGCCGCGATGAGCTGTTTTTCCTCTTCGCTCAGCAGCTTTTCGCCGAGCTTCTTCAGCCACTCCGCCGGAATTTCGACCACCTCGCCTTCCGGCGTCTCCAGTCCCTTGAATACCTCGCCGAAGACGCGATCGAACTTATCGAGGTTGCTCTCATCCTTCACCAGGCAGGCGCGCGAAAGGTAATAGAAGTCATCGACCGAGTAGGCGGCCAGCTCGCGATCCATCGCCTCGATGAGGGTCAGGTATTCCCGCAGCGAGACCGGCAGCCGTGCCTTTTTCAGTTCGAGAAAAAACGAGATGAACATGGGCCGTCCCGCCGTCGGCTCGCGATTGCGCGTCAGCGTCCTTCGCGACGGTTGAGAAAGGCCAGCCGTTCGAACAGGTGGACATCCTGCTCGTTCTTCAGCAGGGCGCCGTAAAGCGGCGGGATCAGCTTGCGGGCATCGGTCGTGCGCAGGGCTTCCGGCGGAACGTCTTCCACCATCAGCAGCTTGATCCAGTCCAGCAGCTCCGATGTCGACGGCTTTTTTTTCAGACCGGGCACCTCGCGCACTTCGAAGAACAGGGTCAAGGCGTCGGCCACCAGCCGTTTGTGGATTCCCGGATAGTGGACATCGACGATTTTCTGCATGGTCTCGCGATCGGGAAAGCGGATGTAATGAAAGAAGCAGCGGCGCAGGAACGCGTCGGGCAGTTCCTTTTCGTTGTTGGAGGTGATGACGACGATCGGCCGCTGGCGGGCGGCGATGGTTTCCTTCGTCTCGTAGACGTGAAACTCCATGCGGTCCAGTTCGAGCAGCAGGTCGTTGGGAAACTCGATATCCGCCTTGTCGATCTCATCGATCAACAGAACCGGACGGACATCGGCGGTAAACGCCTCCCATAGCTTTCCCTTGATGATGTAGTTGCGAATATCGTGAACTCGCTCATCGCCCAGTTGCGAATCCCGCAGTCTGGCGACCGCGTCGTACTCGTAAAGACCCTGCTGTGCCTTCGTTGTCGACTTGATGTGCCAGGCCAGCAGCGGCACGCCGAGGGCGTTGGCGATCTCCTGCGCCAGGATGGTCTTGCCCGTTCCCGGTTCGCCTTTGACCAGCAGCGGCCGCTCAAGGGCGACGGCGGCATTGACGGCCACGCGCAGGTCCTCGGTGGCGACGTAGCTTTCCGTGCCTTCGAAACGCTGGGTCATCACCCACTCCCGTTGCGCGTTCGTTCGAAACCGTCGCCGGCGCGCGTCAGGCGGCAGCGGCAAGCCCGGCGAGAGCCGCCTCGATGGCATCGAGCGCCGCCGGTGCTCCGGCGACGTCCGGGCCGCCGGCTTGCGCCATGTCCGGGCGACCACCGCCGCCTTTGCCGCCGACCGCCGCCGCACCGGCCTTGACCAGATCGACCGCGCTCACCCGGCCGGTCAGATCGTCGGTGACGCCGACGACCACCGACGCCTTGCCATCGGCGGTAGCGACGAGGGCGACGACGCCGGAGCCCAGCTGCTTCTTCAGGTCATCGGCGAGGCTTTTCAGTTCGCGTGCCGGCACCCCTTCGAGCAGCCTCGGTGAAAAGCGGATGCCCGCCACTTCCTTGACCGCCGTCGTCGCGCCGCCGCCGCCGGTGGCAAGCACCCGCCGCGTCTCCGTCAGTTCCCGCTCCAGGCGTTTGCGCTCGTCGAGAAGCTGCGCGATGCGCTGCGGCAGATCCGCCGCCGCCGCACCCAGCAGCTGCGTTGCCGCCCGCAGCGCCGCCTCTTCGCCGGCAATATGCGCTTCCGCCGCGGCGCCGGTCAGCGCCTCGATGCGGCGGACGCCGGCCGCCAACGCGGTTTCGGCGACGATCTTGAACATGCCGATGTCGCCGGTGCGGCGCACGTGGGTGCCCCCGCACAACTCCGTCGAAAACGTCCGCCCATCGCCGAGATGGCGACCCATGGAGACCACCCGCACCTCATCGCCGTACTTCTCGCCGAACAACGCCATCGCTCCCGCCGCCACCGCCGCCTCCGGGTCCATCAGGTGGGTCCGCACCTCGGAATTGCCGCGGATCTCGGCGTTGACGTCGGCTTCGACGGCGAGGACCTCCTCGGCGGTAAGCGGCTTGGGATGGCTGATATCGAAGCGCAGGCGCTCCGGCGCCACCAGGGAGCCCTTCTGCGCGATGTGCTCGCCGAGATGGCGGCGCAGGGCCGCATGCAGCAGGTGCGTCGCCGAATGGTGGGCGCGCAGCGCCGACCGGCGCCTGCCATCACAGGACAACAGCACGTCCATCCCGGTGGTGATGCGCCCGGCCTCGACGATGCCGAGGTGAACGTGCAGGTCGCCGAGCCGCTTTTGCGTATCGGTGACGACGACGCGTCCCGCGGCGGCGGTAATCAGCCCAACATCCCCCAACTGCCCGCCCGACTCTCCGTAGAACGGTGTCTGATTGCAGACGATCGCCACCGACTGGCCGGCCTCCGCAACCTCCACCCGTTGCCCCTCGGCCACGATGGCGACGACTTTACCCTCCGCCTCCTCGACATCGTAGCCAAGGAACTCGGTGGCACCGACCGCTTCGCGGATGGAAAACCAGATGGCTTCGGTCGCCGCTTCGCCGGACCCCGCCCAAGCGCGGCGCGCCTCCTCGCGCTGGCGCGCCATCGCCACCTGGAAGCCTTCGACATCGACGGCAATGCCCTTGGCTTTCAGCGCGTCTTGCGTCAAATCCAGCGGAAAGCCGAAGGTATCGTAAAGCCGGAACGCCACCTCACCCGGCAGCGTGCCGCCCGATGGCAGCTTCGCCGTTTCCTCGTCGAGCAGGCGCAGGCCGCGATCGAGGGTATGCTTGAAGCGTGTTTCCTCCAGCTTCAGCGTCTCGGCGACGAGGGCCTCGGCACGGCCAAGTTCCGGATAGGCCTGCCCCATCTTGGCGACCAGCGACGGCACCAGCCGATGCAGCAGAGGGTCGGCGCAGCCGATCATGTGGGCGTGGCGCATCGCCCGCCGCATGATCCGGCGCAAGACGTAGCCACGCCCCTCGTTCGCCGGCAGCACGCCGTCGGCGATGAGAAAGGCCGACGCCCGCAGGTGATCGGCGATGACACGGTGAGAAATGGCATGCGGGCCGTCCGCGTCGGTGCCGGTAGCCTCCGCCGAGGCATGGATCAGCGCCTGCATCAGGTCGATGCGGTAGTTGTCGTGGGTGCCTTGCATCACCGCGGCAACGCGCTCAAGCCCCATGCCGGTGTCGATGGACGGCTTCGGCAGGTCAATCCGCTGCTCCGCCGTCACCTGCTCGAACTGCATGAACACGAGGTTCCAAATCTCGATGAAGCGGTCGCCATCGGCGTCGGCGCTGCCGGGCGGGCCGCCGGGGATATGCTCCCCGTGATCGTAAAAGATCTCCGAGCACGGTCCGCACGGGCCGGTATCTCCCATCGCCCAGAAGTTGTCGGAGGTGGCGATGCGGACGATCCTGTCCTCCGGCAGCCCGGCGATGCGCTTCCACAGCCGAAACGCGTCGTCGTCCTCGGCATAGACGGTGACGAGCAGTCGTGCTGGCGGCAGGCCGAACTCCTTGGTCACCAGTTTCCAGGCTAGCTCGATCGCCAGTTCCTTGAAGTAATCGCCGAACGAAAAGTTACCCAGCATTTCAAAAAACGTGTGATGGCGCGCGGTATATCCGACGTTTTCCAGGTCGTTATGTTTACCGCCAGCACGAACACACTTCTGCGAGGTCACCGCGCGTACATAATCGCGCTTCTCAACGCCGGTGAATACGTTCTTGAACTGCACCATGCCGGCGTTGGTGAACATCAACGTCGGGTCATTGCGCGGCACCAGCGGGCTCGACGGCACGATCCGATGGTCGTAACGCGCGAAAAAATCGAGGAACGCCTTGCGGATATCATTAACGGTCTGCATGGCTGACATGTAGCCGCCGACGCGCGGGAAATACAAGCCACCTGAGAAGATTGCGGCCGTCTGGCGGCGGCGAAACGGACGGAATGGGGTGAGGCGCGCGCCTCTTATGATGCCAGCACCAGCGGCGGCACACGAACCTCGAACCGGGCCGCCGCCTGCTCGCTCAGGAGTTGCGCGAGATGGCGCCGCGTATGCTCCGCCGGCGAGCCGACGACACCCTCCGCCGCCAGCGGCATGCTGGCCGAGAACAGCTCGTGGAGCAGGAGCTGTAGCGAGGCGATATCCCTTACCCCGTACCAGACCGGCAGCAGCGTCACCGGCACGCCAAGCGCGGCGGTCCGCACGAGCATCTGCCGAAGCCCCTCCCCCGGCGTCCAGGCGATGTCGGGCAACACCGATGCCGGTGCCTGCTTCAGGCCGATCAGGTAGCAGCTGCCATCGATCGCTGGCCCGAGGACCACCCGCTCGCCAGGCTGGCGCAAGCTGGCGATGGTCCACTCCAGCAACGATAGGGGCAACGTCGGGCTATCGGCCTGAAGCAGGCAGACGGCGGGGTGGCCGGCGGCTTGCAGATCCCGCATGGTATTCAGCCATCGCTGTTCCAGCGTCTCGCCGCGCTGCGCCCGCAGCGTCAACTCGGGCGGGACGAGGCCGGTGAAGGTGGCGGCTTGCCCGGCCGGCGCGTAGACAATCACGCCCTCAGCCTGTCCCCGCTTCACCAGGCCGGCGATTACCACCGAGATGTCGGCGACGAAACAGCGGGCCAGTTCGGCGGCCTCTCGGGTGGTCAGCGGCGGACACAGTCGCGGGTCGCCGGCGGCTTCTGCCGGCGCCTCGCAGATGATGCCGAACGCGATGGGACCTTCGCCCATTGCCACCTTCAGAAATTTCTCGCTGGAGAGGGCCACCGACCAACGGCCACAGGAACACTAGCCGAAGTCGTGCAAGGGTCCAAATAACAGCTATATTACGGAGCCGAAATGGCGAGGCGGGCGGCGCAGCGGCGCCGGTCGCGCTTTCCGGCGCCCGCCGCGGATGAGGGTCGTTTGGCGATGAGGGAGGCCGAAGGATGGCACAGCTACTGATCATCGGCGCCAGCCGAGGTATCGGCCTCGAGGCCGTGAAACAAGCGCTGAAGGCCGGCCACCGCGTGCGGGCGCTGGCCCGATCCGCCAGCCGCATTCCCGTCACCCACGCCAACCTGGAGAAGGTGGCCAGCGATGCCTTGGACGAAGGCGCCGTTGCCGAGGCCCTCGACGGCATCGACGCGGTGATCCAGGCGCTCGGCGTTGCGGCGGGACCGGAGATGCTGCTGCGGCCGACGCGGCTGTTCTCCGATGCGACCCGCGTTTTGTTGGCCGCCATGACCGAGACCGGGGTCAGGCGATTGATTTGCGTCACCGGTTTCGGGGCCGGCGATAGTCGCAACCGCGGCAACTTTCTCTACAACGCGGCTTTCACGACGTTCCTCGGCCGTGTCTACGATGACAAGGACGTGCAGGAGCGGCTGATCCGCAAAAGCGGCCTCGACTGGGTGATCGCGCGGCCGGTGATTCTGACCAACGGGCCGAAGACCGGCCGTTATCAGGTGCTGGTCGATCCCCGCGAGTGGCGGTGCGGCTTCATTTCGCGCGCCGATGTCGCCGACTTTCTGGTCAAGCAGATCGACGACGACCGCTATCTCGGCACGACGCCGGTGCTGACCGGCTGAGCACGCTGCGTGCGCCGGCAGCGCTCCGAGCAATAGACGACACCCTCCCACACGCTCGCCCACTTGCGGCGCCAGACGAAGGATCGCTGGCATACCGGGCAGCGTTTCGCTGGCAGGTCGCGCTTGCTGCGATGCCTCGCCATCAGTCCGCCTCCGAACCCCATGTCAGCGAGCGCTGCGCGGGATCGGAGCGTGCGCGACGGCACCGGCGTGCCGGGTTCGACGGGGGCAGCCCGCTGCGACGGCTGCCGTGGCGCTCCTGGATGGCATCGGCGGTGGCGTGATATTCGGCTCCGTGCCGCACCGCCCAGACGCGCGCGCGGGCGACGCGGGCGGCGGCGAGGTGATCGACGATCGGCGGCGGATAGTGCGTGCCGATGATGCAGCCGGCGCGCTGCTGCACCTCCGCTGGCATCGTCCACGGTTCATGGACGTAGGGATCGGGCACGCCGCGCAATTCCGGGAGATGCGCGCGAATGAACGTGCCGGCTGGATCCTGATCGTGGGATTGTTTCACTGGGTTGTAGATGCGGGGTGTGTTGATGCCGGTAGTGCCGCTCTGCATCTGCGCTTGCGGATAATGGATGCCGGGTTCGTAGTCCACGAACAGCCGGGCAAGGTGGAGCGCCGTCGGCCGCCAGTGCAGCCAAAGATGGTAGGAGGCGAACGCCATCAGCATCGCCCGCATCCGGAAGTTGATCCAGCCGCTGTCGGTCAGCGCCCGCATGCAGGCGTCGATGAACGGAAAGCCGGTCTGCCCGGCGCACCAGGCCTGAAACCGACCCGCGTCATAGGTGTTTTCGCGCAAGCCATCGTAGGCGGGGTGCTGGTTCTCGAACTCCAGCGACGGCTGGTCCTCCAGCTTTTGCATGAAGTGGCAGTGCCAGTGCAGCCGCCCCTGAAAGGCGCGCAACGCCGGCGCGAAGGTCAGGCGATCCGCCGGCGCCAACGCGTCGAGGGCATCGAGGCGTCGGCGAGCCGCCTGCGCCGCCTCGCGCAGGGACACCGCGCCGGTGGCGAAATGGGCACTCAAGCGGGAGCACGCCCGATAGGCGGTGTTGGGGCTCGACATCTCCCGATGGTAGCGGGCGCCGCGGTGGTCGAGAAAGCTGGCGAGCAGGTCAAGGCCGGCATGCCGTCCGCCCGGTTGACGATGCGGACAGGGATCGTCATCGAGCCCGAGTTGGCGCGGCGACGGGATCCCGCCGAGGTCGGTGGTCTGCAGCGGAACCAGCGCATCCGGCGTTGCGATGAGCGGGCGCGACATCAGCCGATCCCAGTGCCGTGCCCAGCCATCGCGATCCTTGAGGCCGCGGATAACCCCATCCTGCGGAAATTCCGTCCACCGGATGCCATGGGCCCGCGCCCAGGCCCGCACCCGGCGATCGCGAGCGTAGGTCCAGCCGTTGCCCGTTTCCTGATGGGACCAGAGAGCGATGGCACGATGGCTCCGGCGCAGGGCGTCGAGCACGTCGATCGCATCGCCAACGCGCACGATCAGCGGTTGCCCCAACGCCCCCAGCGCCTCAGTGAGTTCGGCCAGGCTTTCGGCGAAAACGGCCCATTGCCGGGCGGCGGCATCGGGCTGCTGCCACAGCGCCGGCTCGGCGATGTAGAGCGGCAGCACCGGGCCGCAGCGGGCGGCCTCGGCCAGCGGCGCGTGGTCGAACCAGCGCAGATCGCGTTTGTACCAGACGACGTTGAGGCTCATCGGCAAGGCGGCTCGGGCTTCGGACTGTGTCGGCAGAAATTACGCCGTCGCCCCGCTGCCGGTTCAGCACGCCATCAAGCCCGTACGCCGGCCCCGCCGGTCAGCGGGCGGGCCTCAGCGCCTCGGCGCGGCCGAAATCCGCCCGCTGCGATGACCGCAGGCCGATGCTTTTGACGATGCCGTAGATGGCCGGAATGACGATGAGAGTGAGGACCGTCGATGACAGCATGCCGCCGATCATCGGCACGGCGATCCGCTGCATCACTTCGGAACCGGTTCCCGTCGCCCACAGGATCGGCAGCAGCCCGGCGATGATCGAGATCGTCGTCATCATTTTCGGCCGCACCCGTTCCACCGCGCCGATCATGATCGCCTCGTAAAGGTCGCCGCGCGTCGGCACGCGGCCAGCGGCGGCGCAGCGCGCTTGGATCTCACGCCAGGCGTGGTCGAGGTAGATCAGCATGATCACCCCGGTTTCGGCGGCCACACCGGCCAGGGCGATAAACCCGACGACGACGGCAACGCTCAGGTTGAAGTCCAGATACCAGACGAACCACAGTCCGCCGATCAACGCGAACGGCAAGCTGAGCATGACGATCAGGCTCTCGGTGACCCGCCGGAAGTTCAGATACAGCAGCATGAAGATGATCAGCAGTGTCACCGGCACGACGATCTGCATCCGCGCTTGCGCGCGCTGCAGATACTCGAATTGACCGCTCCAGAGGATGTAATAGCCCTGCGGAAATCGCACCCGTTCCGCCACCGCAGCTTTCGCATCGGCGACGTAGCCGCCAATATCCCGGTCGCGGAAATCGATATAGATATAAACGACCAGTTGGGCGTTTTCCGTGCGGACGCTGGGCGGACCCTTGGCGAGGCTCACCTGCGCCACCTGACCGAGAGGAATGGAGCCGCCGCGAGGAAGCGGTATCAGCACGCTCTCGGCGATGGCCTGGGGATCGGAGCGGTAGGCCTGTGGGTAGCGGACGTTCACCGTGTAGCGTTCCCGGCCCTCCACCGTGGTCGTCACCGCCTCCGCGCCGAGGCCGCTGCGCACCACCTCCTGCACATCGCCGACCATCAAGCCGTAGCGGGCGAGCGCCGCGCGATCGGGCTGGATGTTGACGTAATAGCCGCCCATCACCCGTTCGGCATAGACGCTGGTGGTGCCTCCGACGGTGCGCACCGCCGCCTCGATCTCGCGGGCAATGGCCTCCAGCCCTTCGAGGTCGGGGCCGAACAGCTTGATGCCAACGGGCGTGCGAATCCCCGTCGACAGCATGTCGATGCGCGCCTTGATCGGCATTGTCCAGGCGTTGCTGACACCGGGGAATTGCAGCGCGCGGTCCATTTCGGCGATCAATTGATCGATGGTCACACCATCGCGCCACTCGCTTTCCGGCTTCAGATTGATGACCGTCTCGAACATTTCGGTGGGAGCGGGGTCGGTGGCGGTCGCCGCCCGCCCCGCCTTGCCGTAGACGGACTGAACCTCCGGGAACGACTTGATGATTTTGTCCTGGGTCTGCAGCAACTCTGCCGCCTTGGTCATCGACAGCCCCGGCA